>JADMIH010000029.1 GCA_015478675.1 Chloroflexota bacterium | reverse complement strand
CCTTGCAGGAAGCGTCTGCCGTCGTCGGCTCCTAGCAGGGCCTCGGCAGCACGTTCGGGGTGGGGCATCAAGCCCAGCACGTTGCCTTTTTCGTTACAGATAGCCGCGATGCCATTTGACGAGCCATTGGGGTTGGCTGAGGGCTCAACAGCGCCGTCACGGGTGCAATAACGCAAAACAACCTGGCCGTTTTGCCCCAGCCGCGCCAGCGTTGAGGGGTCGGCGTAGTAGCGACCTTCACCGTGAGCTATCGGCAGCTTCCACACCGTGCCCGAGGGTACACCGCGCAAAAGAGCGCACCGCGACTCTTCTATTCTTGTATATATCCACCTGCAAGAGAAGGCTAGCTCGCCATTTCTGAGAAGCGCGCCCGGCAGCAGATGCGCCTCGGTAAGCACCTGAAAGCCGTTGCATATTCCCAGCACCCATCCGCCTTCTTCCGCGTAGCTCTTGATAGCTCCCATGACGGGGGCAAAACGAGCAATCGCCCCGGCCCGCAGGTGATCTCCGTAGGAGAAGCCCCCCGGTAGCACTACCATGTCGTAGCGGCTCAAATCTGTATGCGTGTGCCAGATAATCTCAGCCTCCTGTCCAACTACCTCGTCTATTGCATAAAGCGCATCATGGTCGCCATTGGAGCCTGGGAATACTACTACGCCTACTTTCATTTCTTCCTCCGTTACGTACTACGCGTCCAGCTTGCGCCTGATCTTTGTCGCTATCTGGCGGAAAACCGTTGCCTGAGCCGCATCTGGAGTAGCTTCAATCAGAGGGTGGCCCGCGTCTATGCCCCGGCTGATAGCTATGTCCAGAGGAATGCGCCCCAAGAGGTCTAACTCTTTATCTTCGACCGCCCACTGCGCTTCGGTCCTGTGAAAGACCTCGATCCTCTCGTTACAGTGCGGGCAGCTGAGATAGCTCATATTCTCGATCAGCCCCAGGATAGGCACCCCTGCTTTACGAAAGAGGCCAAGCGAGCGGCCCGCATCCATGAGCGACAGATCCTGGGGTGTAGTTACTACCACCGCGCCGTCTACCTGCACAGCATTCACCAGGCTTTGCTGAGGCTCGCCCGTGCCAGGCGGCAGATCAATCAGCAGGTAATCCAGCTCGCCCCAGAGCACATCGCGCAATGTCTGCAACACAATACGCCCGCTGAAGTTGGGGTCTGGCATAACAGCCTCGGTGTCGGCGATCAGCAGTCCGATTGACATCACTTTGAGGCCGTAGCGCTCCAAGGGGGGTATATAAGGTGTGCTGTCGGCGCGGGCCACAGGCAACCTGCCCCGTGCCTTCGCGGTGCGCCGCACACCGAGCATGAGCGGCACATTCGGCCCATAGATATCGGCATCGAAGAGACCTACGCGTGCCCCGTCGAGAGCAAGGGCAAGGGCAAGGTTGACAGTGACAGTCGTTTTGCCAACTCCACCCTTGCCGCTGGCTATCGCGAGAATGCGCGACACCCCTTCAATGCGCTTTGGCATAACTGCTTCCCTCCCTGCCTTCGGTGGGAAGTAATTCCGCCGAGTAGTCTTCGATCACAGGATTAGCCAGCAGGCTGCGGCACATGGCATCCACCATAATCTCGGCAGCCTCTGCGCTATCGGCGGTGAGGAAAAGCTGTATAAACTTGCCTGAGCGCACAGCCTCCACACCTGTATACCCAAGATTGTGCAAGGCGTCGCGTATCGACAGCCCCTGCGGGTCGTTCACCACAGGCTTGAGCGTCACCCTAATGTTAGCCAACCATTTAGCCATCCGTAAGTTGCTCCGAGTAGAGTTCAGAAAGTAAGTCGCGCCCGGTGAGGCGAGAATACGCTTCGAGGTACCTGTCAGCCGTCTTCTGTGCCACATCAGCAGGCAAGGGCGGAGCAGGCGGCTCGCGGTTCCAGCCGGAGGCGAGAAGCCAATCGCGCACATATTGCTTGTCGAGGCTCATCTGGCTCTCTCCAACTCTGTAGTTGTCTACTTCCCAGAAGCGCGAGGAGTCGGGTGTAAGCATCTCGTCTATGACTATCAACCGCCCATCGAGCAGTCCAAACTCCAGCTTGGTGTCAGCGATGATAATGCCCCTGGTGCGCGCGTAATCCGATGCTGCGCTGTAGAGACGCAGGGTAGCATCACGCAGCTGCTCCGCAACCTCAGGGCTAACGACGTCGTAGAGAGCATCAAAAGGTATGTTCTCATCATGGCCTGATGCTGCTTTGGTGGCAGGGGTAAATATCGGCTCCGGCAGTTGCTGGCTCTCCTGCAAGCCTGCGGGCAGAGAGATGGCTGTTATGGATCCACTCTCGATGTACTCAGCCCAGCCGGAGCCTGCCAGATAGCCTCTAGCCACACACTCTATATCTATGCGTTGTGCCTTTTTGACGAGCATTGAACGGCCCCATAGCTGCTCTTGCTGCTCACGAGGCCACTCGCGCCAGTTGAAGGGGAAACCAGCCGGGTTGGTGCTGAGCATATGGTTGGGCATGATCTCTCTTGTGAGCTTGAACCAGAAGGCTGAGAGAGCAGTCAGCACCTGCCCTTTGTGCGGTATGCCTACGGGAAGGATGGAGTCGAAAGCGGAGATGCGGTCGGTAGCCACGATCAGCAGGTTATCCCCAAGGTCATAGGTGTCGCGGACCTTGCCCCTGCCAAAGAGGGGCAGAGGAAGGTCCGTGCTGAGGAGAGGAGCTCTTTCCATAAGGTGATTATAGCACACGCACCGCCTGCGTCGGAATCACTTCCCGAACCAGCCCACCAGATCGCCCTTCGTTCTGGCCTTGAACTCGGCTAGTTGGTCGAGGGTTTCCAGGGCGCGGGCGTAGCTCTTCTGGGCGATGCCATTCAGGTTAGCGTCATAGAAGCTGACCATGTCGCCACGCTTGGAAGCGGGAAGTTGGCCGCTCGCCTCTACCAGGAAGCCTGTCCACATGTCGCCGAGATTGCGGATAATGGGCCAGTGTTCTTTTATGTAGCCCCAGGCGGCAAGCTGCGCGTGGCGCTGCGGCAGCATCTGGCGCAACATGGGGCCGATAGCCTCTTGCGGCACAATCTTGCGGTCTATCAAGCCAAGCGCGCTTTGCACAAGCTCCGGCTGCTGAAAGTCGGCAAAGCTATTGAGGTAACGGTTGGTCTCCTGCGGTGATGAGCTTGATGCTTTGCGCTGCTGGTATATCTGCACGTACTTGTCGAAGCGAGCGCGGTCGCCAAAGTGGGCCGCTACATCTACGAACAGCCCGCCAAGATTGGGGTCTACAGAGGCAGGATTGCCCGCTTCGCGGTCAGCCAACTCTATAGCTTGCTTGATAGCATCGTCGTTGTGGGCCAGCACGGTTACTGCGCTTATGAGAGATACGCGCCTCTGGCTGTCATTCTGCGATTCGCCCTCTTTCGGCTCGAAGCCAAGGGTGCCAAGTTGCGACTTAAAGCTCTTATCCACCCAGCTACGGAAGTTATTCAGCGCATTCTCGTCGCCCGCATCTTCCAACAGGCTCTCTATAGCGTAGAGGCGGCCCACCACGCTCTCAAGGACGCTGTAGTTGTCGGTACCGCAGAGGGCGGCGAGGACATCGAGAAACTGTGTCATAGAGTTGGCGCCGTTACGCACCAGCGCCCACTGATCACCGAGCACGCCCATCTGCTCTACCGGTGAAAGCTTATTCAGGTTGGTTAGAAGGCTTTTCAGCAGTGCGCTGCTCAGACTCTGGCGGTAGAAGCCTATCTCGCCTGCATTAGCGTAACACCACTTCAGGTCGCCTGTCGCGTCAAGCGTAACTTCATCTTCGGCCTTCGACAGCAAATAGCGGGTCTCGTAGTTACCGCTCTCATTCTCGTAGCGTATGACAAGGGGCACCTGCCAAAGCTGATTGCCGTTGTCCTTCGCCTGGGGGTCAGAGAAGAAGCGCTTCTGGCTCAGTTTGAGGATAAGATCGCTCCCACGCTGCTCCATCTCCACGCCTACTACCGGATAACCACTCTGGGTGATCCAGCTTTTCATGATCTCTGTCACCGGGTGATCGGAAGCCTGCTGCAACTGCCGCCAGAGGTCAGCGCCGTTAGCATTCCCTTCCGCGAACCCGCGCATATAAGTGCGAATACCGGCGCGGAAGTGCTCTTCTCCCAGGAAGTTTTCGAGCATCCGCATCACCGAGCAGCCTTTGTCGTAGGTAATCGAGTCGAACATCTCGGCGGCTTCGGCGGGGGTTTCTACTTTGTTGTAGATCGGATGAGTGCTCTCCAGGGCGTCAGCGCCGAGTGCGCCCAGCTTGCTCGCCTGAAAGTCGGCCCAGCTTTCGTAATCAGGCTGTAGCGCGCTTACCACTTTGTGAGCCATCCACTCGGCGAATGCTTCGTTGAGCCACAGGTCGTCCCACCACTTCATCGTAACCAGGTCGCCGAACCACATATGAGCGAACTCGTGCGCTACCACGTGGGCGATCCGCTTCTCGGCCTGCCATGAGGCGGTCTGCGGGTTCATCAAGAGAGCGGACTGGCGGAATAGCACCAGACCCGCATTCTCCATAGCGCCCGCGGCAAAGCCCGGCACAGCTACCTGGTCGTACTTGTCGAAGTGATAGGGGGTGGCAAAGTACTCTTCGTACCAGGGGAGGAGCCGAGCGGTGAAGTCATGCGCGAACCGCCCCATCTGCTCTTTGCCTTTGAGCGCCCACACCCTGATAGGCGTGCCTGAGACATCTTCTTCCTGGGTGCTTGCGATATTGCCAATCACAAGCGCCACTAAATAGCTGGACATTGGCTCTGTAGCCTCAAAGAGCCACCTTTTCGAGCCGCCATCTTCACTCTGCGTTATGGAGATGAGGGGCCCGTTAGCCAGCACAGTAGCGTCAGCTGCGGTGGCGACCTCCCAGGCGAACTGCGCCTTGAAGATCGGCTCGTCCCAGCAGGGGAAAATAGCGCGGGCGTCGGTTTCCTCACACTGCGTGCAAAGGCACTGCTCCGGCCCATCCTTGGCAAGATACAGCCCTTCCAGGTTGGTGCTGACTTTCCCCTCGAAAGAAATATCGAGGTAAGCCTCGCCTGTGGGCAGGGGCCCGTCGAAGTGAATCTCGGCCATCTCGCGCTCAGCATCCTGGGTTATAACCCCACTTAGGGTGGCGTCATCGCAAGTGAGGCGGGCATCAGAGAGTTGCAAGTCACGAGCGTTTAGCTCTATGGTGTCGCGTGCCTGCTCTATGTCGAGCTTGATGCTAACTTTGCCATGAAAATCCTCGCGCCCCAGACGCGCATCTATTTGTATGTCATATCGCCTGGGAAGAATGTCTGTTGGCAACCTGTAAGCTTTGGGGTTCATGAAGTCTCCTGGTTGAGTATTTATTTGGCTTTACCACTAAGAGCGGGAACAGGGAACTAGACCTCACGCAGCATTATGCCCGACGTGGTAAGTAAGATTAACATCTTAATTATATAGCATGAGCTAAGCGCACGCCATGCTAGCGCCAGTGGTATATCCGGTTGCCCTCACACAACGATGGCTATATACTGTTAGTGGAAGGGCGAGAGCGAGACCGCCGAGCAGAGTACAGAGAGCGAGGCAACAAATGAGCATTAAAGCAGGAGCTGATGTCCAGGATCTGTATCGCGTGCCGGAGAACGGCAAAGCTGAGATTGTGAACGGAGAGTTAATACTTATGCCACGTACAGGCGATGAGCCAAGCCGTACGGGGGGTGAAATCTACTTTAGTTTACGCCAATACGAGCGGCGCGGGGGTGGCGGGTACGCCTACCCAGATAATGCAGGCTTCATTGTGGATCTGCCGAACCGCCGCTCGTTCAGCCCGGACGCGGCCTGGTACACCGGGGAGCGCAACAGAGGCGGTAAGTTCCTTGAAGGCGCGCCTATCTTCGCCGCAGAAGTCAGAAGTGAAGGCGACTATGGTCCGACTGCGGAGCGTGCAATGGCGGCCAAACGGGAAGATTATTTTGCCGCAGGAACCCTCGTAGTGTGGGACGTTGATGTGCTCAAAGAGAAGGTCGTAAGGGTATACCGCGTTAGCGACCCCCGAAAGCCCACAGTTTACGGCCTCGGGGAAACGGCGGAAGCAGAGCCTGCGGTGCCCGGCTGGTCAATGGCTGTGGAGGATTTGCTGGCCTGAGAGCTTGGCTACTTGTTACTCTCTCTAGCCCTCCAGCCCAACCCTCTTGTAGGCATCATCTACATGCGCCATGTGGCGGTCCAGGCTGATTATCTCGTGTAGCTGCTCGGTGGAGAGGCGGCCTGTGACTTGCGGGTCCGCGCTGAGGCGTTGGAGAAAAGTAGGGCCTGTTTCACCTTGAGCGTCTAACTCCCAGGCCTGCATCGCGTGCCCCTGCACAATCTTGTACGCCGCCTGGCGGTCCATGCCACTTTCGGTTAGAGCTAGCATTACCGTCTGAGAAAAGACCAGACCGCCAGTCAACTCCAAATTGCGCTTCATGCGCCCAGGGTAAACATTCAGCCCACGCATTATGCTGTCAAAGTGAGTCAGCATGTAATCAACCAGTATGAAGGCTCCCGGCAGGATGATACGCTCGGCGGAGGAGTGCGAGATGTCGCGCTCATGCCAGAGGGCTACATCTTCCATAGCTGTAAGAGCAAAGCCGCGCACCACGCGTGCCAGGCCGCTGATGCGCTCGCTCTTATGCGGGTTACGCTTGTGCGGCATGGCGGATGAGCCTTGCTGGGCCGCGCCGAAAGGCTCCTCCACTTCGCGCACCTCGGTGCGAGCTAGATGGCGGATTTCGGTGGCGAACTTATCCAGCGAAGAGGCGAGCAAAGCCAGCGCATTCAGAGTGGCAGCATGGCGGTCTCGTTGCACTATTTGAGTGGAAACAGGGTCGGTTGTGAGACCAAGCCTTCCAAGCGCGTCCTCCTCTATCTCCGGCGCAACGTTGGCATGTGTGCCCACTGCGCCCGAAATCTTGCCTGCCGCCACGTCTCGTGCAACCTCCTCCAGACGGTGCAAGTGCCTCCCCATCTCTTCGTACCAGACGAGTATCTTGAGGCCGAAGGTGGTAGGCTCGGCATGCACACCATGCGTACGCCCTATCATCACCGTATTCTTGTGCTCAAGTGCAAGCGCGGCAAGGGTCACGCGGAGAGCTATCACATCCTCTATTATCAGCCGGGTTGATTCTCCTAGCTGAAGAGCCAACGCGGTATCAATCACATCAGAGGATGTAAGCCCCAGGTGGACGTAGCGGGCGGCGTCGGGATCAGAGAGGCTATCGGTTGCAGCCTTCAAGAAGGCGATAAGGTCGTGGTCGGTCTCTTTCTCGTACTCCGCCATCAGGCGCAGGTCTATTTTGCCTCCGCGCAGAACAGAGAGCGACTCGGCGGGTACTTTGCCGCGCTCAGCCCACGCCTCGCAAACAGCGAGCTCTACCTGCCACCAGAGGTCAACCTTGTGCTGCTCCGACCATATAAGCCCCATATGGGTATTCGTATAGCGGTCTAGATTCATACTGTTTTCTCACTTTGTGAGGCATCGTCTGCCCTGGAACTTTGATCCTTCGATAGGAGGTTAGGCACCGAGGCAAGGGCGTCAAGCTCCCGCTGTCGCTGTTCTTCTTGCTGCTGGAGAGTTTGCCTGACAACACGCTTGCTCCGGCGGCGCACCGCCAGCAGATAAATAAAGATAGGCACAAGAATGAGCCAGGCTACCACAAGGAAGAGTGTAGCTACCCGTACATTATTACTCGCGTAAAGGCCACAGCCGAAGCAGGCGAAAAGGGTGCCCAGCACCGCTGCCCAGGCGAGATAGCGCTGCGTCCTAGCGGTTGGCAAAGGGATTTTCCTCTTGAGCTCGGAGAGGGAGGTCCTGACTCAAAGGAGTTACAGCACTCCGTTGCTCACCGAGCACTCGGTCCAATTCTTTGTTACTTTCCGCAAGCTCGGCCTGCCACCTGATGTTGCGCAAAGCAGTATATTGTCTGTAAGAGAGGCAGGCCGCGACGCCGCAGGCAATTGCAAATACGAGGGCCACGATAGCGAGCGGTTGATCCTGGCGCAAGCCGATATAGATGGCAAAGGCAGCAGCCACAATGCTCATGCCACTTAGGAGGCCGATAGTAAGCCGGGTATTTCCTTCACGCTGCGAAACTTTATTCGCCATAGCTCTCACCTGGCTCGCACAGCGGTTCAGCCCATAAACCGTGCGCATCAAAGGCCGTTATCAGGGCAGGAGTAATAACGTTGCGCAAGTTGCCCCCGGCACGGCTATATACTCTTATATAGTTATCGGTAAGGCCGCTCCACACGCCATCACTCGCTCTTTCCCAGAGCACAGGCAATGTAGCGCCAAGATAGCGAATGGCGCAAGCGGCTTCTGCACGGCTCCCAAGCTCTATAGCTTGCAAAGTGCGGGTGTGGCGCATCTTCGGCGAAACCTGGCACGGCATCTGTTCGGCGGGGGTGCCGGGCCTCTGCGAATACGGGAAGACATGCAGACTGGCGAAGCGCATATCTGCTACGAACTGCATTGTCTGCTTCCACTCGGCCTCAGTCTCGCCGGGGAAGCCTGCAATTAAGTCGGTGGTGATAGAGATACCTGGCACCGCCTCACGGCACTCTCTCACCACAACGGCATACTCGGCAGTGGTGTAGTCGCGCTTCATGCGCGCCAGTGTCGCATCGCAGCCGCTCTGCAAAGGTAAATGCAGATGCGGGGCTACCCTGCCCTTATAACGGGCATCAGAGAGGATAGGGAGCATCATCACAGCATCAGTAGGCTCGACGGAGGTGATACGCAGGCGAGGCACAGCGGTGCGCTCCAACACAGCACGCACCACTCCCGGCAAATCGGCTGCTTCGTCGGGGTCGAGGTTTACACGCTTGCGCTGTGCGTGGTCCTTCCCATACTTGCCCATGTGCACGCCTGTGAGCACAATCTCTTTATAACCTTCATCAAGGCGCTGGCGAACAAGCCTGACTACCTCGTTCGCAGGTGTTGAGCGGGGCATACCGCGCGTGAAGGGTATGATGCAGAAGGTGCAGAAGTCGTTGCAGCCATCCTCGATCTTCACCATTGCGCGGGTGCGAGAGGCGAAGCTGGGGTCAATTTCTCCTTCTTCGTTGCCTGCCCAGGTGGGGGTACGTGGCTGCCCCGGCTTTTTGGTAGCAACGAAAGCAGATGGGGTGTAGCCCGGCATCCGCTCAAGGACAAGGCTCAGGAGGCTCTCCTTGCCCTTATAGCCTACCACCAGCCCAACTTCGGGCATGTCGTCGAGTGCCGCCTTGCCCGACGCGGCGTAGCAGCCCGTTGCCACAACCAATGCGGCGGGGTTAGCCCTGGCAGCGCGGCGCAACCACTGGCGGCTCTTGCGGTCGGCCACATGCGTAACCGAGCAGGTGTTGACCACGTATACCTCAGCAGGCGAGGAGGAAGGCACAATGCGAAAGCCTGCGGCGCGAAAGTCGCTGATAGCTTTCTGCGTGTCGCTCTGGTTCACTTTGCAACCAAGTGTGACAAAGGCGACGCGCGGGCTACTCTCCCAGGCGACGATGGGCTGCGGCGGTTTGGCATCTATAAATCGCAGGTCTGACATATTCATCTGAACAACAGGCTTTACGAGCAATTATACAATACCCAAAGTTTCACCCACAACGTGGTAGGCTCGTTGCCTCTTATATCATGGCAGTCAGACTTCCAGCCCACTAACCCCTCCAGTAGGGAAGGGGAATATTTGTTTTCGAGAGTAAGAGGCCCTCCGCGAGTGGGGTGTGGCTCTTCCACAGTGTAACGCCGGGTGCTACAAACCTCTCATAGAGAGAAACCAGCTTTAGAAAGCCTAAGAGGAACATCGCCATAGCTCAGCGCCTGCCGGATAGATGCGCCTCGCACGCGCTGGATGCGTAGTATTGAGAAAGTGTGATACAGTAACTCGAAAGGTGAATTATGTCCAGAAGATTGCCTCCCGGCCCTCCTAGCGTGCCGCCCATCGGCGCGGTCACCTCCTTCTTTTACAATCCGCTCGACTTCATGGTGAACAACTATCGCCGCTACGGTAATGTGATTCGCATTGACTTGCTTGGGATAAAGGGCGTTGCGCTGCATGGGGCAGATGCTAACCGCTACATCCTGGTGGATGCTGTAGACAACTTCCTGGTGGCTCCGCTCATTGACAAAGTGCATGCTCGCTGGATCGTGGGCGATGGCCTTCTCTTCATAGACGATCCCAGGCACAAGCAAGAACGCCGCTTGATGATGCCCGCCTTTCACCGCAAGCGCGTAGGCGACTATCAGAGGGTGATGGTAGATACCACCTTGCAGCTGCTAAATCGCTGGCAGCAGGGCGCGCCAATAGATATCTCACGCGAGATGCACAGGCTGGCTCTCATCATTGTAGGACGCACCTTGTTCAACATGGACCTCGCAGGCTCGGCGCACGAGCTTGGAGATGCAGTTGCCTCTGTGGTGCACGCCGTCAGCAATCCCTTCAACGTTGCTTTCTCGCAACTCCCTTTTGATGTGCCCCCTGTGGGGCAGGGAGGCACTTTGAGGAAGGCTCTCAAGCGAATAGACAGCACCTTGAGCGCTATCATCAGACAGCATGAGCGTGAGAAGCGGGACACAGGCGACGTTGTATCGATGCTCGTCGCAGCCCGCGATGAGGAAGGAGGCAGGCTTACCACAGCCCAGGTGCGTGACCAGCTCCTCACCCTCTTCGTTGCCGGGCACGAGACGAGCGCGAACGCTTTGAGTTGGGCCTTTTACCTGCTGGCGCAGCACCCCCGAGTAACCGCCAGGCTGCTGGCCGAGCTTGACGGCCAATTGCATGGTGAGCCACCAACTCCTGCTGACCTCGACCGCCTCCCCTATCTTGAGCAGGTGGTGAAAGAGTCGCTGCGGCTCTACCCACCGGCAGCCAGCGCCAATCGCACGGCTAAAGAGGCCTTTGAGTGGCAAGGATACACTGTGAACGCCGGAGAGCTAGTCTCTTATGTGCCGTTCGTGAGCCACCGCATGCCTGACCAGTTCCCGCAGCCGGAGCGTTTCCGGCCGGAGCGCTGGGACCCCACAAGCGGCGAAACGCCGCCCCCCTATGCTTACATACCCTTCGCCGCAGGTCCGCGCTCGTGCATAGGCGCGCCTTTCGCCACGATGGAGATCAAGACGGTGCTCGCGATTGTGCTGCAACGCTTCCGCCTCGACCTGCTCCCCAACCAGCACGTAGAGGCTACAGTGCGCACCACTGTACAGCCGAAGGCGGGCATATGGATGACGCCCCACCCGCAAGATGGCAAGGTTGAGCTATCACCGGCGCAAGTCACAGGCAATGTGGTAGGCGCGGTCAGGGCCAGGAATTAGCAGCAGTCGCCAACCTCTACTCCTGCTGCCTGTACCAGGCGATAAAGCGCCTGACCCCTTCCTCAAGGGATATTTGTGGGTTGTAACCGAGCTCGGCGCGTGCGCGGCTGATGTCGGCGCAAGTCAGAGGAGGGTCCGAGCTGGGGTATTCCACTTTTTCTATAACAGCCCTTTTGCCCAGCTCTCCCTCAATGATCTCTATCAGATGCGCATTGCTCTGTGGATTAGAGTTGCCCAGGTTGTAGATGCGGTAGGTGGAAGGGCGATCTAAGGCTGCCACAATGCCGGAGACGGTATCGGCCACGTATGTGTAGTCTCGCCCCTGGCTACCATCACCAAAGAGGCGCACGGGCGCTCCCCTGGCTATCCAGTCGGTAAATAAATAAACAGCCATATCAGGCCGCCCCCTGGGGCCGTATACAGTAAAAAAGCGAAGAGCAGTGACAGACAATTTGTACAGATAATGGTATGTATAGAGCAGCACCTCGCTCATCTTCTTGGTGGCGGCGTAGGGCGAAAGAGGATGGTCTGTGCGTGCATCTTCTCTGTAGGGAACGGGAGCATCACCGCCGTAAACAGAGGAGCTTGAGGCGTAAACGAAGTGCTCTACATCGCGTCTGACCGATGCTTCCACCAGGTTCAGTGTGCCTTTGACATTGACCTCCTCGTAAAGCTGCGGATTCTGCACAGAAGGGCGTGGCCCCGCCATCGCGGCAAGGTGAACCACGCGGCGAATATCCTCCGTTGCAAAAAGCTGATCTACAAGCGCCCGGTCCCGTATGTCGCCCTCGATCAACTTGAAATTGGGATCATCGCGGAAAGGAGCAACATTGCGGTGCTTGCGCTCAGGGCTATAGTAATTGTTGAAGTTATCAAGGGCAACAACAGAGTCGCCCCGCGCCAGCAGCATAGCCACAGTGTGCGAGCCGATAAACCCGGCTCCGCCGGTCACAAGAACAGGCATAGTTAACCCCTTCTATGAATTAGCTCCCGCCTTCGGCGGAGTTGTGAATTGGAGCGAGCGACTCGTAATTCATAATTCGTACGCATCCCGCCGCCCTACCAGGGTAAAGAGGGACAACGCAGCTACCCACTGTATGCCGAAGTTGAGAGCATGCAGGTTCTCGAAGAAGTTGTGGGCCATAAAAGTAATCAGGATGCCGAAAGCGCCTATCGCCACCGCTTCGCCATAGCTGTCGCCCGATGCGCGCACACGCCTTATCGCCCTCACTCCTACAACAACCATCGTAAGTAGCATCAGCATGTAAAAGGTTGCGCCTACCACGCCCGTCTCGGCGAGTATGTTCAAGTAGTAGTTATGCGCATGCCCGCGTGAGTAAGGCCAACCCTGCACGCCAAACTTGTTGAAGAGCACGTTGAAGTTGCCTATGCCCACGCCGATCCAGGGGCTGGAGAGGAACATGTTCCCCGCCACCTGCCAGTGCACCATTCTCTCGACGACAGCGTAGTTGTCCGGGGTTGGAACTATACCCCTGGGGTCGAATATAGCTAGCTGGCTGGTGAGTTGAGCAAAGCGGTCGGTGACGGTGGGGGGGAGCGCACCTATCAAGCCGAGGCCCACAAGCCCAAGCGCGGCCACAATAAGGCTGGTAATAGCAACGGCGGCACGTTTGCCGAGAGCAAGCACCATCGCCACCACCCCAACAGTGAGGCCCACCCACGCACCCCTGGAGAGGGAAGTAAGCAACGTCCAGAAGAGGATGAGCGCCATCAGCGTCATCAGCACAGGCACGCGCAGCCGCCGCAGAGTCCAAAAGTCAGGGCGATCCGCCCAGGCCGCAGCTTTGCGGGCTGAGAACCACATGCCCCACTGGTAAAGAGCCAGGGTGAGGGCCAACGGCAAGCTCAGATTTATATAACCCGCGAAGGAGTTGGGCGCGCCGATAGTGCCATATGCGCGGGTAAGTAAGCCTCCCACATTGAAGCTGGCGGGCCCAAGGCCGCCGTATGACTGCACAAGTCCGAGCAATGCCTCGGAGAGACCCGCCGCGAGCATAGCGGCAATTAGCCAGTTCATCGCCCGTCGGCTCTGCACCGAGTTGAGGATTATCACGTAGGATAGGATCGTCACGAGCCAACGAGAGATTTCAGCAAGGCTTTCGGGCAACGAAGCAGTAACCCATAGGCTCGGCAGCGTAGCAGTCAGGAAAATCAGCAGGGCGATGGCAACAGGGGTAATTTGTAGCCGGCGGTCCAGGCGTAGCGACATCCACGCCCACCAGACGCCCAGCACGAAGACGAAAAGGGTCTGCGTGACCGTGATCTCAATAGGCCCAGCCTGATAGCTGACCACCTTCTGCACAGGCACGCTCAGCACGAGGGCGTACGCGCCCCACAGAGGGTTGCGCAGTATAAGCAGAACGACAAGCAGCCCCACGATAGCTGCTATTGTAAGGAGGGGAGGTGCAAACGCCGCCAGAGCCGCCGTAAACAAAGCTGCCAGCCCAAGCCACAGCTTGGGCTGGTGAGGGCTGAGGAGTGTGCGCTGAGGAGTGTGCGCTGAGGAGTGCGCGCTGAGGCTGGACAGCACGTTAAATGCTGCTCTTCTACCTACCACACCCTGTAAACCCCTTGTTTCTCTTTCACCTGTGGTGTCGCTTCAATTGCTCAGTCCTCATCCGCAAGACGGGTGCGAAACCACTCTATCGTGAGTCGCAAGCCTTCTTCCAGAGGCACGCTAGGCTGCCAGCCCAGCATTGTTGAGATGCGCGTGATGTCGGGGCAGCGGCGAGCAGGGTCGTCCTCCAAGGCAGGACCATGCACTATCTCGGAGTTGGAGTGGCATTGCTCCTTAATTATCCTGGCGAAGATGATGATCTCGCGCTCATCAGGGTTGCCAACATTGAAGACCATGCCTCGTGTCTCAGGCGGTGCGAACATAACAGTTATGAGACCTGCGACCATATCGGCTACGTAGCAGTACGAGCGTGTCTGCGTACCATCGCCGTAAACCACCAGAGGCTCGCCCTTCAGCGCGTGTGTGATAAAGCTGGGAACTGAACGGCCATCATAGGGGTTCATAAGGGGGCCGTAAGTGTTGAAAATACGCACTATACGCCCGTCCAGGCCGTACTCATTGACGTACACAGATGTGATTGCCTCGGAGAAGCGCTTGCCTTCATCGTAGCAGGCGCGCGGCCCTGTGGTGTTCACATTGCCCCGATATTCCTCGCCCTGCGGGTGCACCAAAGGGTCGCCATATGCCTCCGAAGTAGAGGTGATAAGGTATTTTGCTCCTAGCTTTCGCGCCAATTCCAGCACATTATGAGTACCTTGCGAGTTGATCACTGCTATCTGCAATGGCATGCGGCTAAAATCAGCAGGAGAGGCAGGGCTAGCAAGGTGGAATATGGCAGCTGCTTGCCCAAGCTGCACCATCTCCTCTTTGCCTAAAGGTACTGTTATGTCATGTTCGATGAGGCTAAAGCGAGGACGCTCCCGCAGATGGGCGATGTTGGAAGGGCTACCGGTGAGGAAATTATCTATAGCGGTGACTTTGTTTCCATCAGCCAGTAAAGCCTCACAGAGATGCGACCCAATAAAGCCTGCGCCGCCGGTGACTACGATGTGCAAGCGAAGCTCCTTACGTTCAATACAAGTTACAGCCCGATGCTATCCCTGACCCCTCCGCACCGCACCAATTGCAGCAATCCACAGCTGAGCCAGAAGATCATCGAGAGGTCGGCCAGGAAGTAAGAGTTGTCTACCATGCCATGCACCAGGAAGTCTACCATGCTGGCGAGCAGGCCGAGCGCCAAAGCTCGATGCACAGGGTCAGAGCCTGCACGCAATGACACTCGCCGCACAAGGTTAAGTGCTTCTCGGAAATAACGCCATAGCAGCCAAACGAGAATGATCACGCCCATTATACCCAAAGAGAGCCAGTAATCCAAAATAAGGTTGTGCGGGTGAGACGTGTAGGACTCGTTCGCCAGGGACTTGGTTATGTAGCGCGCCTGGAACTGGTTGAGAAACTGGTCAATGCCCACCCCGAATACGGGGTGGTCGCGCAGCATGGCGAGGGCACTTTTCCATATCTCGATGCGAGTTGACGCGCTCCCTGTGCCAAATATGCGTGTGGGAAGAGTGGGCGCGATCTGGATGATCACAACTGCAACCACCACCAGCAAGGCAGCCCCTCCGCCCGCGGCGAGCCATCTCGCACGCACAGAAACACGCGGCGACCCCTTGCCCCAGGCGACCCCAAGCACAACAACTACCAGCACAGCCACAAACATGCCTGCCCATGCGCCTCGTGAATAGGTCAGAGAGAAGGTTGCTAGCAGCGGCAGGGCGGCAAGGGCATAGACCAGCTTCCGCCCGCCCTTCGGCAAAAAGAGCGCCAGGCAAACAACAAAAGGCACCACTCTGCCCAGGTAAAGGGCCAGGTTGTCGGGGTGTAGATAAACACTTTGCACCCGCCTGACACCCTCCACCACCAGCAGATTTGTGCCTGTTGCATATTGCCACAGACCGAGTAGAGCCACACCGGTGGCTGCCGCCACGAAGAAGTCGGCGATGCGCCATAGCCCACGCTTGCTCTTGATTACGTCAGTCAGCAGGAAATAAAAGAGGATAGGCTCCACTATCACCCAGCGATAAGCGCGGGCGCTGTCTTTGGCAAATGATGGATCGGCCAAAGTTAGGAGCGAAAAGGTGCCGACGATGAGCATGAGCACAGCGGGTGCGGCAAAAGCATCTTCGCGGTTCCAGGTGCGGAAGCGGGCCAGGAGAGGGGCGGTATAAAAAGTCACGCGTGAAATGTGAAGGCTGCTGAATGTGTTGGACGGTGGTTCTGTGGTATATCCATCTGGGTGGCCGGTGAGGACTGCTTTGGCGAGAGGCGGCGCTTTATATACGGGGTGCGACGGCCACTGCGCGGGCACAAGGTCGTCCTGGGCGGAGATGACAGGCAGGGGCGCTGTGGCCTTCGTGTCACTCGCCCCCACAAGCGTAGGTTGCTCCTGCAATGCAATTGTGAGTGGTGCCGCTTTATACGGCAGGCTATTTACAGATGCTGCTTCGTTTTCAGCAAGCCTGTGCAACGGAAGCTCGTCCGTGTCGTATGAAGGCATGCTGAGAGAAGGCGCAAGATTCGTGGGCGGGTTTACCTTCGTAATGGGCAAGTTAAGCCGCTCTGCTACTACAGATAGACCAGGTCGGGCGCGGCGGCCCACCAGCCAGGCTACTGTATGGCGTGCAAGCACGGCAGCAAAGACGAGCAGCAAGAGCGTTTCGGCTATTGGGAAGCGCTCTTGCTTGAATTCTTTGGGGTACCAGAAGAAAGGGATGGCAAGGGCTACAAACGCCAACCCTGTGGACGGCTTGAGGAAGGCGAGTAGACCCCAGGCCGCGAGCGTGACCACCATAGCGGGCGCGCTATTCACGCGGTAGTAAAGGCCTACCAGCAAGAGCATGCCCGACACTACCGCCGCGTTGCGTGCGGTCTCGCGTATCGCTTCAGAGTAGTGGCCTCTCGGCCTATCCAGCGCGGCCCCCGCCCACCTGCCTATATTAGAGCTTAGCGCGGCCCCCGACATCAGAGCGAGCAAACCAAAGAGGCCGTAGACTACAGGAAAGCCCCAGGCATCCCACAGCGGCTTGTCGTATGAGGTGATTACAGGCAGGCGCTTGCTGTAGTCCTGTATGGCGGTGTAGGCTGGGCGTGGGGTGAAATCAGGGTTGACGATAGCGAAGTAATTGGCAGGCTCCAGCGGGTTGGGGGCAGGTTCGCGGAAGTACCAAACGCTCATTACCCCCATCCAGGGCCACTCTTTGGCGGCTCGCTGATAGCCCTCTATGAGCCAGTTGGCCTGCGTTTGCTCGTCTACGCTGCGGCCCCAGATGTTCTTTGCGGGCTCACCTTTGAAATCGGGGGGCAAGCTAATCCAGGCGTACTCGCTTATCCAGATTGGCTTTTTATAGTCGCCGTTCTCCTCCATCACACGGCGCAGCAATATCGGGCGAGAGAAATCGAGGTACTTGAGGTCAACCCGCCGGGTCTGTGGCGATTGGCCTAATCCGTAGAGCATCGTCGAAAGGATATCGAAGTAGGGCGCAGCGCCTGCCCGGTACATCCCTTCGAGGTAAAGAACGTCATTCTCGTTGGAAATGGTATCCTCTGCGGTGGGCGCGAGGGCGGCGGAGATAATCACGGCGTTCGGGTTGGCAGCCTTTGCGCGTGTATAAGCCTCTTTGAGCAAAGTTGTATACTCCGCCGGATCAACGGCGTGACCACCCCACTCTCCCTTGAGGTTGGGCTCATTCCATATCTGGAAGTACTGAATTTTGCCTTTGTAGCGGTTGACTACTGTGGCGACAAAATCGCCATAGTCACTGTTACGCTGAGGCGGACCTTTGCGAAACTGCTCTACGTCGTCGCCTGGCATACGCGCCCAGACCGGTGGGCTGTCGAGGCGGGCGATTATCTGTATGCCATAGCGCTGGGCGGCATTTACTATGTAGTCATATTTATCCCAGGCGCTTTTCGGGTCGCCGGGGTTGCGGGTGTCGGTGTAGTTACCCTTGGCGCTGATCTCTATGTCATTCCATGCGAAGCCCTGACGTATCCACCTGAAGCCTCCATCACGCACCATCTTCAGAGTCTTGTCAACATTAGCGGTATCTACCTCTTTCTCAAGGAAGGTATTGACACCAAGAGGGCTGACACCGGTGTAAGCTATGGGTGGGAGATCAGCCCTGTTGCCCCAGACCACTCCCCCGTTTACGTAGTCGTCGGCGTAGGCGGTTGCGCCAAGCCCCGCTAGAGAGCCGGCAAATAGGAGAGCGGCAATTATCAGCCGCGCCAGGGGGTTAGCGGCGGCCCGTTGTGCCAAAAGGGAGAAGCGTTTTATCACCGTCCGTGAGCGGCCACCATCAGCGACCGGCTGCGCCTCAGCACCCAGGCCAGGAAGCCTATCCCCGCGATGAGTAACAGCAGAGTGACAGCAAAGAGCACATAGGAGCGTTTAGCCTCGACGGTTATCGCCCCAATACCCGGCATGGCGATGCTTTGCGCGTCAGGGGCAAAGACACCGCTTGCCCTGGCGCTCCCCACAGCCTGTGGGTCGTTGTCTACCCGGATCCTGAGGGTGTGCAACCCTGTGCGGAACTCCGCGTTGAGGCCCCGGGCAACTGTAATCTCGGACGCTTGACCGCCTGTGGGCGCTTGTATATATGCCTGCTTGCGGCTGTCGCGTGGTAGTTCGGGGGCTACTTTGCTTGACTCGCCGTCTATAGTGACGTAGTACCTAGCGCCGTTACCCCCGGCTACCCCGCCGGTGCCGTCGGTAGGAGCAGGCAGCAGCGATATTTTGACATCAGTGCCAATGAAAGACAGTGATATCGTATCACCGATCCCCGAAGGGGCCACAGAAAGACCGCCGGGCACCGTAGAGCTAAGACGGATGCGCCACTGAGGGGCGGCAGATACAGGCGAGGAGAGGGGCCCCCAGGCGCCAACAGTCGCCGCCGCATCGCTGGCTGCGGTGGCTTTCTGCACTGCCTGATAAGCAGGACTGACAACAAAGTCGGGGTCCAAGAGGCCAAAGTAGTACTCGCTCTCAGTGTTCGGTATATCGCCTACCTGCCGCAGGTACCAGATAGTGAACAACCCGGCCCAGGGCCAGTGCTGCTGCGCGTACTGGATACCACGCACAGTGTAGTCGGCCTGCTGGTCGGGTGTAACGCGCCCCCAGGGCAAGTTAGTGATGCTATCGGGTGAGGCATTCCAGCCATACTCGTTGAACCAGACCGCCTTGGCGCTATCGCCATTCTGCTCCATCACGGCCCGTAGCAGCTCAACGCGCCGGAAGTTCAGCTTGTCGCGAGAGGGAGCAGCCTCCGGCGGCTCCGATTTGCCATAGGCGTTTGCGGACATCACATCGAAGTATTGCTTTGCGCCCGCGTCATACATCCCTTGCAGGTAGTCAAGCTCATCAAGGTTATTAGAGGTGTCGTTGGTGGTAGCCAGGGGCGCAGCCAGCACTATCATGTTGGGGTCAACCTGCTTGGCCGCGATGTATGCAGTCTTCAGGAGTTGCACATACTCCGCAGGGTTCACAGGGCGGCCCGTGGCCCATTCGCCGACGAGGTTTGGCTCATTCCATATCTGAATTGCAGCTACCTGCCCACTATATTTCTTCACAAAGTCGTGGATAAAGTTAGCAAAATCCTGCATATGATCAGCAGAAGGAGGAGCCTTCAGGGTATTGATCAGGGGGTGTGACCAGGCAGGCGCGCTGTCTATACGAGCAATTACGCGCAGGCCGTACTGCTGGGCGAGAGAAACTATCGAGTCGTACTTCTCCCAGGCGCTCTGGTTGTTTTTCACGTCCCAGTAGGGATTGCCCGGGTCTTGCCTGTACTCTATATCGGCCCAGGGGAACTGTTGCTTGATCCACCCTGCTCCCATGTTCTGCGCCATTTGCAAAGTCTTGTCTTTCTTCCAGCCGTCTACTTCTTTCTGCAAGAAGGTGTTGACTCCGTAAGGCTGCACCTCGGTGAGCGGCACAGGCGAAGGGAGACGAGGCGGCACACCTGCGGCGGGGTCTGTAAAGGGAGAAAGGTAGGCGATGTCAAGAACTAGAAGCAAGGCCATGAGCACCAGCCCAGCTTTGAGGAGAACCCGGCGGCGCGAGCGGGAAGCGTGCGCAAGCTCATCAGGCGTGTGCCTCTCCGTGTCAATAGGCATACCTGTGGCGCTTATAAGGGATGCGCCATTAGCGTTGCCGTTTCCGTCGTTGGGCCGTAAGGTGTCGTTGGGGAGGGTTGGAGCAGATGGACCGTGAATTGCGGTTGCCTGTTCAGGAACGCTTTTGCCGTCTTTGGGGTCTTTTGTAGGGAGGGGCTGCCGAGAGACCGGGTTCTGGTCCCTGCTCATATTTGTATCTTGAGAGGTGTGTCCGCTCCGAGGAACGGTTTCTTTAGACAAACCTATGGCTCCTCCAGGAATGCACTCTTCAGCGGCCAATGGCGGCGTCGAGAAGCGTGCGAAGGGAACAAAAGGGATGAGGTCGCGCTCTACTTAGAAACATTATACACATTCACACCGAGGTGGGCAAAGATTTCCGCCGATTATGGTATAATACCGACTGCCCTACATAATAAAAACGGCTGAAAAGCCCAACGGTTCCGCTTACCACCTTCGGCGGAAAGTTTCGGTGGTATTTTGCAAGCACAGGTTCAACCACCTCTCAATAGAGAAAAGCCCAACATGCCTGACCCCACAGTTGTGGAGGGAGGCCATCCTCCCGACGACGCCAGGGCCACGCGGGTTCTGCTAGCTTTACCCCCAGCGGCGGACGAGCGCATACGCCGCGCGCGGCGCCTCAAGTTCGCTATGCTGGCGGGGCGCGCGCTGGTGGACGGCGTGCTGCTGACGGCTGCCTTCATCGTGGCTTACTGGCTGCGCTACCTCCTCACCCTGGGCCGCGACCTCATCGGGCCTGATTCGCTTGTGCCGCTATCGTACTTTGCCCCTTATATAGCAGCTTTCACCCTGATGACCCTCGTCACCTTCCAGGCGCGCGGCCTCTACTCACTGCCGCGTGGCTCATCCTGGCTCGACCATATGCGCGTGGTGATTGGAGGTGCGCTTATCGGCGTGTCGGCCCTTACCCTGGGCGCTCTTATCTTCAACCCTGTACTCCCTAGCCGCCTGCTGTTTATATATTTGTGGGTCTGCACAGTGGCTATCTTCGGAGCCGAGCGTTTCGTCTACCGCACCGCCAGGATGTGGCTCTGGAGAAGGGGTATCAACATCAGGCGAGCGATGGTTGTCGGCGCAGGCGTGGCGGGGCAGCGTATCATGAAAGAGATAGTGGAGCGCCCTGAGCTTGGCTACAAACTGGCGGGATACGTTGCGGAAAGCGGCGAAGGCGCAGGCAGCAAAGAGTGGAGCGTGCCTGTGAGGAGCCGTAACGGCGGGCTACAAAGGCTCGGCGCAATCAAGGACGTGAGCCGCATTCTCAGCCAGCAAAACTTGCAGGAAGTAATCGTAGCCCTTCCCGCTAACCACCACGCGCAGATACTCGGTATCATTGATAGCTGCCGTCACTATGGCGTAGATTTCAAGCTGGTGCCCGACCTCTTTGAGATGCGCTTCAACGAGGTGCGTATAGACGCGCTGAATGGCGTGCCTCTTATCGGGGTGAAAGACCTGGCGCTGCAAGGCTTCAACCTCTACGTGAAGCGAATGCTCGATTTCGTGCTGGCGGTGGGGGCGGTAATCGTGGCTGCCGTACCTATGCTGTTGATTGCTCTGGCTATCAAGGTGACAACGGCGGGGCCTGTGCTATTCCGGCAGCAGCGAGTGGGTAAAGACGGACGGATCTTCACCTGCTATAAGTTCCGCTCTATGTACAAAGATGCTGAGGAACGGCTTGCCGAGCTGCGCCACCTCAATGAAGCAGACGGGCCTATCTTCAAGATGAAGGACGACCCACGCCTCACCCCTGTAGGCAAGCTCCTACGCCGCACATCGTGTGACGAGCTGCCCCAGATGCTCAATATCCTGAAAGGTGAAATGAGCTGGGTTGGCCCCAGACCACCCACTCCCACAGAAGTAGAGCAATATACCGATTGGCACCGCAAGCGGCTGGATGTCACGCCTGGCCTCACAGGGCTATGGCAGGTAAGTGGACGCTCAGACCTCTCGTTTGATGAGATGGTAAAGCTGGACCTCTACTATGCGGAAAACTGGTCCCTGGCAGTAGACATGATGATCATCCTCCGCACAGTGCCCGCCGTCCTCAAGCGCGAAGGGGCTTATTAGCCACAGGCCGGCAATCCTCTAGCCCAAATGACTCTCAAGAAGCCGGAAAAATGTTCAAGGCGGCGACCAACACCCCTGCGGGCACTAACCAGAGCCGCACGTTCGACCAGAAGAGCCTCCTGGTGCAGATAACGAGTGCATCTACCACCTCAACGTTCATCTACGATGGCACAGATAAGCGCATCATCCAGAACGTGACCTCCGGCGGCAAGACCACCTCTACTCTCTACGCCAACGGCCATGAGGAGACACTCAACAGCGGCTCCAACTCACCATATATTGTCTGCTACATGTTCGGCAGCAAGACGGTAGGGATGAGGAGAGCTAACCAGCCAGGGGTGAATGCCAATGAGCAGTAGATGATCAACTGGGTAGCACCACTCTCATCGTAGATACAGCTCCAGCACCTGATGTAATTCAGAGGGTGCACTACGACCAGAGATCGAAGATCAGCTTGTACATCCGTTAGACCTCTATTCGCAGGATGCCAGCTTTTTACCGGTGCCCAGGCTGCGCAAGGCCGCCCAGCCCCGTCACAGAATATACCGCGGAAGATGTGCCACCGGTGCCGCAGCCCGTACCCTGCCGCAACGCTGTATTGTTGTCCTGAAGGAAAGAAGGAGTGTAAAAACATGGAAGAGAAGATCAGCCCACTGGCGGGCAAACCCGCGCCGGACGACCTGCTGATTGACACCGTTCGGCTCCAGGGCCAATATTACGACCTGCATCCGGACCCATCCGTCCCAGAGCAGCGCGTTCGTTTCGGCACGTCGGGGCATCGCGGCTCGGCTGCGGACACTACCTTCAATGAGGACCATATCCTGGCAATCACGCAGGCTATCGTCGAATACCGCGCCGCGCAGGGTATTACAGGCCCTCTCTTTCTGGGCAAAGACTCCCACGCCCTCTCCGAGCCTGCCGAGCGGACGGCGCTTGAGGTGCTGGCAGCGCACGGCGTGGAAACTCTGCCTGCCTTCGACAACGCGCTCACCCCGGTCCCTGTCGTCTCGCACGCCATCCTGACATATAACCGGGGCCGCGAGCGCGGCTCGAAGGCAGGCCTTGCCGATGGCATCATCATCACCCCCTCGCACAACCCTCCCCGCGACGGCGGCTTCAAGTACAATCCGCCGAACGGCGGCCCCGCTGAACCTGATATTACACTTTGGATCCAGGAGCGGGCGAACGCGCTCCTGGCTGAGAGAAATCGTGGGGTGCGCAGGGTTGCTTACGCCACCGCTCTCGCCGCCCCGACTACTCGCCCCTACGACTTCATTACCCCATACGTCGCCGACCTCGGAAGCGTAGTTGACATGGAGGCGATTCGAGCGGCGGGGATTACTATAGGAGCGGACCCTCTGGGCGGCGCGGCACTGGGCTACTGCGAGCCAATTGCCGAGCGATACGGCCTGCGCCTTAGCGTCGTGAACAAGACGGTTGACCCCACCTTTCGCTTCGTGCCGGTTGACTACGACGGCAGAATCCGTATGGACATCTCATCACCATATGTCATGACCAACCTGGTTCGCCTGAAAGACAAATACGATATTGCCTTCGGCACCGACCCGGACGCCGACCGGCACGGCATCGTCACCCGCAGTAGCGGCCTGATGAATCCCAACCACTACCTGGCGGTCGCCATCTGGTATCTGTTCAGGAACAGGAGAGGCTGGCCCGCAACGAGCAGGGTGGGAAAGACAGTGGTGAGCAGCAGCCTGATAGACCGCGTGGCACGTGACCTCGGTCGGGAGCTCTACGAGGTGCCGGTGGGGTTCAAGTGGTTCGTGTCGGGCTTGCTCGACGGCGGGCTCGGTTTCGGTGGGGAGGAGAGCGCGGGAGCCTCCTTCCTGCGACGCGACGGTACAGTCTGGACCACCGACAAGGATGGGCTGATCATGGGGCTGCTGGCGGCTGAGATCACCGCTCGCACAGGCCGCGACCCCGGACAGCACTACGCTGATCTCACGGCCCGCCTGGGAACCCCATTCTACACCCGCATCGACTCCCCAGCCACGCCGGAGCAGAAGGCGCGCCTGAGCAAGCTGGCCCCAGGCAACGTCAAGGCCACCACTCTCGGCGGGGAAGCTATACAGGCCAAGCTGACCACTGCGCCTGGCAACGACGCGCCGATAGGCGGTCTCAAAGTCGTGACGGAGCATAGCTGGTTCGCGGCACGCCCATCGGGCACCGAAAACGTCAACAAAGTGTATGCAGAGAGCTTCACCAGCCAGGCGCACCTCGATCAGGTCCTTGCTGAAGCCGAAACCATTGTGCGTGGAGAGTCATAAGCTTGTACCCAGCACCGCGCGCACGTCGTGCCCTTGCGCCCATGCCTTCCACTGGCTTTTCCCGGGGCGTCCAATCGCCGCTCCTGCTCACTCAAAAGCCCGCTCGCGCGCGGCAGGTGCTCTATGCTCAACCTGCGGCAGGCGGGGCAACGCTAGCGGGCCTCTGGAGGCGGAGGCGTTGAAGGAAGATGATGTTGACCGCCGCTACCACGATCTGAATCGCCGGTAGAATGCTGTCGAGGTCTATACCTTCATCGAAAGCATTACCTGGAATGAGCCAGGGATGAGGCCCGCCGTTAGCAAGATGGAGGTTGATAGCCAGGAATGTAGTGCCGATTGCGGAGACAGCGATGAAGAAGAGGATAGCCTTGCGTAAGAGGTCGGAGACGCGGTCCCAGGCGAATATCCAGATGAGGGGTCCGGCGATGAGCGCGACCCCAGCAAGGAGCTCGGCTACTTCGATGACATAGCCGAAGACCTCCGCGTTAGGTATAAAAGCATTTTGCATGAGACTGAGGTACCACGCCGGTACGCCCTCAGATTTCCCCGCCAGTTCGCCCGCCAGCCCAGATGGAAACCCACCTCGAACAACCTTGGTGATGCCGGAAATGAACCACTCGTACCCGACTATGATCGTCACAATCTGTAGTGCGATCATGGACAGGCCGGGCTTTCCGCGCAGCGGATCCAAGCTTGCGTGCGTGCCCGGCGTGATTGCCGGCTCGCCCGCGTCTCCTCCCGTCGCCGCTTTGCCCAGGCCCGACACGTTGCCCTGTCGTTCTGTATCACTCATCGTAGCTACTCAGCCTGATAAGATCGGCATGATGGGAGCACCACGAAATAGCTGGACAAGGACATTCAACACATGCAGACCTTGCTTGCGCAAGCGGAGAGGATGGGTCTTCGATTAGCTCGATGCAAGGGCGGGTTGACCGCCAGGAGCAGCCATCCTGCCTACTTTGTCCCATAGCGCCAGTCATAATAGTGTCTGCCTACATTGCCGAACTGCACCTTGTAGCCGTCAGGCATGGCAGGGTCGTACGTAAGGGTGCGACGCTCGAAGAGCTGCACAAGCACGTCGTGTTGCTGGCCTGCCACATCTACTCGCGCCCAGTAAGGCTCTGAGATCGGGTAGCCCGCCAGCGCTATCCAGTCCCACGATTGCGCCTTGAAGTAATTAGCAAAGAGATCAGCCAGGTTATGCCCTGTCTCCGGTACAAAAGAGGCTACTTTCACAAGCGCACCCAGATCAGGGTTGCTGCGTAAAGTGCCGTCGCGAGCCAGCGTAGCATCTACGGGCTGACCCGTGCGGTCTTGCGCTTTGCCTGCGTCGGTGCCTGCGCCCAGCTTGTTGAAGGTGGCATAGGTAGGAGCATCGGCACCAGGATTATCACCTGCCACCAACACGTCGGGCGATGGGCGCGCCTCGAATTGTGCTGCTCCTGTAGCTATCTGACCTGTGACCAGTTCCCGCGCCAGCGCTCCACCCGTCACTATATACTTTGTGGGCTGCGTGGCATCTGGCTGCGAGAGGTCCATGCGCCCCTTGTCGAAGTAAACCACTTGCAGATTGCCACCAGGCGCGCCGGCAAAAGGCTCGGTGCCGGAGAAGATGACAGTGGGCCCCCAGACCCAGGGCCGCGCAGCTTGACCATTAGCCACAGGCAGGTCGGTAGTGCGCCATTGGAACCAGAATGCAGGGTCTGGCAGGTTCAGCTTGGCTTTGGGCTGCCAGTTGGCGTTGAAGCCGTCCACCAGCTTCTCGCCGCCTGAACCGTCGGTGCGTACAAGCCAGGACTCATGGGTGAAAAGTAGAGTGCCGTCGCGCTCGGTGGTGGTGCGCGACACTCTCAGCAGCATTGTTTTGGAATCCGATGAGAAGAATGGTGGGCCGTAATCGCTCACCTCGCCACGATAAACCGCTTTGTGCGGGGCTGATAGGATGAGCTTGGGGTTCTGCCCGTCCATATCGGCCAGGAAGAGCCTTTGCCCGTCCTGCGCCGCGCTATTGATGGCAAAAGCCACCTTCTTTATGCTGGGGGACCAGGCGACGCCGGGCCGCGCCATGCCGGGCTGCGGCAGCGATGTGGCTATAGAGACGAAATTGCCTGTGGTCATATCGAGTATGCCGTATTGCTTGCCATCGGTGACAGCCAGGTGCTTGCCATCGGGCGCCCACCCACCGGCCACCACAAACATGCCCGCGCCCGCGCCTTTGAGCGGCTCGTTAGCTACCGGAGCGCCAGGGCCATTGGCAACCGTCAGGATACGACCGGGCCAGCCGCAAGCGATGCGCGTGCCGTCGCCCGACCACGCCACCGCCGCCGCGCCGGGGGGAAGCGAAGGAATGTCCTCACCGCCCGGCACCACCCAGGGCGTGCCGCCCGTGGCGGGTATTATCCGCAGATTTCCCTTCGCCACAGGCGAAGCGAAATGCTCGCCCCCTACGTAGGCGATGAAACGCCCATCGGGTGACCAGAATGGAGGCGAGAATGCGCCGCCCGTGATGAGCTTCAGGTTCGAGCCATCCGCGTTGAGGGTATAGAGTTGGCCCGCTTCCGTAGTGACCGCCAGCCTCTTGCCTTCCGGTGCCCACGATGCAAACCAGACGTTGAATCCCTGGGTAAGCTGCTTTTTGTCGCTGCCGTCGAGGCGCATAGTGAAAAGATCGCGCTGCCGCTGCGGTAAAATATCCCCTACGTAGGAGAGTACATCGGGCGGTGCAGCAGGCTGCACGGCAGGTGCCGGTGGGGGTTGCGTCTGCGCGCTAACCGCGGGAGCTATCCCCAGAGTGGTCGCCAGCATAGCAAGCGCCACAAAGAGGTTGGAAAGTGTGTGCGTTTGTCTCCCTGGGAGGAAAGAGAACATGTGCTTATCTCCTATTTCTTATGCTATTGTGGATGGAACTGAACTACTGCCGCTGGTATTTAGACCCTAACAATTATAGCACAGCAGGAGCGAAGATGCAGGTCGCTCAGGCCCAAGATCAAAACGCCAGGACTCCAGGAGAATCGAGAGCGCCAGCTTGTTTACAGAACCTGGGTGTGTATTATGGCTAGTAATCTGACAGCACCTATTGACAAAGCACCCCACCCGTTATAATACACCTCATCAGCATACGAGTGACGATACTACTCAGCATATCTATGGTGGCGTTTTTAGGTTATCCTGTAACTGGCTCACATGATGTTATAACGCATAGGCACATTTGCTTGTGTAGCAGGAAAGGGGAGGGGAAGAATGCAACGCAAAGTTTATCCTATGATAGCCAGGCTACTAATTCTGGGCTGCATGGCAGTGATAGCTGTGTGGGCGCTTGCCGGAGGCTTCTCTGCCAGGCAAGCTACAACACCCCCTGCAGATGTAGCTAATGTCCCGCAGCAGCAAGGCAAAGCTCAAGCGCCCGCTGTGCCAGTAGTGCCCGCGCCGCAAGGTACAAGACAGATACCTCTACCCATTATCACCCCTTCTCGGACGCCCCTACCCAGTACGCCCACTCCTGCGCCTCTGCAAGCTGCTGCAATAGTGACCTCTAGCCTGGTAACGAGTGTGACTATGGGGCTTACTGCTAACGCACCTGTACAAAGTGCCATCAACAGCAGTGTTCCTATACATTCCATTACCTGGGCACCTACAAGCGACAAGTTGATATATGTAACGGACGCCGGGGGGCTGTATTGGGCGAATCTTGATGGCACAAATGCCACGTTACTTCACACTTATGACCAAGATGCTATCTGGAACCTGCTTGCGGATCAACAACCGAAGAGCAATACTCTGTTCGTTCCGCACATAGATAAGAGCATTCAGACACCTAGCTCGTCTGGGCATTTGGATGTGGTACGATTTTCCGTCGGGCAGGCCCCAACAATTGAGGAAGTGCTCGACACAGGGCCAGTATTGAACATTCATTGGTGGAGTGCTACAAGAGCAAGCGGTATTGTACGTGGGGACTACATAGGCGGAGATAAACTCGTAACATTAGATGCTAATGGGCATATAGTAGAGACGCGAAACGTCCCATACATGAGAGCAGGCGCTGTCCAACCAGGGGGCAGATGGTTAGCTTACGTTACCGATCAGCAAACTACTGACACTGTATTCCACGGCTCCTCTCCCGAAACAGTCTACCTGCTGGATCTCGCTACGGGCCAACGTTTACAAATTACCACCCCTGGTGCCGGCGTTGATGTGCATAGTTGGTCACCTGATGGTAATTGGTTTCTTATGGATGCTACGGTGGGTGGGTGCATTGAAGGCGTGCTGGTAAGCGCCGATGGGCAACAACAAGCTGATGTGCAACCTAGCTGTGGGCACGGTTTGTACAATGGTGTCTGGAAACCCGATAGTAAGCAAATCGCCTACTCTGTGCAGGAAGGCGGGCAGGATGAACCTAATAGCCCATCAGCCCCTCTCACAAGCCATACTTACATAATTGATGTTCCCGCCAGAAAATCGGGGATTGTTGGCAACATAGGGAGTGGCGCTGCTGAAGAGGGTTCAATAATGAGGCCTGCGTGGTCTCCTGACGGTTCTCAGCTCGCCGTACTCTCATTCAGTGCTAATTGCAAGCCATGGCCATGCTCGGACATCACGCCAGCTTTGTATTTGCTGGCTACAAAGTAAGTTCGGAAGCAAATTTGTATGTTTCTCATCGGGATACATACTATTCTGAGTTGTGATTAGTGCGGTTAGTATCGGCATGAACGAGGAGCAATCATGTTATTTCTTATCGAAGGACCTATCAAGCTCAAACCAATTCTAAGCATGGTAGTTGGATTAGCGTTGGCCTTTTTGCTCTGCATTATTGTCGTCAACAGTTCAGCGGCTGCTAAATCCAACGACTCCAATTTACCTGCTTCGTCAGTTGGTCCAGCCTCAATAACGCCATTGCCATTACAACTCGGAGGAGAGCTTGTTGGCTTTCACTTTTATATCGACCCAGGTCATGGCGGCGCAAATGCACCGGGGCTGCCTTGCCAAGCACAGGGAACTGATGGTCCGGCGGGAACTACAGAAAGAGAGTAGACACTCCGAATAGGACTTGCTCTGGGAGGCGTCTTACATGGTCAGGGTGCCGCGATAAACTATACACGGATTACAGACATCACAATATGTAACGATCGCCGGGCTCAAATGAATAACGATGCTTATCAGGCAAACGGTGGAACACCGAGCAACTGGCGTTATATCTCCATCCATTTGAATTCCCGTACAGATGAAGAGATACCTTCTGACAGAACAGAAATTTATCATTCAGCTACTACTGACACTTACATAAACAGCTAATAAAAGCCAGGCTGGTTGATGCAGCCCT
>JADMIH010000028.1 GCA_015478675.1 Chloroflexota bacterium | reverse complement strand
CGTAGTAGACATCGGTGAACTCCTCCCCTGGGAAGAGTTGTGGGAAGAGGAGGGCGATGGTCGAGTAGAGCCAGGCGACGCCCGTGCCAACGGCGATCAGCGTGTGCATGTTTGCCGAGCGTCGCTTCAATCCCTCCCACATGCCGGTGTAGAACTGGCTGCCGCTGTAAACCATGACGGCCAGGCTCGCCAGGCCCATGAGCATCCAGACGATACGCAACTGCACGCTGCCTCTCGGCAGAATGTCTTGCAGGACAGGGAAAATGTAGGGGTAGGAGAATATCATGGTGGGCACGCCCACAGCGGCCCCAAACCACCACTTACGCATCAGCCGCCGGTACTCCTGGTCCTGCTCGGAGACTTCTTTGTCCTGCCCCTTCGCGCTCACCTCACGTGCTAAAGTGGCCCGGTACGGACCTGCCGTCTGTACGGCGCGGGCTAGTGCGGCAAGGTCGGCGGAGCCTGGCAGGTACTCGACTCGCGCCTCCTCGGTGGCCGCGTTCAGCGTAGCGTCGAGCACACCGGGCGTCGCCTTGAGGGCAGTCTCGATCTGCGATACACAGGCCGAGCAGTAGATCCCCTCTATTTTCAGTCGGAGCGAAGCCGCGCCTACACCCATGCCAGTATTGCGAACCGCCTGCACCAGCCGACCCACAGTGGCTTGATCCTCGTCGTACTCAATGTGCACCCGCGACTGGCCCGGGTTGGCGTTAACTCTCAACACGCCGGGTGTTGCCTCCAAAGCTTGCTCCAACGCGACAGCCCCGCCTCGGCCAAGTCCCGTCACAGGCAGATTGATACTCTCGCGGATCTTTGCTCCGGTGTTCGCGCCTATGGTGCCGAGGTTTACTGAACCAAATGGGGACTGGCCATGGGCGCTTCCTTCAAGCACAGCCAGGTATTTGTCAGGCTCGGCATCGAACTTCTTCAGGCAAGCGGCGGAGCATAAATAGATTGCTGTTCCTTCGTAGTGGCGAGTGGCGTACGCGGTGTCGGGGCTGATGCTCATGCCGCACACGGGGTCGAGTGCCTCGGTGGCGGTTTGTCCTAATGCTGTCTCTATCATTTGTTTCTCCTATCTCAGAACTACGTGTTCCGATGTTGTCAGACTAATTGTAGTGGCGCACACTGAGCGCTCACTGAAACGTTGCTGAGGGTACGCTGAACGTTGGCGCGGGCTTATCTTGTTCCGAGGATGGCAAACACGGCGGCCTTGTGAGATCGCCGTGTTCAGGTTGCTTGTCGTCTGGATGGTCGGATTGGTAGGAGTAGGATTACAGCCTATCAACGCCCGGCACACGGCCACGCGTATACTCCCAGGGCGCAAGCAAGAACTCCCTGCGACACCCTTGCGAGCAGAAGTAGTAAGTTGTGCCGTCCCACTCGGTGCTCATCGCTTTTTCGCGCTCCACGGGCATTGAGCATACAGGGTCAGTGATCATGGTCACCATCTCTTTGAACTCGCCGTCTTCGAGCCAGAGCACGCGGTCCGCTATATTTTTGATGCGCTGGTCGTGAGAAACTATGACTACGCTTTTACCTTGCTCCTTGGCGAGCCTCTTCAGCAACCTCATGATCTCGCGCCCTATCTGCGAGTCGAGGTTAGCGGTGGGCTCATCGGCCAGTACAAGTGTGGGGTCGTTGACCAGGGCGCGGGCTATGGCGACGCGCTGCTTTTCGCCGCCCGACAGCTTCTCGGGGAGGAAGTCGAGGCGCGACCCAAGCCCCAGCTCGGTGAGCAGCGAAGCCGCCTTCTTGCTCGCGTCCCCGCTCTTTGACCCCGCGAGTTGTGCCACCACCGCCACGTTTTCGAGTGCAGAGAGGGCGGACAACAGGTTGAAGTCCTGGAAGATGAAGCCGAACTCCTTGAGCCGGATGGCGGGCAGGCGATTCTCCGCCAGGTCGCTGAGCGTCAGCACCCGCTTATCGCTTCTCGTGAGCTGGATCGTCCCTTCCGTTGGCTTTAGCAGCGCGCCGAGCATCAGCAGGAGGGTGGTCTTGCCTGAGCCGGAGGGGCCCATGATCAGCACTATCTCACCGGGGGCCACGTCGAGCGACACGTTCTTGACGGCAGTCACTTCCGTCTCGCCTGATCCGAACCGCCTAGTCACGTCAGTGACTTGCAACGTCGGCGGGCCGGGGGCTTGTGCGTTCTGGGAGCCGGACGCCACACCGGACCCTGGCTGCGACGGATTTGTAGCCTCCGGCCTGCGGGTACCGGTAGGTGAAGTGTTCATTGAATTCTCCTTCGGAAGACTGCGGCCGGGTCGAGTCCGGCGATTTGTCTGATAGGTAATAGCGCCGAAACGGCGGCGATGATTAGTGAGGCTATGCCTACCTGCGCCAGCGATTCTCCACTCACCTGGAGTGCCACTGTTGATCCGAAGACCGGCAACAGCGCGGAGAGCGCAAGAGTGAACGCCACACCAAGGGCGAGGCCGAGCGCCACACTCACGACCGCCTGGGTCAGCACTGCCCCGTACAGGTTCCGGCTGCGCGCTCCCAGGGCCTTCAGCGCGCCGTACTCTGCCCGCCTTGCGAGCGTAGCCGTGTATATGGTGAGGGACATGACCGCCAGGCCAATCGCGAAGCCCACCAGGTTCATAATTGTAAGCACGTCGGCAGCCATATCCTTGATCAGGTTGCGCTCCTGCCCGGCAAAGGCTGCCCGCGACTGGGCGGTAACTCCCTCAACTTCTGCTTCAATGCGGGCCGCGAGTGCGTCAGGCGATTCTCCGGGCGCAGCCTTCACGAGCACGAAGCTCACGGCCTGTGTGCCTACGCTCTCTCCGCTCGCACCACGCATCCGCTCAAAATCGTCCATTGTGATGAACGCCACCGAGTTGGTAATGCTCACAGTGCCCTCGGACAGGCCCGCTATTCTTAGCTGACGCCCCAGGACCTTCACTGTATCGCCTAATCGCAGGCCGGACTGCGCCGCCACCGCACGGTCCAGCACTATCTCGCCGGGGGCAGGAACAGCAGCACCTTCCACCACGCGCCAGGCTTTGCCCATGACCGGGTCGGGGGGCAGGCCGATAATGTAGGCGAGGCTGCGCTCACTGCCTGCCTCAACCATGCCGGCCACGTACATGATAGGCGTGACCGATTCGACACCTTGCACGCCTGATACCTCACCCACCACCGAGCTGGGGAGCCATGAGGAGACCATGTGGAGGTTGCGCACCCCCTTCTGGGCGACGAACACGTCGGCACCGGAACGGTCGATGAAGGCCGTGATCTGTTTCTCCGCCCCCGTAAAGACCGCGCCAAGAGCAAGCATGAGCATCAGCGCCAGGGCCACGCCGCCGACCGAGATAGCGAGGCGCATTTTACTTTGAAAAAGATTGCGAATTGCCAGGCGTATCATGGCTGTGTTACCTCCTGAAAACGTCCGCCGGTGCGAGCCGAGCTACGGTGCGGGCGGGGAAAAGCGCGCCCAGCAGCGCCATAACCAGCCCCGCGACTAGCGCCCAGGCAACCACGCCAGGCTCGATAGCCACCAGGAACTGAGGGCGCAGGGCCATAATCAGCTGTCCCACGGCAAAGGCAAGGGCCACGCCCAGAACTGACCCTGTGACCGAGGCGACAAGAGCCTGGGCCGTAACGACTTTGTAGAGCACCCTGTTGGCGGCCCCTATCGCCTTGAGCGCGCCATATTCGCGCTGCCGCTCCACGGTTGCGGTGTAGATCACCAGGCCTACCACCAGCGCGCCCACCAGGAAGGCTATAGCCACCATCAGCAGAAGAGGCCCGTTGTATATGCGGGCGAAAAGCTGCTTGTCGTTGGCTATCACCTCGCTCTTGAGCAGCACGTTCGTGCCCGGCAGATCGCTCCGCAGGCGATCCCGTAACGCTTCGGGGGTGATGCCGCCGGAGGGGTTGACGAGCAACATGCTCGTCGCGCCGGGCGCTTTCAGCAGCGACTCCAGTGCGCTCTTGCGAACGAAGAGGACGCTCGCCGCCCACATAGCGGTCTCTTTGGACGACCCGACGACGGTGAACTCTCGACCCAGCAGGGTGAGCCTGTCTCCGATTTTGATGCCGTGCGCTTCGGCCATCACCCGGTCAACCACCAGTTCGCCATCTCCCTGTATGCCTTGTCCTTCGGCCAGGCTCCAGGGGCCGCCTCCAAGCGCAGGGTCGTAACCGACTACCTGTGCGGCTTGCTTCCTACCGTGCATCTCGAAGATGACGATCTGGGACGTTACGGGTATTATCCCCGCGACGCCTTCGGCCTTGCGGGTGGCTTCCAGCGTTCCCGATGGGAGAAGGGAAGTGGTAGCGTAGAAGTTGCTCACACCATCCTGCACGACCACTACCGAGCCGGGCGTGTTATTCAGGTACGAGGCTGCTTGCCTGTATACCCCGTCCAAGAATCCGCTCAGCACCAGGATGAGCATTACGGCGAGGGCTATCCCCAGCACGCTCAGGGCGAGCCTGATCTTGTCTTGTAAAAGGTTGCGGCGGGCTATTGACATGGCGATGCTCCTCTCAGTGGCATTCTCGGCATCAGTGGCACCCGCCGCGGCCGGAGTGTGACTGCTTCATCTCCCCGCTGCTCTCGACGCTGTCGGTGCCGTTAGCCACATTACTTGTGTTGCTCAGGTTGCCCGTGCTCTGATACTTTTGCCCCGTGGCGGGTTGCTCTGGCTGCGCGCCATGCTGGTGCCCACCGCTGGCCTGCGTGGATGCGCCCTGCGGTTTACTGGAGTCATGCATACTATGTCCACCACCCATATGCATCTTCATCATGAAGAAGTAGAAGAGGGCTAGCGCGCCCCACGTCCAATAGTCTTGAATAAACTGCCACATAACGTGTTACCTCCGTGTTCCTGCGGGGCTGCTTTTTTGCGCTGCCCCGGCAAGCGAGTCGTTTCGCACTTGCAGTCAAATTATGGGGCACACGGCTGAGGGCAACCTGAAAGGAGGCTGAGTGTTCGGTGAAGGCTATTCCTGTGGCCTCAGGAGGTGAGGTCTTCTGGAAGGGCGCGCGTCGCTGCCGGGCAGTTACTTATTTCGAGGACAGGCCCGGTCCGGGGAGCGCAGGGTGAATGGTATATGACTATGCGGGACGGCGGAAGTTGGCCGTATAAGCCAGCCACGAGCCGAGGCGGCCCGCAGGCTCCAGCCCCGCCGCCAGGCAGCGCTTCTCCAGGTCGGCGTAGAACTGGTAGTGGGGGTCGCCAAATATCTCGGTGAAGGAGAGGGCGCCTCCCGGCTTGAGGGCATCCCTGAGGCTGGAGATAGCCGCATTGCGGTCCGGTATCTCGCCCAGCACTGTGACCAGGAAGGCGAGGTCATATGTGTCAGGCTCTTGCGGTGTGGTGGTGACGTCGCCCTCGCGCACCTCCACGTTCGTGAGGCCCGCCTCCTCGACACGCCTGCGAGCCACGCGGGCCATGTCGGGCTGTATCTCCAGACAGACGAGCCTGCCGGGTACCCCGCTCTCCGCCAGCCGCCTGGCTACGGGTATGGTCATGTGGCCCACGCCCGGCCCGACCTCAAGCACGTTCATGCCGGGGCGCGGGCCCATGCGTTCCATCACTACAGGGGTGGGCGCTATCCACTCGCGGATCCCCGAATCGAGCACCCAGGCAAGGGAGGGCGGGCAGGGGACTTGCCAGCGACGAGCCGCGTAGCGCCAGGCCAGCGCTCCTCCGATAGCCGCCCCGACCACGGCCAACACAAGCCGGGTAAGCCCCCTGATATTCATATTCTCACCCTCTGCGCCGATAGCGCGCTAAGCAGGCTGATTTCATGCAGATTATACGACAAAGCGGTTCCAGCTGCCGTAGTTCTCACGCACTGGACCCCGTCGGAGGCTCAGCAGGATGAGCGCCACGCCAACAACGATGTCGCTCACAGTTGAAGCGGTCGTCGCCCCATTAAGGAGCCAGGGAGAGACGATGAACCACGCCCCGAACAGCATATTGACGAAGCGCAGAGGCCGTCCCACTTCACCAAGAGCCATCATGGCGAAAGTCACGACCAGCGCCCCCACCAGGTGGTTGCTGTGCGCGGCGGTGCCGCCGAAGCCAAGCACGGTGGGGGAGGCCATCAGCCAGATGCCCAGTGCCACGCTCGCCAGCAGGTTCCAGGGGAGGGTAACACCCCACACCATAGCATCCAGGCTGACCACGTCGCGGCGAGTGGGCTTGGGCGAAGCAGGGGCGCTATCCACATCCACCTGTTGGTTCAGCGTGCCGCCCTGCCAGAAGACGCGCCAGAGGTCTTGTCCCTCTCGCTTAGCGCGGGCCAGGAACACCCCCATCGCCACCACCTCGTCCAGGGTCAGTGCGATCATGACCAGCATCGCCACGCCGGCTATCAGGCAGGGCGTGCACCACTCCCCCACAACCAGCGGCTGCAAGATGATAAGCGTGATGCTGGCGACCCCCAGAGGCACGACCAGGATGCCGAAGAAGGTGACCATCCAGGGCATTGTCCGCCAGCGCCGCTTGTCCCCCATGAAGCCCATGAGCGCCTCCACCATGTACGCAACGCCACCCAGCCCCGCGTCGGAGACAGGGAAGGAGCGCGATACATTCGAAGTTAGCACCGCCTGCGTGCCGGGAGAGAAGAAGGGGTCCCATATCGAGTTGATGTAGCCAAGCTGGTAGGCAGCCATGTAGCGCGATAGGAAGAAGCCCACGAAGGCGAGGGCGATGATGGGTGCGCGCTGCGGCCACGTGGAAGGGTTGTACGACCACCCGGGAGGGTTGTCAGGGCCCGGCAGCATCCTCATGCCCGGCATACCCGGCATCAGCAGCACGAACGAGATCAGCAGCGCGCCCGCCAGTGTATCGTTGGTGAAGCCTGCCCCGGTTGGCGCCCAGAAGACAAGGGGCGCGAAGAGGAGCCACACCCCCACCAGGGAGTTCGCCCACACAGACCACGCTGAGCCGCGCACGAGCGTAATGGTAGCCAGGACGATGATTAGCGCACCGCTTATGACATCGCTCCAGCCCAGCGCCGCGCTGTTGTAATCGAGAGTGACCGGGCTTGTAATCAGCCACACCCCCAGGATGATGGCGGCGAAGAAGTGTGCCCAGGGCGCCGTCTGCTCCATCTCCATCCCTGCCATTTCCCCACTGCCGTGCGTGCCTGCCACGTGGCTGGCGCCTGGTCCTGCTGTTGCAGCGGCCGTATGAGTAGTATGTTCCACGCTGCCCTTCATATTACCCATGTTGCTCATGTTGTCCATCTGCCCTGTATGACCGTCGTGCGCTGCGGCTCCGGGCTTAGCGTTACGCGTGGTCCGACCCAGGTTGCTTCCTTCTCCATCATCTTTCATCTGTCACCTCCTCCTTGGTCCTGCCTGGCGGCCTTTTCGAGGTGGGGCGGTGGTTTCAGGTCGTTCTCCTTATACCAGCCGAGGGGGTCCGCCTTGAGGGCCTCGATCATAATGGGAAGCGTCTGGCGCAACGTTCGCTTAGGCTCCCAGCCGAGCAGAGTGCGGGCGCGGGTGATGTCCAGGGCGTAGTGCTCGTCCGCGCGGTCTATCATCCAGGGCTTGATGAACGGCTCTTTGCCCACCAGGGTCTCCAGACCCATGACGGCAGCACCTATCCTGGCGAGAGGCTTCGGCACTTCCAGCGTCTCCAAATCCTTGCCGCGTAGCCGGCGCGACATGGTGTGCTGAAGCTCATCGTAGCTGACTACGTCCGGCTCACCGATGAGCAGCACAGTCTCCGGGGGCAGTTGCGCCCGCCGTTCCACTGCAAGCCCTATCGCATCCACCAGGTCGTCCATGTGCAGGAACGACTGGCCGTGCGCCGTCTCGCCCGAAAAGAAGCCCGCCGTGAACTGCTTCTCGTAGATGCGCTGTATCTGGTTCGCCAGGGGGATCGAGTGGCACCCATCGTCGTAAACGCCCGCGATACGCAGCAGCACCGCCGGTATGTCGCTGTGCTCGCGCAGTATTAGCGCCTCGGTCTTGACCTTCGACTCCGGGTAAGCCCAGGTCGGCTCGATGGGCCAATCCTCGGTTATGAACTGCCCCGGCTCGGCAGGTTTGTGCACGAGCATGGTGCTGGAGAAGATGAACTGCTCTACCGCAAACCCCTGCTCTTGCAAACCGCGCAGCAGGCGCTCGGTGCCACGTACCGTGATCTCCTCATACAGGGGGCTGCGGTCGCCGGAGAAGCTGTAGTAGGCAGCGAGATGGATGAACGATGCAATATGGGTGCCGTGATGCTCGCGTATGATGCGGAGGCCCTCCCGCACGCTCTCGTCCGATGTTATCTCTACCGGCTCATACACGCAGCCGGGCGGCGGGGGATCGGGCGACTTACGGTCGAAGCCGACCACCTGGCTGAAGCGCCCGGCAAAGCGCCTCATGACTTCATCCCCGATGCGTCCCTTTGCACCGGTGACGACGATTATTCCATTATCTGCATGCTTGCCCGTATTCATTGTTTTCTCCTGTCAGCGAAACTATTGTCTTTTGTTGCCTCACTTTTCGTGCCACAACCCTCTGGGGCGGGCATCACCGTTGCGCGGAGGCGTCGAGCTTCAATGACCGGCGGATTTGCAGCCATCGTATCGCGTCATCCCGGTTCAGCAGCCCTACCAATCTGTCAGACCCATCGAGCACCGGCAGTTGCTCAAGCCCTGACTCTTCCAGGCTTTGGAGAGCCGGTGCCAGGGGTTCGCCAGGCTGTGCGGTTGGAAGCCCCTCGGCGGGTGCCATTACCTGCACGACCCTTGTGGCTCCCCACTCCTCCTGCGGAACTTTCTGCATATCCGACAGTGTGACGAAGCCGAGGAAGCGCCCGTCATGGGCTACCGGCACTGCTCGCAGGTTGTTGGGCAGCACATGGTGGTTCAGCAGGTAGGTCAGTGTCACCTGCGGGGGCGCAGGTTCAGGAGTGGGACCCATTACCTGCCCGACCGTTACCCCGCGCAAAGTGTCCTCCATCTGCACTGCGGCAACGCTCTGTCCCGCGGCGTTCAACAGGAACCAGCCGATAAAGGCGATCCACAGCCCGCCCAGGTCGCCACTCACGAAGACCTGAAAGACGCCCCAGAAGATGAAGGCGTAGGCGACCAACTGCCCTACGAACCCCGCGATGCGGGTAGCAGTTTTGAAGTTGCCGCTAATGGCCCAGATTATGGAGCGCAGCACCCGCCCGCCGTCGAGGGGGAAGCCGGGCACCAGGTTGAACAGCCCCAGTATAAGGTTGATGTATGCAAGATCGTGCAGCACGGCTAGAGTGCTCAGACCCAGCTGACTTGCCGAGGTCACAGTTTGCCCCAGCACGAAGAAGAGGAAGGCGAGAGCCAGGCTGGTAAGCGGCCCCACCACAGCTACTAGGAACTCGTCGCGGGCACGCTCCGGCTCGCGCTCGATATTGGACGCTCCGCCGAATATAAACAAAGTAATGTCGCGCACCGGCAGGCCCATTGCGCGGGCCACGAAAGAGTGGCTCAGCTCGTGCAGCAGCACCGACACAAAGAGGAGCAGCGCCGTCAGCAGCCCCAGTGCCCAGTAAGTAGGAGCGCCTGCGCTCGGTACGTGCATGGGGAAGTAGCCCACTGCCAACTCGAAGCTGATCATCGCTACGATTATCAGCAGACTCCAGTGTACCTTGATGTCAATTCCGCCAATCCTGGCGACTTTGAACGTACCCTCATCCATTCCCATCTCCTGCATACCTCCATATGTGGCCGTGAACGCTCCCAGTATGGCCCACCTTCCTGAGCGTCGGCTGAAGTGATGCTGATGGCTTCCTGAAGGTAGGCGCGTCGTAAGTTGAATTGGTCCCAGAATCTGTGTAGAATCTGTGTAGAATCTGGTTAGGAGCTTTGCTTGCATCTGAAAGGACAAATCCAAACCAGAGCGGTTCTACTCATTGCGCAGGCAGCAGTCTTGCTTCTCGCAGGCTGTGGGAGCGCGGGGTTATCAGGGAAGCAGCCCAGCAGCCCCACGCCTGGCGATGCTGTAGCGGGTGGATCGCAAGGGGAGGCGTGCGCCAGGGTGCCTATGTATGGGGACAAGCTGTTCAAGAAAGGTAACGCGGGTGACCTGCCCTCTAACTTCGTTTCTCCTCCGTCCGGCGCTGCTATGTGCGGTACTATTCCTGAAACAGACACCATCTTGTTCGTAAGCCCCTTCCAGGACCGGGAAGTCATCACTTACTATTACAATAGCCTGAAGGCCCAGGGTTACGAGGTCACGTCGATAAGGGAGGGGTGCGCCCCGGGGCATCAAACGTTTGAGTTCAAGAAGCCGGGCGTGGCTGCCGGGCAAGTTTACACGGTGCCCGAAGAGGGATACTACTCCGTCGTCTACCAGGCACAAGGAAAGTAGGCACAGCTAACTGTGGGCATCGAAGGGGAAAGAGTGCGATTTGCAAGAGATAAAAAGATGCGGCTATTAGCTCTCCTGGTGCTGCTCCTTCTGCTGACTCTCCTTTATGGGTGCAGCGAAACAGACCGCCCCCGTGCGACTGCCTTGCCTGCCACTTCTGTGCCTGCTACTCCTGTGGGCATCATCGTAAATACCGCTTACGGAGCGTACAAAAATCTCCGCCCAGCAGACCTTAAGGCCATGCTCGACAAGAAAGACTTCTTGCTGGTTGACGTGCATACTCCACCCGAGGGGCGACTGCCGAAGACCGATGCGCGCATACCCTACGATCAGGTTGAACAGCAAATAAGCAAGTTTCCCTCTGACAAGTACGCCAGGATCGTGCTGGCATGCCGCAGTGGCCGGATGAGCAGCATAGCCAGTGAAACGCTGGTGAGGCTAGGCTATAGAAACGTCTACAATTTAGACGGAGGCATGATCGCCTGGAAAGCGGCAGGCTACGAAATAATACCTGAAGACAAATAGCTCAAGCCGGCTATTGCTTACCCAATAGCCAGGACAGACGTGCCTGCTATCGGACAGTCTCCTGGGCCTCTGTCGAGGGACCGCCTCGGGCCGACTCCCACACCGTAGCCCCGATGCCCGCCACTGCCAGCGCCGCACCCAGCACTTCAAGGGGGCCCACGCGCTCGCCTACTATAAAGGCGGCTATTCCCAGGCCCACTACCGGCACGAAGAAGAGGAACATTGATAGCCTGCCCACCTCCACGCGCTGCACCAACCAGTACCACAGGGCGGTGGCGAACGAAGTGCCCACGAGCGCCAGTGATAAGAGGAGGGTGATGAACTCGGCACTCCAGATTACGGGTGTGCCACGCTCGGTAAGTCCCGATAAGGCAAGGAGGGGCAGGCTGCCGATGATGAGCTGCCAGGCGGCTACCACCAGTAGCGCGCGACCGAAGCCGGAGCCTCGTCGGGTGCGCGAGGGTTCTGGGGAAGTCTCGTCTTTGATCTGCATCCGCTTCAGAATAACGCTGCCTGCCGCCGTGCCCGCTGAGGCCGCGAGTGCCAGGACAGCCCCTGAAAGGCCATAGGCGTCCGCGCCTGCCAGGGCGGGGTAGGCGATAAGGGTGGCCCCGGCCGTGCCTAGCGTTAGGGCCACAAGCCTGGGAAACGTCATCCTCTCTTTCAAAAATATGGCCGCCAGCACAACCGCGAAAAGTGGCTGAGTGTTGCCCAGCACCGAGGCGATGCCTGCACCCGTCCTACCGGGGCTGAGAAACATCGCCCCGAAGCCGATTGTGGTGGAGACGGTAGCGAGTAGCAGCACTCCGGACCAGTTCCGTCGGGGAGGGAGGAGTGGGCGGCGCAAAGCGGCCACCAACGCCAGCAAAGCCAGGCCCCCAATCAACGCCCGCAGGCCGCCATACATGAGGGGAGGCGCAAAGGACAACCCCGCCTTGATTGCCGCAAAGCAGGCGGCATAAATAATGGTGAAAGCCAGGGCGCTCGTGAGCAGGACGATCACGGAAGGCGCGGCAGGCAAGACCGCAGGCGCATGCGAGGGCGCGGTGGAATGGGTGATTAGCCTGGTACGCACCTGCTTACCGAGCATATGAATCGCCTGGGCTACCAGCACCCGCCCCAAAGCCCAGCCCCACGATCGCAGCTTCCAATCGTTCAGGGCCGGTCAGAGCCGGGTCGTACTGGATGTAGGCCATTTCGGTGAGTGGGTTCACGTAGGCCCGCTTTACGCCTGGGGACTTACTGAGTGCCCGCTCGACAGCTAAGGCGCCACCTCCTCCACAGCCGAGACCGTAGATCGGCAGAGTGACACCTACAGTTTTGCTAGTTCCCTCCTCCATATCGCTTCTCCTATCAGGTTGAATGTGCTTACACCTCACACCTGCTAGGATCGTGCTTTTTGCTGAGGCGCGGCTGAGGAAGGGCTGTTGCTATGCTGAGAAATTCGAAATTGCTGGTCACGAAAGGGCTGGTAGTGTGACCGTCACAGTTGTACCCTCACCGGGTCGGCTCTCCACGGCGATCTCTCCACCATGCTGCTCAGCTATCCATTTGGCGATTGGCAGGCCCAGTCCGGTGCCGCCGGGGTCGCGGGAGCGGGCGGGGTCGGCCCGGTAGAATCGCTCAAAGAGGTGTAGGAGGTCCTGAGGGGCGATACCGATGCCGGTGTCCTGCACCACCAGTTCCACTTTGTCCTCTTGCCCTCTGCTCCGCCGCAACCGCAGCGTGATGCGCCCGCCGGGCGGAGTATACTTGATAGCGTTGTCTATCAGAATCAGCGCCAACTGCTTCAGGCGGTCGGCGTCACCTCTTACTATCACGGGCTCCATCTCGGCTACCTCTATATTCTGACCTTGCGTCAGGTGACGGCCCGCCGCCAGCGCTTCGAGCAGTATTCGATCAAGCTCAATTCGGTCACTGCGGATCGCAACGCCCGCGTCGGCGCGCGCAAGGGCCAGCAGATCGGCCACCAGACGCGCCAGTCGTCGGGTCTCACGGCTCGCTTCGCTCACGGCTTCTTGTCGCTCGGCGGGCGGCATATCGACGTGGCGCTCCAGCAACTCCAGGTTGCCCTGGATGGCGGTGAGGGGTGCTCGTAGCTCGTGCGACGCATCCGATACGAAGTGCTGCTGGGCCTGGTATGCCTGCTCAACGCTGCTCAGCATCCTGTTGAAGGTGGATGCCAAGTGCCCAAGTTCGTCATCTTTACCCGCGCCGGGCACACGTCGCCCCAGGTCGCCCGATAGGGCAATGGCCGCCGCGGTATTCGTGAGGGCAGCCACGGGTCGAAGCCCCCGCCGCGCCAGCAGCCAACCGGCGGCGAAGCTCAATAGAGCGCCCGCCACAGCCAGCAACAAGATCAGCCGCCGGAAGCCCCCGATAGACGCGTCTAGCCGCTCGAGGGGGGTCAGCACTGCAAGATAGCGGGCGCTCAGGGTTGCCGTGTTGGTCGTCTCTCCAACGGTCAAGATGTAGAACCGCCAGCGCGTGCCATCAGGCTCTGTGGCTACACCGAAGGCACCGCGCCCCTGTGCGACGGGCATAAGAGGTGGCGCCAGCCCCGCAACCGGGTCGTATGCCGCTTGAAAGGGGCGTGCAGCAGCTGCCGGCACGTCTATCTGGGGGCCAAGCGCCGCACCCGGCGATTGAGCTACCATCTGCCCTTGCGACCCGTACAGGCGCGCCTCCAACCCAGGCTGTAGTCCGGGAACGAGGTTCGCGCCTTCGTTCCCTGGGAGGTTGCCCGATTTGTACTCCTGCAAGAGATGTTCTCCGCCGCTTTGCAGGTTTACATCCAGGTCGTCGTAGTGAGCGCGGGTATGTATCGCATAAATAAGCACGCAAATAACAAGGATTGTGAGGACCGTGAGCGCCCCATACCAGAGCGCCAGCCGCAGTCGCAGCGACATCTGAAATGACACAAAACCCCCTCTAATCTTCCCGCAGCACGTAGCCGCTGCCGCGCAAAGTGTGGATCAGGCGAGGCTCGCCCTCCGCTTCCAGCTTCTGCCGGAGCTGCTTCACGTACACCTCAACAATGTTGGTGCTTCCCCCGAAGTCGTAGCCCCATACGCGGTCAAGCAGGAATTCTTTGGGTAGAACCCTCTGCGGGTGCTCCATTAGCTGCCGGAGCAGGTCGAACTCGATGCTCGTCAGGTCTATGCTGCGCTCTCCGCGCTGCGCCCGCCGCGCACCGGTATCAAGGCCCAGGTCGGCGAACCTCAGCACGTCAGGGTGCTCGGTCTCGTGCCGCCTCAGAAGCGCGCGCACCCTCGCCAGCAGCACCTCGAAAGTGAACGGCTTTACCACATAGTCGTCGGCCCCTCGCTCAAGCCCTTCCACCTGGTCACTGGGTGCGTCCTTGCCTGTGAGCATCAGCACTGGAAGCTGCGTATCAGCGGCGCGCAGCCGTCGAAGAGTTTCAAGCCCGTCTATGCCGGGCATCATGACATCTAAAATCACCAGGTCAGGGTAGCGTAGACGGGCTACATCTAACCCTTCATGGCCCGAAGAGGCGGTATCCACCGCAAAGCCCTCGTATGAAAGCCCCCGTTTCAGCACGCTCGTCACGCCGGGATCGTCGTCAATTACCAGTATGCGTTGCATCGTTCAATCCTCACTCCCAGGATACCTGTGTTCAATATTCGCTACTTCAAGTCTAAGGCGCTGGAGTGAATATCAGGGTTGCCCCAGGTAAACGAGCGGTGAATATCGCACGCTCAGGTAGCGCTCAGGTAAGTCTCAGGGCTGCTTCAGCTAGAGGTGTTATCCTCATGTCTTGATAGCCCCTTGCAAGGAGACGACATGGCAAACTCAAGCAAACATCGGCACGGCAAACGATACAGGCAGATCGCCAACACCCTGGCCCGCCATGGTCTGGGCTACTTTGTAGGGCTGGCGGGTTTAGAGCGGCTCGTGCCTTTTGAGAAGGGTTGGCTCGGCCACGCTCGCCGCCCGCAACCTTACACGAGGCCCGAACACGTCCGCATCGCGCTTGAGGAGTTGGGCACCACCTTCATGAAGCTGGGCCAGATCCTCTCGACGCGCCCCGACCTCCTGCCGCCCAACTATCTTACCGAGCTTGCCAGGCTGCAAGACGCCGCACCCGCATTGCCATTCGAGGCGATAAAGGGTGTGCTCGCAGCCGAGCTAGACGGTCCCCTCGAGGAAGTATTCGCCACTTTCGACCCTGAGGCGCTGGCGGCAGGCTCCATAGGCCAGGCGCACGCCGCCACCCTGCCCGACGGCACCGAGGTTGTGGTGAAGGTCCGCAAGCCGGGGGTAGTCGAGCAGGTGGAGGACGACCTGGAAATCTTGCAGGACCTTGCGGCCACCATCAGCAGGCGCTGGGAGCTGGCCGACCGCTACGACCTGGTGGGGCTGGCACAAGAGTTTGCTGAGACGCTGCGAGCCGAGCTTGACTACATGCGCGAGGGCCGCAGCGCGGAACGCTTCGCCGCCAGTTTCGAGGGCGACAAGGGTGTGCATGTGCCGCGCATATACTGGGAAGCTACTACCGACCGCGTGCTCACGATGGAGCGGGTGCGCGGCATCAAGATCAACGACCTGGCGGCCCTGGATGCGGCGGGTATAGACCGCAAAGCCCTGGCGCAGAGAGCAGCCTCTGTTGTGCTGAAGATGGTGTTCGAGGACGGCTTCTTCCATGCCGACCCACACCCCGGCAATTTCTTCATCGAGCCGGGAGGGCGCATCGGGCTTATAGATTTCGGCATGGTAGGCACTCTGGATGGCCCCACACAGGAACGGTTGGTGACGCTGCTCCTGGCCATCGCGAGCAAGGACGGCGAACGGCTGGTTGACGCGTTCCTTGAACTTGGGCTGGCGCATGGGCGAATGGACCGCACGTCTCTGAGGCAGGACCTCGACCACCTACTCTCCAGATATTACGACCTGCCACTGGGCGATATCTCTATTGGCCCACTGCTGGAAGAAACGCTGGCTATCGTGCGCCGCCACCACCTGCAACTTCCCTCCAACCTGGCGCTCCTTATAAAGACGCTGATCATGCACGAGGGGCTGGGCTTGCAGCTCGACCCTACCTTCAACCTTACCGCAGCCCTGGCCCCTTACGCCCAACGGCTCATGTTGCAGCAATACTCGCCCTTCTCGCTCGCGCGCCGACTCGGAACCGCTGGCGTGGAGATGGCGCAACTGGGAGCTGAGCTGCCACGCCAGTTGAGGCGGATCGTCGCGCAGTTAGAGCGGGGCGACCTGGAGGTGGGCATGCGCCCGCAAGGGTTCGATCCGGTACTGCATCGCCTGGAGCGCCTGGCGAACCGCATTGTGATCGGGATCATCGCAGCGGCTTTTATCAACGGGCTGGCGATCCTGATGTCGGTCTACCACCCCGCCGGTTGGGAAGAGTGGGCGGGGCCGCTATTCGCTTTCGGCTTCCTGGCGGCGGCGGCGCTGGGGGTGTACCTTGCCTGGAGCATACTCCGATCAGGGCGGAACTAACCGGTTCAAGGTTCAAAGCTAGACTTTGAACCTTGAACCTTGACCTTGAACCGGCAGGCAGGGCCTACACCTTAGAAGGCTTGTCGCGGGCGGTGCGAGCCAGGAAAATGCCCAGAGCTGAGATCACCCCGAACACGCCAACCAGTAGCAGGCTCTCGCCCAACGGTCTCTGCTTGAGCACCGGCTCGCCCCCCATAGCACCCTCACTTGCGGCATCTCCTCCGACGCCCACCACGGTAATGGCGGTGGTCGCGCTTTCCGCTCCCTTCGCTGTAACCTGGTACGTGCCGGGCTTGAGATCCTCCGGCAACCTGAACTGGGCGCTGAAATCGCCATTCGCGTCGGCGTCTACTTCTCCCAAATCAATGTCCACTCCCGTGCCGACCACCCGTACTTCAACCGTGCTGTTAGGGCCCAGCAGATCCCCCTTCACCGTAATGACATCGCCTGCCTTCGGAGTGAGCGGCTGCACCGCCACCCCTTTAACCCCGTCCGCCAGAGCCACACCACTGGCTGCGGCCTGGAATCCTACCATTGCCAGGCTAAGGCTGAAGAGTGTTGTGAGTAATATGCGTTTCACTTATTTTTCCTCCTTATTTGTCGTTAAGTTCTGTAATCAGTGAGGCTTATAATTAGCCGAGGTGTGACTTCACAGGGGCAATCGCAACCATGATGGACAACACAACAACTGCTATAAGCAACGCCGCACCTATCGCCATGATCACCGGCCTGCGGCGCATGGCCCGCCAGGGCGAGCGGTCAATGAAGGGGAGCAGCGCCAGGAACCCGAAGAAGACCACTGCCGCGTAGAAGATGCCCTGCACCTTGAACCAGTCCTCGAAGGCGTACAACCAGTAGAAGATGAAGGGAGGTTTGGTGTTCTCCATCGTGGGGTCGGGAGCGGCCCCAATCCCCGGCGTGAAGATGATGCCGAGCGTAGCCGCCAGCCCCAGCAGCGCCAAACCGTAGCCGACCATGATGCGCGCATGAGTAGGATAATGCCCCGTCTCTTTCTCCTCCGGCAGGCGTCCGCCGGGGGCCTCCCCAGCGTCTGATTGGGCCGGTGTGGGCGACAGGCTATGGTGCTTGATGAGGAATATGTGCGCGATCAGGAAGAGGAGGAGGAAGAGGGGCACGATGCTGACGTGGGCCATGAAGAGGCGAGGGAGCATCGCCACGCTCGTCGTAAAGCTGTCCGAGAAGAAGACGCCCACGTTTCCGAGCAACGAAGCCAGCTCCATGTTGTGGGTCATCGCTTCGTAAGCTTCCTGGTCCCAGCGCAGCACGGTGCCGGTGAAAACGCCTCCGAACATTAGCAGGGCCAGCAGGGCCACGCCTACCAACCAGTTCATCTCGCGAGGCGCCTTATAGGAAGCAGTCACGAAAATTCGGATCAGATGCATCGCGGCGGTAATAACCACAAGATAGGCGGTCCACACATGGATGCCACGTATAATGTCGCCAAGAGGAGCGTTGTTCTGTATATAAATAACGCTCTCCCTGGCGGCGGCCGGGTCGGGATTGTAGTACTGGGCGAGCCAGAGGCCCGTAAGAATCAGCACCACGATTCCCATAAAGGTAATGCCGCCGAGGGTGTACCAGAATGTGTTGGCGTGCCCAGGCACCCTGTAGCGCAACGCCGACAATCCAAGCCGGTCGTCCAGCCACGCTCCTACTGAGCCAAGAGCGCTGCGCTTTCTCCTGGACGCACCGGTGGCTCCACCTGCTTCAACTCCCGTAACAGGCGCGAGGATCGCAGCTTGACCGGCAAGAGTGGCAGCCGTCTGCTGATTGTTGACTGAGTTTTCCTCCATCTGATGATCCCTCCTTGTTCCGTTCTATTGGCTGATATAGAGAATTATGAATGCCGATAGTCGAATTCGTAGTATAATCGGGTAAAAGATTGGTGAATAATATCACGGTAATCCCGTCTCCGACCTACCGCGATCTGAGTACATGGTAGCGGACTATGCGGAGACTGGCCTGAATCCCGGCTGAGGTAAAACTGAGGAGTGTGCAGGATTATAGCTCCCCGTACACTCCCCGGCGCCGTATGCGCTCGTCGGACGGTCTATTGCGCCGTGTAGCCGCCGTCAATCACCAGCTCGCTGCCGGTGACGAACCTGGACTCGTCGGAGGCCAGGTAGAGCACACCATAGGCGATATCGTCCGGTTCGCCGAGCCTGCCGAGTGGGTGAAGGCCCTCGATATACTTCTGCATTGCTTCGGCATTGCCGGATGACTGCATGGCGGTTTCGACCATCGGGGTCATGATGTACCCCGGATGGACCGAGTTTACCCGGATGTTGAACCCCGACCTGGCGCAATGCAGGGCGGCCGACTTGCTGAGCAGGCGCACTCCGCCCTTGCTGGCGTTGTAGGAGGCCGCGCTGGCCTCGCCCACCAGGCCAAGTATCGACGACATATTGATGATCGAGCCGCCGCCGCCCTTCTTCATCGCCCGGATGGCATACTTGGTGCCCAGGAAGACCCCGTCCAGGTTGATGCTGGTCAGCAGGCGCCAGCTCTCCAGGGTCTCTTCCTCGATGTTGCTGGTCTTGCCGATACCGGCGTTGTTCACCAGGATGTCGAGCCGGCCGAAGGTCTCCACCGTCTGGGCGATCACCCGCTGCCAATCCGTTTCGTTGCTCACATCATGGCGCACGAAGAGCGCTCTACCACCCGCCGAGCGGATCTGATCCGCTACTGCTTGCCCCTCGTCTACCTTTACGTCCGTGACCACTACCGTGGCTCCCTCTGTTGCCAGGAGCAGTGCGCAGGCTTTGCCTATGCCCAGCGCTCCTCCGCTAACCAGGGCCACTTTTCCCTCTACTCTATTCACCTTGATCCTCCTATTCAGCTTCACTGCTGCCGGCGACGGGTATCGAGCTTGAACGATCCCGCGACCGGTGGGCACGCGCTCGGCGCTGCACCGAGAGCGGCTGTGGCCAGCTTCAGTCCGGCCACCAGCAACAAGTAAAAAATTAATCGCTGTAGCCCAGACTGCGCCGCAGCCGAGCGGCGTAATCCACCATCTCCTGCCCGTTGCGCGCCAGCGAAGTGCCGACATCGCGCATCGTCTGGGCAGCTCCGCTCAGGTCGCTCGCGGCCTGCCCTTGCAGGTTGTGCCGCTCTACCATCACCCCTGCTTCTTCGGCCATCACCCGCCCGTGGTCGCTCATATTGCGCCCCTCGGCCAGCATGGTCTCTCCATTCGCCAGCAAAGCATCCACGTCCACACTCCCGCGTATCTGGCTCGGGTCGTGAATCATGGCCTGTGCTCTGCTGTTTAGCTCGCTCCAGCTGCCCTGCGACTGTAGCTCCCCTGGTGAGGCGTGCAAGCTCTGGGCTGACGTGGGGTTAGCGGACATCCAGTCCCCATTCTCGACCAGCGTCTTGCCGTCGTTTGCCCAGTGCTGGCCGTGCTGCTCCAACTCGGTGTTGCCTGTGCGCTTGGCCTCGTCCAGCATCTCCTGACCGTGCTTCTGCATGACCTGGCCTGCCTGCTGCATCGCCTGTGCGCTCTCCTCCATCGAGACGAGAGTGGGGGCCTGCGTCCCGTCCACCTTGGATGAGGATACACGTGAGGTGATTACAAGGCCAAATATCACCAATCCGACAGCGATAAGTATCGCCGTTCCTATACCAAACCTCGAATTCTCCGACATCTCAATGCCTCCTTTGCTTCGGCGGGGGTCGCGGATCCGCAACCCCCGCCTGACATGGTCACTAACAGAGCTAATGGTTCATACCCGGCATCGCCGGCATAGGAGTAGGCGTGGCTATAGGGGTAACGGTGGTCGGCTGCGGCGTTTGCTCCTCTTGCGGCTGTGAAGCGGGTTGCACGGGCGCTTCATAACCCTCGTACTGGATCACCTGGATCAGCCCGCCCGGCTCGATCCCGTTGTTCTCGGTGTGGTGCAGCTCGTGGCAGTGGAAGACCCACTTGCCGGGGTTGTCTGCTTTGATGACGATGTCGTAAGTCTCTCCCGCGTCCACCGAGAGGGTGTTCATCGTTTGCTGCTGCTCCGGCTTGATTGGCTCTCCATCCTTCGCTATTACCGTGAAGTCCTGGCCGTGCAGGTGCATCGGGTGAGCAAGGTTGGAGATGTTGATGATCCGCACCCGCACCAGGTCGCCCTCCTTCACCGTCCACGCTTCATTCGAGGGGAATGCCTTGCCATTTATGGTGAAGTAGTTGTAGTTCATGTTCATAGCGCCAGGAGTATTCTGGTCGCTCTGAGAGCCTTCTCCTCCGGTCATGCCGGGCATACCCTCCATTGTGCCGCCGCCCTGATCAGGTTGTTCAGGCGTGGGACCGGAAGGTATGTTGTTGGTGTTCCAGGCCGACAGCAGCATTGTGAACTCCTTGTCGAATTTGGTAGGCGTGGGGGTGGCCGGGTCTATGATCAATGGCCCGTACAGCCCGCGGTCAATCTGCTCGACCGTGTTGAGGTGTGAGTGGTACATGAAGGTGCCCGCATGTGAGACCTGGAACTCGTAGGTGAAGCTCTGCCCCGGCTCGATGCCTTGCTGGGTCAGGGGAGGCACGCCGTCCATGTTGTTCGGGACATGCAGCCCATGCCAGTGGATTGTGGTGGCCTTGCTAAGCTCGTTCTTGAGCGTGACGCGGAGGGTATCCCCCTCGGTTACGCGGATGGTTGGGCCGGGAACCTGGCCGTTGTAGGTGATCCCTTTGACGGTAACACCGGGGGCTATAGTTACGTCTGCCTCCTTAGCCACGAGGTTGAACTCGCGTACTTTGCGCGTGGGCTTGATAGCTTTGTTGCTGCCGGCGGTCCCGATGTCATATCCACCGTTGGTGGAAGTTGGGCCTTGCGCCACCAGGGAGCCTGTCTGGTCTGCCCCGGCCCTTCCCACGCCCCACGCCCCCACCGCTACGACTACGAATGCCACTATAAGGATGATGCGAGGCCAAATATTGTTTGCAACTCTCTTATCCATTGATTTCTTTCTCCTTCTTCGATGTTGTGTTTGTTATCAAGCGCGGCAGACCAGCCTGCGCTCTTTACGTATCTGATAAGCCATGTATGCAATCCCGCCCAGGTTCATGACCAGCCCCAGCCATAGCAAGGGGGTTTTGTAGGCATTTAGAAAGACTGCCACGCCAGACAGACCGATGAGTGGAAGTACCTCTGTCAGGTGGTGGGCACAACATGCGAGCATAGCGACTGTGCTCGTGCCCGTGCTTGCCACCATACCCCCCGCGCCTGTATGAGCACGCAAGGCTCGCAGATAGGTGAAAAGACCCACCTGGATGCCAAAACCGAGAGTGATGGCTCCCACGAACCAGAGGTCGTCACCTAGCTGCTGAAGAGCGTGCTCCCACGATTGCGCTAGGGTGATCGTGCCCAGGTAAAGTGTAAGCAGACCGATGGAGGCGAGTACTCCGAAGAAGATAGGCTTCAGCACCGGCAACCCCGCTTCGTGCGTGGCTGCGGCTGCAGGTAGGTGCTCGGCACCTTCCGTTGGACCGGTCGCCAGGCTCTTTAGGGCGTCCACTTGAAGCTCCTCTGCGCGACCCCCGCCACGTCGTATATGATCAACTCAAGGCCCTTCGTATCTGTGCCGACCAGCGGTTTGCCGTCCAGGGCATTGGCGCTGAAGGTCAACTGACCTTCGCGGTGGTGGCCACCTTTGGGCGCGTCCCACATCACGGGGAGGGCCTCTCTGCCGTCGTCAGTGCGCAGCGTCGAGAGCCTGGTCAGGTCGTAACCGTCCAGGTCCACTGAGTGCGTGTCTATCGTCACCTTGAATACCGGCCCTGCGTCCTTACCCGCCCATTCAACCGCCACTGTAACGCCTCCACCTTCGTTCGTCTGGGTGCCACTGCGGGCAGCGCCCGATCCCGTACCTTCGTTTTGAAGAGGTTGACCGGTGGTGGCAGCGGGAGAAGCGGAGAGTGCAGGATTGGTTCTCCCCAGCCAAACTACGGCGGGGACGACTACTACGGCTGCCAACAAGATGGCTGCGGACCACGCTATCCATCTAACTTTGAGCAACTTTCTTCTGCCTGTACTTTCTTGTGTCGCACCATTCATAGCTCATACCTCCTCACGAGAGCGGCCCACACGTTATCTGTGGTCTGTGGCTCGATAGAAGGATATTCGTTGTCGCTGAAGCGACCCTGAGCGGTTCCTGAGGATTTGCTGAAGTCTGGCTTCGGTGGCCTGCACAGTTGCGTCTCAACCATGTTGTTGCTTACAATGGAATAGAGCCAATGGAATAGAGCGGGAGTAGAACGCACCTTAAAAGGTAAAGAGGCGTTCCCTCGGGTAGATGATAAGAGCAGGCGAGGATATGGAATCGCAGGAGCATAGCTACGCAGGCGGCGACCCGCGTCAAGCGCCCAAAGTGCTAATAGTAGACGACGAACAAAAGCAGGTGGAGCTGGTGCGCGGCTACCTGTTGGCCGAAGGATTTGAGGTGTTCGCCGCTTCTGATGGAATCACCGCCCTCGAGACGGCGCAGGTCGAACTCCCCGATCTGCTCATATTGGACGTGATGCTCCCTGGCCTTGATGGAGTGGAGGTGTGTCGCCGGCTGCGGCAGTTCTCCGACGCCTATGTGCTGATGCTTACGGCCAGGGGCGAGGAGATAGACAAGGTCGTCGGCCTCTCTGTGGGCGCGGACGACTACCTCACCAAGCCGTTCAGCCCGCGTGAGCTTGTGGCGAGGGTGAAGGCCATGCTGCGCCGCCCACGACTACAGCCGCCAGGGAACTCACAGACCCGACGAGCAGAAGCGCAACCTGACTTACCCCCGCCTCTTGTGCGCGGCGATCTGGTCGTTGATGCGTCTCGCCACGCAGTGTCTGTGCGAGGTGAACCGGTGTATCTCACGCCTCGGGAGTTCGGCCTGCTGGCGACGCTGGCCGCTCACCCTGGCCGAGTCTTCACCCGTGACCAGCTTCTGCAACAGGTTTGGAGCGGGGAATACTACGGCGACCACGTGGTGGACGTCTGTGTGACCCACCTGCGCAAGAAGCTGGATGATGATCCAGCCGAACCCCGCTACATCGAGACTGTGCGCGGCGTCGGTTACCGCTTCAGAAGCCCCTCGCCTACACCGATAACTGGATCATCGCCATGATCCGCTGGCTGCAATCGAGCTTACGGGCGAAGCTGCTGCTGGCCTTCTTGCTGGTGATCGCGGTTGGCACGCTCACCTCTCTGCTCGTGATCAGCCTGGTTGCACCTCGCCTCTTCGAAGAGCATATGGTTCAGATGATGGGACCGAGCGATATGTCGGGTGCAATGTCCGGGGGCGCAGACGCTGCCACCAGCAGTTTGGAGGTCGCGTTCCAGTCCTCGGTGACACAGGCAGTGCTGGTGGCGACAGCAGCCGCTACCCTGGTGGCATTGGCGGCCAGCCTCTTCATCTCTGAGCGCATCACGGGGCGCGTGCGGCGTATCGCCAGTTCCACGCGGCACATCGCCGCAGGTCACTACTCGGAGAGGGTCGTCTTCAAGCACTCCGAGGGCGCGGATGAGCTAGGCCAGCTAACGCACAGCTTCAACGAGATGGCCCACTCGCTAGAAGCGACCGAGGCGCGACGTGTAGAGCTGCTGGGCGATGTGGCCCACGAGCTTCGCACTCCTATCAACACCCTCGCCGGTTACCTGGATGGGCTGCTGGACGGCATCGTTCAGCCCTCACAGGAGACCTGGGCAAGCCTGCGTGACGAGACCGGCAGGCTCAACAGGTTGGCCGACGACCTGCGCGATCTTTCCCGCGCCGAGGCCCGGCAGTTCTCATTGAATCCTGTACCGGAGGACCCCTCGGCAATTGCGAGGGCAGCCCTCGACCGGCTGCGCTCGGACTTCGCCGAGGAAGGGCTTGAGCTTGTAGAGGATGTTGCGACCAACCTCCCCCCTGTGATGGCCGACCGAGACCGCACAGTGCAGGTGCTCACCAATCTGCTCACCAACGCCCTGCGCTATACGCCGCCCCCGGGCAAGGTTACCCTCTCCGTGAGCCGAGCACCTGGCTCGCCGGGCCTCGGCGGTGGCAGTGGCGACGAGGTGCTGTTTCAGGTAGTGGATACTGGCATAGGCGTGTCCCCAGAGGACCTGCCGCACCTGTTCGACCGCTTCTACCGCGTGGAGAAGTGGCGCCGTAGCCGGGCAGCAGGCGGCTCAGGCATCGGCCTGACCATCGCCAGGGCAATTGTTGAGGCGCAAGGCGGGCGTATCTGGGCGGAAAGTCCAGGGCCGGGCCTGGGCAGCACCTTCTCGTTCACCCTTCCTACCGTCCGAAGGGTATGACGTACCGCGCTCACCATCTCCCTTTCTCAACATCCGTAACCAAACCGTAACAATTCCGGGTATTCGATGATAACTTTCTCCTGATAGGATGGGGTTAGTAGATCGAACCTAAAATGACGTTTCGGTCTCAAACCTAAAAACCAAATCACGAGCCGGCGCAGGCTGGCTTGACAAACAAGGAGAAGAAAATGTTTAACGCGAACACGAACCCGAAGTTCAAGGAGAACTTTGTAGCGTACCTGACGGATATCTACACCTTCGAGAGCACTTTCAGCAAAACGCTGGAGAGCTACGGTGAGCGAGCCTCTGCCTTCAAGGACTTTCCGGAGTTCCGAGCCAGGATTTATCAGTGTGCCGAGATGTGCAAGGAGCATTCCAAGCACCTTCTGCCGCGCCTGGAGTTCTACAACGTTCGCCCGTCCGTGAAGGCCACCGACACCAAGGAGCAGTCGCGGACGTTCAGCTCCTTCACCAGTCCAATACTGAGTTGCATGGACATGGTAAAGCCTGAGACGCTTGCCGGCTTCGCCACCACCTGGTACACCTTCGGCCACTTCAAGATCGCCTCCTACAAGCTGCTGACCACCCTGGCACGGACTTTTGGAGACGAGGAGGTGGCGCGCCTCTCGGAGAGGCACATGCACGAGGAGATGGAGACGCAGCGCTGGCTCTTCGAGCATATGCCGGAGATCGGCCTCTTCAACTTACAGAATGAGGGCATCCCGGTACCACAGAACGCATGGGCGTTCGTCAGAGAGCCTGATCTGGTCGGCACGAGCGCAGCCTTCTCTCCACGAAAGTAAGAGATGTAAGCGTTACAGCTCCCACAGCGTAGTGGGAAGCTCCCACAACTGAATACGACTAGTCCGCCTCTAACCAGGAAAGGCCGGTACCGCAAAAGCAGTACCGGCCTTTCCTTTGTTCCAGATTCACGGAGTGCCATAAACATTATTCAAGCATAATCGAACCGGGCATCAAATCGTAACTTTCCTTCGCTAAACTGGTAATGTAAGCACCTGGGTCAGGTTGTGACCCACAATTGGCGACAATAGTTACCCATAATAGAAGGGAAAGGTGAGGAGAAATGGAAACGATCAAGAGACACAAGCTATTCGCGCTTCTAGCAGCAGGGGCGCTGGTACTATTCGGAGCTATAGCCCTGGTTGCCGCTTTTCCGGCAGCAGCTCAAACCAAAGGGGACTGCTCGGACATGAACGCGGCACAGACAACCGGCAATAGTTCGATGATGGGGACGGGCAGTCAGACTACGAGCGGAATGGGCAATATGGCTGACATGATGAGCAATGTGGACCGTCACTTCATCGAGATGATGGTGCCTCACCACCAGGATGCCATAGACATGGCCGACCTGGCACTACAGAAGGCGACCCGCCCGGAGATAAAGACCCTAGCGGAAAACATCAAACGCACTCAGACCCTTGAGGTCGCCCAGATGCGAGGCTGGTACAAGGAGTGGTACGGTACGGATTTGCCGGCCGGCCAGACCGGAACCGCTGGTAGCAATGATAGCGGCATGATGGGATCCGGCAGCAATGATGGCATGATGAGCAACCAGGGTATGATGGGCGGCATGATGAGCGGCCAGGGTATGATGGGCGGCATAATGAGCGGCATGATGGGCAATGGCGACATGGGCATGGGCATGAATCTCGATGACCTCGCCAATGCGAAGGACTTCGACAAAGCCTTTATCGAGGCAATGATCCCGCACCACCAGATGGCGCTGATGATGTCCAGCATGGTACTCACGGGCGGCGAGCAGAAGGAATTGAAAGAATTGGCACGCTCCATCATATCGAGCCAGAGGGCGGAGATCGAGCAGATGCAAACTCTGTACAAGCAGTGGTATGGCACGGGCACGCCATAACCCCTATCTGGCTGCCCGCCGGGGATGCTCACGCCAGCATGCTCACGATGAAAGGCCAGTGAGGCGCATACCTCAATGACCTTCAGCTCCGAGGCTCGGCATGATTAGCGACCAACTCTGGTACACGGCAAGACTGGACGATTGAACGCGATGAGGACGCAAAAAGATGCTAATGGAGGATCATAAGATGGCAGACCTGGACGAGAAGCGCGGCACTACAAACGAAACCGGCAGGTATGGGTTCGCGCTATCGTTGCCCCTACCGTATGAACAGGCGGTAGGGGCGGTGGTAGACGCGCTCAAGGCCGAAGGGTTCGGGGTGCTGACCGAGATAGACGTGCGCGACACGCTGAAGAAGAAACTGGACGTGGAGTTCCAAAGGTACATAATCCTGGGGGCGTGCAACCCGCCGCTGGCCTACCAGGCATTGAGGGTCGAACCTGATCTGGGGCTGCTCCTCCCATGCAATGTGGTGGTACATGAGGAGGGAGAAGGCACACGGGTGGTGTTCGTGGACCCACGAGCTATGCTGGGCGTGGCCGCCAACCCCGTGCTACAACCCGTTGCCGATGAGGTCACAGCACGCTTGGAGCGTGTGGCCGCCCATCTTGGGGAAGGCGCAGGTGAACCACATGTATCCCAATGATACGAGGTCCGAGTTGACTGTGGGACTGGTAGCACTGGTGACAGTGCTCGCACTGGTGCTGTTGTCCGTGTTCGTCATGCCCATGATGATGTTCGGCGGGATGATGGGTGGCTGGAACCCGTCGACCTGGGCTGGTTGGGGTGGCAATACGTGGTGGGGCTGGCTCCTCATGCTCCTCTTCTGGCTCCTACTCAGCGGCGGGGGCGTGGCGTTTGTCGCCTGGGCCGTTCGCCGCAGCCGGGTCGGCGCATCCGGCGGTGGAACTGGTAGTCGCCCCAACGAGGCGCTGGAGATCCTCAGGCACAGGTATGTCCAGGGAGAGATCACCAGCGAGCAGTTCGAGCAAATGAAGCGAGATCTCACAGCCGACTGACGCTCGGACTGCGAGCCTAACGTGAGGAGAGTGACGCTCTTGTTAGCAATACCGAATACTGTACCTGAGCAGAATACCTCCGGGAGAGCCGCGTTGGTTCAGCCGGAAGGACACCATCGGACCCCTAGAGGCAATGCCCTCCGTGCAGGGGTGTTAGGGGCCACTGATGGAGTGGTTTCTAATCTGAGCCTGGTCATGGGCGTGGCAGGGGCCGAATTGTCGGGTCGGGCCATTCTGATCACGGGTATTGCCGGTCTGCTGGCAGGGGCTTCTTCCATGGCGCTTGGAGAGTGGCTCTCGGTGCAAAGCTCAAGAGAGCTTTACCAGAGACAAATCCATATCGAGTCGCAAGAGCTTGACCGGAATCCCGGCCCAGAGACAGAGGAGCTGGCCCTAATCTACCAAGCGAAAGGCATGCCCGCACGTCATGCCCATCAGATCGCGAAGCATCTCATGCTCAACAAGGAGAGTGCGCTCGAGACCCACGTGCGAGAGGAACTGGGCATAGACGCGAGGGAGCTAGGTGGTTCGGCCTGGGAGGCTGCGTCGACGTCGTTCGTCCTCTTCGCCCTCGGCGCTATCGTGCCGGTGATTCCCTTCCTGTTCCTTGCAGGGGCAGCCGCCATAGTCTTAAGCCTGGCACTAAGCTCGGTTGCTCTATTTAGCCTGGGAGCGGGTGTCACCGTATTGACAGGACGAAGCCTATTCCTCTCAGGGATGCGCCAGTTCCTTTTGGGCCTTGCAGCGGCAGCTTTAACCTACGGCATCGGTCGTCTCCTCGGTGTAAGCCTACTATGATAAACCCTCGGTGAAGTGCCGTGAGAGTTGAAAGGGCTACTACATACGCGCCATTCAGCATTCGGGCAGTTCCACAGGGCTGAATAGGATCTAATAATCTAACCGAAAGGAAGTAAGCAAATGGACCTATCTACAACTTATCTGGGGATGACCTTGCGAACTCCACTTGTCCTCTCGGCCTCTCCCATCTCGGAGCGTATAGAGAACATAAAGCGTGCTGAAGAGGCGGGAGCGGCGGCAGTTGTGCTCTACTCCCTGTTTGAGGAGCAGTTGCAAAACGGTCCGCGGGAGATTCGATATATCAGTGATGAGACCGCTCTGGTCGCGGACAACAGCGGGGGCTACTTTCCGAGGCGCTCACACTATAACCTGGGGCCAGAAGGATATCTTGAGCACATACGCAAGGCCAAAGAAGCTGTTAACATCCCAATAATCGCCAGCCTCAACGGCACATCTATAGGTGGCTGGGCGGAGTACGCAAAGCAGATGCAGCAGGCCGGAGCCGACGCGATAGAGCTGAACATCTATTACGTCCCGACCGAGGCTCACATCACGGGAGCGCAGATCGAGCGCACCTACCTAGAGATAGTGGAGTGGGTGCGCTCGGCGGTAACGGTCCCCCTGGCGGTGAAGCTCGGCCCCTACTTCAGCAACATGGCGAACATGGCGGGGCGCTTCGAGCGGGCAGGGGCCGACGGGCTGGTACTTTTCAATCGCTTCTATCAGCCCGACATCAACCTCGCACTAATGGAGGTGAAACCGCGTATCGTTCTCAGCGGCCCCCAGGCCATGCGCCTGCCCCTGCGCTGGATCGCCATCCTGCACGGGCAGGTGGACTGCGACCTGGCGGCGAGCGGAGGCATCCACGCGCCGGAGGACGTGGTCAAGATGCTCATGGCTGGGGCGAGCGTCACGATGCTCTGCTCAGCCCTCCTCAAGCGGGGCATAAAGCATATATCCTACCTGGAACGGGAGCTTGGCAAGTGGATGGAGGAGCACGACTTTCAGTCGGTAGAGGAGATGCAGGGCCTGATGAGCCAGAAGCGCGTACCTGACCCCACCGCCTTCGAGCGCGCACACTACATCCGCACCCTCCAGAGCTACAAGTCGGTCGGCTTTGGCGCGGTGGTCCCGCCCTGGCACGTCGGTAAGATAGATGAACAGCCTGTAGATACGCAGGGATAATTAGCGAGCAGAATGCGGCAGGGCGAGGGTGAATATGCTCCCGCCTCTCGCTGCAGTCTCGACCCACAGCCGACCTCCGTGTATCTCGGCTATTTTGGCCCCAATGGGTAGGCCGAGGCCGGTGCTGGCCGTGCGGTCGCTCCGGTGCATGCTGCTGCGGTAGAAGCGCTCGAATATGCGCTCGCGCTCCTCGGTCGGTACTCCGGGGCCGTTGTCGCGCACCAACGTCAGGCACTCCTGCCCCGAGCGCACAACTCTCACTTCCACCCGTGAGCCGGGAGGGGAATATTTGTT
>JADMIH010000290.1 GCA_015478675.1 Chloroflexota bacterium | reverse complement strand
CAGGCATAGCTGATGACCCAGGGCCACAGATATACACAGATGTGCCTTCAGGCAACCCATTCTACGACTACATCAACCGTCTCACACGAAGAGGAGTAATGGGAGGGTACGCCTGTGGGAGTATCCCACAGGAGCCATGTGACACAGAGAACAGGCCATACTTCAGGTGGGGGAACAACACCACACGTGGGCAAGCTTCCAAGATTGACGCCAACACTTTCTTCCCTAACTGCTTGCCTACTCGTGAGAGATAACTTCCTTAGCACAACTGTCACGCAGATTGCAGGCAATAAAGAAGGGCCGTGCCGGTGCTGGCACGACCCTTCTTTATTCTTCTGGCTGGGGTGCAAGGATTCGAACCTCAACTTACTGATCCAGAATCAGCTGTCCTACCGTTAGACGACACCCCACCGTTCAGCGCCTATTATACTCAAGCAGACGCTACCGTGTCAAGTTTGTGCATTCATGTAAGCGTTCAGAATAGGGGTGCAGGGGCATAGCCCCTGATAGTCAGAGGAGTAAAGCCCCCTCTCCCTTCATGGGAGAGGGGCATGGGGTGAGGGTAGCTGAGGGTGAGGGCAGTTGGTGCACTCGCACAGATACCCCAATAAGATTGTTCTACCTCAACCCTGAACAGATACGCATTCATGCGAACTGTCGCTCGGCTGAAGGCAGAGAAATACCATAGTCACCCGAATTGTAGCGCATCGTTTGTCCATCTTCCGGCCAGAGAGTTACGCCTCCAGCACCCCATACACTCCATTTGCCGTTCAAGCACAGCAACGCCGTATTCTCATCGATCCCTAGCATGGCCAGACCATCTGGAATGAGCTTGCGGAACCCTTCACGTGTCCGCGCAGCAAACATCCAATCATTGTCGAAGTGAGGTATTATGAAGAGGTCGGGGAGGAAGCCAAGCGCCGGTATCGTCGTGAAAGGCCGACCGGCGTGCAAGGCATAAGGATCGTATGTGCAGCTGCCAAGCATCATTATGCCCGCGCTACAACCGGCAAGGGCTGCTCCCTGCGCGTGTCGGGTCAGAGTAGCACCCCACAGCTTACTCTCTTTGAGCGTCTCAACCACATGGCACGGTTTCCCGCCTGAGTAATAAATGAAGTCGGCTGCTTCTATCTGCTGAGCAAACTCTGTATTGTCGGCGTCTCCACGCTTATAGGCGCGAACGCCATAGGGTTGCGCGGCCAACGCCTCAAAGTGGCGCATACCCAGGTCGATCCACCATTGCGGGTTCTCAAGGCCGGACGCTGTGGGCACAATCGCTGTGCTTTTGCCACCACTCTCGACGGCGCGCAGCGCTTCACGATCAACACTCTCCATTACAGGCAGGAACTCGCCGGAGCCTGCCAGCACAAGTGGGCCCGCGGCATATTTATCTGGCATACTTATACAACTTCGTGTAAAGTCCTGGAATCTCACGCTCTTGTGTCATTATACACAGCCGGCGTATTTCGAGAGATGACCACTTGGATTGGCTGGGACTCGTGAGGCGTGCAGCATGAGTGGTAGTGCGTAGTGCAAGGTTCTCCAGGGTAGACGTGGTCTGGCTGCGCTCCGTCGAGCCATACGCACTACAATATAAATTGAGGTAAGACAATGCCTGTAGCGATCACCTGTGGCGAGATGCTCATTGATTTTGTTTCGACCGTTGCGGGAGTGACGCTTATCGAGGCTCCTGCTTTTCACAAAGCCGCAGGTGGTGCGCCCGCTAACGTAGCTGTTGGCCTTGCCCGCCTTGGATTATCAAGTGGCTTTATGGGCAAAGTAGGTGGCGACGATTTCGGGGAGTTTCTGAGAGAGACTCTTGCCTCAAATGCTGTTGATACCACGCACCTGCTATTCACTAAAGAGGCACGCACTACCCTTGCTTTTGTCTCGCTGCGAGCCGGTGGCGAACGAGACTTCATCTTCTATCGGAATCCGGGCGCAGAGATGCTCTTCGCGCCCGACGAGGTGAACGAAGATTATATTGCGTCGGCTGAGATCTTCCACTTCGGCTCGATCACCCTGGGCGCGCAGCCGAGCAGGGATGCGACCCTTCGCGCTGCCCAGGCCGCCTCCGCGCACGGCCTCTTTATTTCTTACGACCCGAATCTGCGTCTCAACCTCTGGTCTTCGCCTCAAGCCGCCCGCGAAGGGATAATGGTCGGCTGGCCCCATGCCAATTTGATTAAGGTTAGCCGGGAAGAATTGGAGTTCCTGAGCGGCTCAGCCGACCTGGAGTGGGGTGCAAGGCGGCTCTGGCACAGCAACTTGCGCCTGCTTGTGGCCACTCATGGGGCTTCGGGCTGCACCTACTTCACCCCGGAGGCGAGCGGCCACATACCTGGCTTTGCTGTTGAGGCCGTAGATACTACGGGCGCGGGCGACGCCTTTCTTGCGGCGCTCCTCTTCAAGCTGCATTCTGCCCGCAACACGCCCTTAGCCGAAGGCTTAATAAGAGAGGCTGTCCGCTTCGCTAACGCAGCGGGCGCACTTACCGCCACCAGGAGGGGCGCGATCCCCGCGCTTCCTCGCCTCTCTGAGATAGAGGAGCTGCTCGAAGGCTAAATGCGGCTCAGCGAGGAATAGCACGGCTATCTGGTATAATTAGATAGAGCTATTATGAAGCCTCCTCTTTTAGGTGCCACTACGGTTGAGATTGACCACGAGTTGCGGTTACGAGGCCACAGGCTGACCCCACGACGCCTGATGGTGGCTGAGGTGCTCGCCTCGCGTGGTGGGCACCTCACTGTTGAGGAGATTCTTGAGGAAGTAAAAAGGCGGCACCCTTCCACCAACAAGACGACTGTCTATCGAACTCTGGAGCTATTGAGCGCGCTGGGCCTGGTCGCGACCACCGATCTTGGCAGCGGCAGGCTGGAGTATGAATTGGTAAGCCAGCCGCACCACCATCTTATTTGCGAGCGTTGCAACATGCGCATCGAGGTCGAGGATAGCTTTCTACAGCCCCTTCGCGAGGGTCTGCTCAGGCGGTATGGCTTCAGCACGAATCTCGACCACTTTGCCTTCTTCGGCATCTGCCCTGAGTGCAGAGAAGCTGTCGAGTAGAGGATTTTGCACTATCTGTGAAGCTGAGCTACACGTATTAACATGAGAAGCG
>JADMIH010000289.1 GCA_015478675.1 Chloroflexota bacterium | reverse complement strand
TCGAGGATTGATATCTGCTCTTGCTTATCGGCATCTTTGAGAGCGGCTTGCCTTACGATTGTTTCACAGAAGATGCTTGCGGTCTCGGCCAGGGTCATAGGCGTGGAACGCTGTAGCGCCGTACGCTCCGCCTTCACAAAGTTGTGATAGCCGTGACCTAGCTCATGTGCCAGGGTACTCATCCCGTCGTAAGCGGGCTTGTAGTTCGTAAATACCCGCGACTCGTCATCACGCAGAGGCATGCAGAAGGCTCCATCGCGCTTGCCGGAGCGAGGCTCGGCGTCTATCCATTGCTCACGAAAGGCGCGAGCGGCGAAATCGCTCATCTTTGGTGAGTAAGCACCGAACTGCTCGACAATGAAGTTTGTAGCTTTATCATACTCCCAAAGGCGGCTGCTGCGGCCTACAGGTGCGAATATGTCGTACCATGCCAGCACATCCAGCCCTAGAGCATGCGCCTTGGCTCGCAGGTAGCGCCTGAAATCAGGAAACGACTCGTGTGCGGCCAGCATCATTGCATCGAGCGTCGCGTGGTCTATGCTGCTGTCGAAGAGGGCCGCATCCAGGGCAGACCCCCACCCACGATGCCTGGCAAGAGTAGATACCTCACCTTTGACGCCGTTGAGGGCGGCGGCTATAGGCACTTCTACACGCTGCCAGCCCGCAAGCTCCGCCTCGTAAGCCCTCCGCCGCAGATCGCGGTCTGGCTCATAGGCAAGATTACGCACCATGCTCATGGGAAGCTCCTGACTTTCGCCGTTGACCTCCACCGGCACCGATAACTGCGAGGTGACATTACCATGCAGCCTGGTCCAGGCAGAGCCGCCGCTCAGGTTCAGCTCGGCTGCCAGCGCTTCCTCCGGCGGCGACATCAGGTGAGTAGAGCGTATCCTGGCGCGCCGTAGCATGTATTCATGTGCTTTTGCGATAGGTGAGAGGGTAATGAGGGTATCTATATCAAGCGAGCCGATCCAGGCGGTGAGGCGCGTGCCAAGCTGCGACAGCCGGACTGTGTGCTGCTGAAGCTCGCTCAACTTCGCTTGTGCCGTGTCGTCCCGCGAGTTCGTTGAGACAAAACTCTCGATATAGGCGCTGAGTGTGTGTGTCTTGTCCAACACCTGGTTGTAGTGGTTGATTACATCATCAAAGCGCCCCACCGTTTGGTCATCAAGTGCGCTCTGCTGTCCCAGCTGTCCCTGCTGTCCCTGCTGCTCTCCAATCTGATATTTGTCAAAGAGGACCGAGAGTGCAGATATCTCCTCTACAACCGACCGAAAGCCTTCGTCGAACTCCGGCGATTCGAGGCTCGGATATACAACTGTCATATCCCAATGCGGGAGGGTTCCTGTTGTAGCTACCATTGTTGTTCCTGCTTTCTCTCATTTTATACCAACCATATACCGGGCTCGGGCTTCTTTACAGAAGTGTCGCTTTTGGGCGGTCAAGCTGGTATGCCACGTCTGATATGCTTTTGAACAGGCGGCCCATTGCGGCTGCTACGCCGTCGGGTGTGCCGTAGACTGCTGAGCCTGCTACGAGCAAGTTCGCGCCTGCTTCTACCACTTTTGGAGCTGTTTGCTCATGTATGCCGCCGTCTACTTCAATATCGCACCGCAAGCCGCGCTGTATGAGTATCGAGCGCAGCCTATGTACCTTGGAGAGCATCGAGTTGATGAACTCCTGGCCCCCGAAGCCAGGGTTCACTGTCATCACGAGCACCATATCTACGTACTCAATTATCTCCTCAAGCTCTATTAGCGGCGTAGCAGGATTGATAGCCGCGCCTGCTTTTGCGCCCGCCGCGTGTATCTGCTGGATAGTGCGATGCAGGTGCGGGCAGGTCTCTCGATGGACAATTATGTAGTCGGCCCCGGCCTGGGCGAAGTCATCTATGTACAACTCAGGCCGCTCTATCATCAGGTGCGCTTCGATAGGCACACTTGTGTGTGGGCGTATAGAGCGTATAACAGCAGGGCCAACGGCGATATTGGGGACGAAGTGCCCGTCCATCACATCCACATGTATGCGCCCGGCCCCGGCATCCTCAGCCGCCCGCACCTCATCGCCCAGACGCGAGAAGTCGGCGGACAGTATGGAAGGTACTATCTGTATGTTGGGGTTATCTGGCATAGGCAGGTTGAACGTATTGCGTGGCGCTCAGGACAGGTACAATCTTACCGGAACTCTTACGCACTACGCAGTCCCATCACCGTTCTACGTAGTGATCTTTCAGTTGTGCTGCTGCGGCTCTATCTACTTGCCAGGTTACTGTACCCTGGGCGTTCCTCAGCAGTTGGCTGGGGTACTCGTCAGGGTTGTATTCTCCTTCCAACACCTGCTCCAACGCCTGGGCCTTGCCTTCGCCTGTCACCATGAGGATTATCTCAGCCGCCGCGTTGAGTACTACGGGCGTCAGAGTGATACGGTCAGCGGCGAGCTTCTCCACATAGGTAGCATCCGCCAGCCGCTCTTTCTCATGTAGCACCGCCGTGTGCGGGAATAACGATGCTGTGTGGCCTTCATCGCCCATGCCGAGGAAAATCAGGTCGAAGCGGGGCACCTCTCCATCTTGCGTCCGGAACACTTGGCGCAGCGTAGCCTGGTATTGGTCAGCGGCTTCATCAGGGCTTATTCCCTCGGTGGGGATGGGGAAAACACTATCCGACTTGATGTTGAGCCTGGTAAAAAGCTCATCGTTAGCCAGCTTATAATTGCTATCCTTGCTGGTATGAGGCACAAAACGCTCATCACCGAAGAAGAACTGTATTGCGTTCCACGGCACATCGCCGCGAAACGTTTCGGAAGCGAGCAATCCATACAAGAGGCGGGGGGTTGAGCCACCTGACAGAGCAACCCGGAACGGAGCGCCCGCAGAGGCCGCTTGTTGCGAGAGGCGCACGAACATTTCGGCTGTGTCGGCGGCTACTGCCGCAGGGCTTTCATCCACATAAACTTTGGGTGTGCTCATTGGGGGGGCGCTCCTTGAGGGCGGCTGCGTTGAGGGTGTTCCCCTTGCGGGCTTTGCGCTCCAGCACTGATCGGCTCGCCGGTCTGTATCTTGCGTGGGCCTTCCGGCTGCTTGGTAGACGCTGTGCCTCGTATAAAAATGCCTGCCATGTCGAGTGCGCCTTCATACACCTTAT
>JADMIH010000288.1 GCA_015478675.1 Chloroflexota bacterium | reverse complement strand
TGCCCCAGAAGGGAAAGGAAACCCCAGGGGCCATGCCCGGCCGTGCTCTCTGGGACTCCCGACCGGTGGTACCGCGTGACTGGGGGCCCCTTTCCGCGGTGGCAGAGGATGGGGACGGAGACGGGGAGGCACTTCTCGAAAACAACATGCTTGTCATCCCCAGGGTCCTAACGTGATCCACAGGTACACATGGGTGAAGGCAAGCCGGTCTGAGCCGGGGTGGGGTGTGTGTCATCCGGAGTGCGTGCCTAGAACTCACTGAGGACGCCTACGGGTGCCAAGCCCCCGGATGTGCCAAAAAGGATCACTAAACGAGGCTGTTCAATCGGTGGAGGACTCGAGCGGGTGTCATGGCAAAAGGCCATCAACAAAGCATGGTGTCACAGGGTTTGCCTGGTTGAGGCCCAGGCAGGCCTGGTTCTTGAAGTTTGAAGAATCATGCGGGCAGCGGCACCGGGTGTTGTGCGCTGCAATGGATGACAAGCTGCGCATCGGGCGCCGCGCCCAGTGCGCAGAGGACGTCCCGATGGCACCAGCGCGCCGTGAACTCCTCGCGCGTCAGTTTCGGGTCGCGCCCGCGCAGCCAGTCGCTGGGCACGCCCGCTGTGTTCCTGACGTTGATGGTTGCAAGCCGCCAGTCGCCGAGGATGGCTTTCCTGCTGGAGGAGATGATCCGAGCTGCTACCGCGCCCGCTGATTGCGCTGCATCCGGCTGGTGCCGTGCGTGCTGGTAGGCTGCCCAGAGCTGGCAGATGGTGGCCAGCCGGAGGCGATGCCAGAGAGGCCCGAGCTGGGAGGCCGGCCTCCAGGTCCGCTGGTCGTCTGCAAGAAGGAGGTCTGTGCTGCGTGGCGGCGGGGGCTCTCCTGTGATGGCTGCCCAAGTGGCCGCAAACCAGTCCCATACGGACGCTGCCAGGGGGCAGGTCATGAGGACGTGGGTGAGCGTGGCATCCTGATCTGTGCAGTGAGGATGCGGGCAGCGGTGGCCTGCTGCATCTGCTCGATGGATGTGCCGCGAGAAGGCCCCGACGAAGAGCTTCCCGTGTAGAAGTCTCCAGGCTGTCACGCGCTGGCCTCGGTCGAGGTGGGAAGTGTCAAGCACGCGCCAGACGTGAGCCCAAGGCGGGTGTGGTCCTCCTGAAGCGGCCGCTGCATCGACTGTGTCCGGCAAGGACTGCTGCCGCGGCGTGCGAGGTGCTGGTGCTGGAGCCTGTGGATGTGGCCGATCGCGCCAAGGCGCTGGCCGCTTCTGCGGCGGGCTCATCCATGCCTGATAAGAGGATGGATCTGGCTCTCCACGCGGCCGCTTTCTCAGGCACTGCTGGGAAGAGCCGGTTCCTGCTGCTGTGGACGCCCAGTGTGCCTCGATAGCCCGAAGGCCGCTGCGCTGATCATCTGTGCTGTCAGCCCAGATGGCCGGCCTCATCGTGCCCTGAGGTTGGCCGTCGCCATGCTGTCTCCTGTGAAGCACTTGGCGTCGTGTGGTCGCCTCCTTGACCACGTACTCATGTGCTGGCCGCGTGCCCAACCCCCAAGAGTTGGGGTCAACCATGTGCGTCCCCCAAACGCCGAAGAGATACGGCGGCGCTGGCTCCTGCTGGGGTGGGTGATTGTCCTGATCCTGGTGCTGCGGTGTGCTGTTCCGCGGGTGCCAGGGCCGGTTGATGTCCCAGCCCTGCACTAGAGCCGGCTGCGCCGTAAGTGGCAAGATGGCCTGAGGCGCTGCTGACCCTGCTGGCACTGGAAGGAGTGCGCCGGAGCTGTTGGCCGTGTGAGTGCAAGCATAGGAGCCGGCGGCTGATAGCGACCAAACCCGGCGATCGGTTGTACCGGGAGAGGCGAGCCACTGCGGTGAGGGTGGGTGGCCGTGGACAAAGCGGCTCCACTGTTCGGGCAGTGCGGCGAGCAGCAGCTGGATGCCCTGCTGGAGCGCGGCAACATTGGGCGGTGGGCTGTGCACAAGGGTACGGAGGTCGCTGACCCTGACAAGTCCTTGTCTGGCCCAATCTTCCCACGCGAAGGGCTGCCCGTCCTCGTCCCTGATCTGCCTGTTGAAGAACAGGGGCTCACTCATGACCGCGTGGTGGCCGAGGCTGCCCGGATGGCTGAGGCGGTGTGGCTGCAGCTTCTGGTAGGCACACACGTACTGGCAAACGCGCAGCGGGGCCTGCATCTTTCTCGCGTCAAACGCTGAGAAGGGCAGGAATCTGCCGAGCTGCCAGATGTGCTGCTGATGCGGTGCCAGCGTGTTGGGTCCCTGTGCTGCCAGCCAGGCTGTGCTCCTGTAGAGCCAAAAATCGAAGAAGGGCTTCCACGCCAGCTGCTCTGGCTCCAGCAGTCTGCTCACTACCTTTGCCTGGAGCGCCAGGATTTGGGCTGTGAGGTCCACCATGGCGATGCCGCCGTCCTTCGCTGCGCGGAAGCAGGTGTCCTTTCCTGGATACAGCCGCGCGGATGTGCCGCCAAGGACTGGCCTGTTCGCGGCGACGAACGTGTGGAGTGCTCTGCACAGGCTCGTCTCCAGCTGGCTGGGCACTGGGATGAAGGTGGCATGGTAAGTCACCATGGATGCGAGCAGCTGCTTGGCGACGTATGCCCTACCCAGCAAGCTGAGCCTGAAGCCCGACCAGCGTGCGATCTTGAGCTCCACCTTCCGGAGGATGGCTGTGTAGAGGGCGGTGGCGGCGGCTTCTGGCTGCGTGGACAGAGGAATGCCCAAGTGCTGCACGCTCGCCCCCTGTGCTGCGAATGTGACTCCCGTGGCCGCATCTGGACCCGCAAGATGGCTGAGGCTGCCCAGGCCGAGTCCCTGGGACTTGTTGCGCTGCAGCCGCGAGCCTGTCGCTGCACAATGGAGATCCACGCTGGTATCCAGGACGATCTGTGCGTCGCTGGGGCTTTGTGCGTGGATGCTGGTGTCGTCTGCGTGCTGATGCAGGACGGGTGCTGGGTCTCCAGAAGGCAGCCTGATGGGCTGGAAGGCCTGCTGCTGAGCGCAACGCCGGGCGTGTGCTGCCATCGGCTGCGTGGCGAGCACAAAGAGCAGTGGCGAGAGCGGGCTTCCCTGGAAGACTCCTGAGCTGACCGGGAAGGACATGGCCGCCGGGCAGCCCGGTCAGCGGACGCAGGGATATTGGACCGGCC
>JADMIH010000287.1 GCA_015478675.1 Chloroflexota bacterium | reverse complement strand
GCAACCTAAGCGGGATTTTCAGATCAGTTGGTGCCCTCGCTGCTCTAAGTGGCACTACGCATCTGTTGATCTGAGTAGAGAGGTGGTGGGGCAGGGAAGAATGGGAGTGCGTATCGCATCTTTGATAGCTTACCTGCGCACCACCATGAGAATACCGATACGTAAGATCCAAGAGTATCTGCACACGATGCACCAACTGCATGTCTCTGCCGGTGAAATAGTGGAACTGCTCCACCGTATCGTACAAGCCCTAACCCTCACACGAGAGGCTGACCTCATCAAGGAGCAGGTATCCTCAAGTGGTGTGGCGCATGTTGATGAAACAGGCTGGCGAGAAGGCGGTCAGAACGGCTATGTCTGGTGCTTCTGTACACCACAGGGAGAGAGGGTGTACAGGTATGACAAGGGCAGATGGGGCGAGATACCCAGAGGTGTGCTCGGACCCGGCTTCAAAGGTGTGCTGTGTACAGACTTCTATGGAGGATACAACTTCTACGGGGGAGAGCACCAACGCTGCTGGGTCCATCTGCTGCGGGATTCGCACGGCCTGCGAGAGAAACACCCCACGAATGAGAAGGTGGTCAAGTGGGCAGAGGCTGTGGGCAAGTTGTACGAATAGGCTCACAAGCTACTGCACAAGCTTGGGCCGCCCACTCAGAGTGAAGCAGAGTTGGAGCCTCGTAAGCACCGCTGGCGCATAGCGGGCTACGAAGCGTTGGTGCAAAGAGCTAAGAAGTTGGGCTTACAGTATGCACAGGCCAAAGAGCATGGGGGGCACCCATGCCACGCCTTGTGCAAGAGGCTGCTGCGTCACCAGGACGAACTGTTCCAGTTTGTGCTGGTACCAGGGTTGGCTGCTCACAACAACCTGGCTGAACGCTCCATCCGGCCTGTGGTGGTGATGCGCAAGGTATCTGGTGGCACCAAGTTCGGCCCACTCCCCATCTGCCTTCGGCACATTAAACCATTCGCCGTGCCCAGGCAAATGCGGAGCACCCAGAACCAGCTGCGCCCACAGGGGCACCCACCCAAACCCGGCCCACACTCCCTGCCCACCTTCGTGCTTCGTGCTTCGTGCTTCGTCCCAAAACCCTCCGCGCCTCTGCGGTGACAGCACAAGATTATCCCCACCTCAGCAGAAAGGGTGGCAGATGGGTCGCCCAGGACTTATGCGCGGTAATGTTCAGGCAGACAAATCAGACGTGCAAGCCGGGCAGCGTGTCGCCCCCAGTGGGATCGTCGAGATGCAGCGCGGGCATTCCTTCGTGTTGCCGGCTTTGGCGGGCCTCGAAGCGTTGTAGGCCTTTACCACCAGGAACATGATGAAGGCCACCACAAGGAAGGTGATCACGGCGTTGAGGAATAGGCCGTAGTAGATACCCGGCGCGCCTGCCGCCTGTGCGGCGACGGCTGATGGGTAGCTCGTGCTCGACAGGTTGATGTAGAGGCCGGAGAAATCTACCCCACCCAGCAGCAACCCAATTGGCGGCATTAGTATCCAATCAACCAGCCCCTTGACCAGGGACGCAAAGGCCGTCGCTAGGATAAAGGCCACAGCTAACTCGATAACGTTACCCTTGTTGATAAAGGTCTTGAACTCGCTAAACATGCTTCTCTCCTTTTTGCCTGGTTCTGGATATTCACTTTGCGGAGCTTAGTATAACCTCGGAGTTCGGGGTCTGTCAACACGTTCAGCCATGGTAAGTGTTCAGATTTGCGGTGGAGCAATTTCCACGATATGCTGTGAAGCATGACGCTGGAAGAAGAAGTAGTACAGTTGCGGGCAGAACTGGCCGAAGCACGAGTCCTGATTGCCAAGTTGCAGCAGGAGCTTGAACGGCTGCGAAGCGAACGTTCCGAGCCGCCCTCCTTCGTCAAGCCCAATACTGACAAACCCAAAGACCAAGCCCAAAAGCAGCCCCGCCGCAAACGAGCTAACGACCAAAACGGTGCTCGCCGTCGAGAACAGAACCCCACTCAGACCATACAGCACACAGTGGAGCAGTGTCCTACCTGTGCTTACCCTCTGCAACACCCTCAACTTGCCCTCCGACGACAGGTGATAGAACTGCCTCCTCCCCAACCTGTGGAAGTAACAGAGCACCAGTTGTACAAGAGTTGGTGCCCTCGTTGTGAGAAGTGGCACCAAGCACACGTAGACTTGGCTGGGCAGGTGATTGGACAGCAAGGGAGAATGGGCGTGCGTATCGCCTCTCTCATAGCTTACCTGCGTACCTCCCTGAGAATGCCGGTGCGCCTCATCAGGGAGTATCTGCACGCGATGCACAATCTACTCCTATCCACAGGAGAGATCGTGGAGTTGCTGCATCGAACAGCACAAGCCGAGAAGGTGGCAGAAGCCGCTCAAGCGGTCAAAGAGCGGGTGAGAAAGAGCCGGATCGTACATGGAGATGAGACAGGGTGGCGAGAAGGTGGGCAGAACGGCTATGTCTGGTGTTTCTGTACCCCAGAGGGAGAGCGGTATTACGAGTACGACAAGAGCCGAGCGGGGGCTGTAGCCCGCCGGATACTAGGCTCCCAGTACAAGGGCACCTTGGTCACCGACTTCTATGCCGCATACAACGACTTTCCAGGAGAGCATCAACGTTGCTGGGTGCATCTTCTGAGGGACTTACATAAGTTGAAGGAAGAGCACAAAGACAATCAAGAAGTGCTGGGTTGGGCTGCACAGCTACGTCAACTGTACGATACCGCACAAGATGCCCTACATGGGAAAGGTAGTGGGGGTAGTGGGGGTAGGTGGCCTCCTACTCAGGGGCAAAGAGAAATGCTCTACATAGAACTGGTTGAAGGTGCCTCGGCCTTGGCTGGACGATATGCCAGTACCAAAGAGCACAGTGCTCACCCGTGTCACACCCTCTCCAAGCGATTGATGCTGCACCAGGACAGCCTGTTCCAATTCGTGCTGCAAGAGGGCTTGTCAGCAGACAACAACCTGGCCGAGCGCTCAATCCGTCCTGTGGTGGTGATGCGTAAGGTGTCGGGCGGCACACAATCAGAGAGGGGTTCACGTACTCGCATGACTTTGGCCTCCCTCTTCGGCACCTGGCGTGCTAAGGGTCTAAATCCCTTCTCAGAGTGCCTGCTCCTCCTCTCTCTCCCCTCTACACCATAAGTCTGAACACTTAC
>JADMIH010000286.1 GCA_015478675.1 Chloroflexota bacterium | reverse complement strand
CAGTCGAAATCCAGCACTCGAAAGTGGTTTCTAATTCGGGTGTGGGCACGGTATGAAAGTGGTCATACACCCATATCGAATCGAAGCCTAGCTTTTCAGCTTCTTGTCCAAAGCGTGACATAGCGCCATATTTGTCCTGCGGGTCGGGTATATCCACCAGGTCTAATCTCCAGCCTTGTGGCACCAATACCCCGAACTTCACAGCCATGAATGACCTCCTGTATTTATAAAAGCAAAGGCCTTGTGCGCTACACAAAGCCCATTTACTCCGTAGCATAAATCAGGCCCTGTCCTGGATCAAGTGTTACACACCCTTTCGGACCGGGTCATCGTTCCTTATCTGCTCTTCAGGCGCACCGTTATTCCGTTGTCGTTTGTGGTTACGCCGTCTACTACGAATGCGCTGCCGCCGTAGCCCGCTTGCAGCGACTGGTTTATCTCGGCGATGATCACGCTGTTATTGACCTTGTTTATAGCGTTACTGACCTGACCTTTGAGGTCGAATGGAAGGATGTCGAGGGGCACATTGAGGTTGCCGAGCTGAGGATCACCGACCATGTTGACGGCCAGCTGCCCATCTTTCACAATCAACTCGTTACTGACCTTTGCATTGACATTGAAAGCGCCAAGGATTGTGTCCAACCGAAACACAGGCTGCATCTCCATTAGATTGCCGGGTGCAACGTCTATTTGCAGAGAAGTGAGGGTCAGGCCGGAGACGCCTGTTGCATAGCCACTCTTTATCTGGTTGGCTGCCGCACGGTTGATATAGTTCTCACCAATTACCACAGCCACATCGGGGTCGCCCGTGAAGTTCTGAGTAATCGACGGTATGCTCGTCACCACAACCGCCGACACGAGCAAAGTAAGGAAAATGCCGAGAAGGATGCCGAGGGTGAGGCCGCTGGTAAACCACCGCACCCGCACTCCTCTTATGCGCCTGCGATAGACTCGGTGCAAAGGGTGGTGTTTGTCGTCCTGTATGTAGTCGCCCTGCCCGGCGGGTTGTGGCGGCTGCCCCGCCTGGCGTGCAGGCACATACCCCTGGCGGGGCGATATATATCCACGACTCTCAGGAGGTGGATCGTAGGAAGCAGGTCTACGCTCGCGACTCAAACAAACCTTCTCCTTCCACCGAAAGTGGAGTCCTCGCCCTTGTTAAACCCCTGGGCCTCTACGGTTGAGCCAGTCGAGCAGATCGGCCCGGCAGATACATACTATGTCGCGCCCCTGACGCTCGGCCTTCAGGTCGCCACTGCGAGCAGCATGCATGATCACCTCCAGGCTTGTGCCTAGCATGCGTGCCGCTTCCTCCGGCGTATAATCCTCCTGCATCAAGTTTACATGCCTGCGATCATGCGGGTGCTCCCAGGTGTGTACTTGCAGGTGAACCTTCTCGCCCTCTGCTTGAGCAGGGTCGTTGAAGCCTATACGAGGCGTTGGATCTATCTCACGCATCGTACTCTCCGGCGTTTGTCCGCCCTGCCCATTCCGATTCTGCTCATTCAAGATGCTCCTCCTTTTCCGCCTTCGGCGGAGTTAGCAATTATGAATTAGGAGCTACCATAGCAGCTGATTAGATACCTATATAATTACGAAACTCTTACTTTCAGCCGCCAACCTGATTTGCCTCTAATTCCTGATTCATAATTGCTAATTCATAACTTACACCACGCCCACTCGCACTACCCATGCTTTGGGGTTGCGTAACTCGTCGAGGGTAGGTATCATCTCAGGGCCTTCCCATATCTGGTTCGCAGTTTTGATGCCATGCTCGGCCACAACAGTGTTAATGAAGCTCTCGCCCAGCTTATACTGCTCCATCTTAAGCGCCAACCCTGTGATTCTGATGAACAGCTTCTCTATAGCGCCCCGATTCGCCGCCCGCTCCTCGATTCGCACTTTGATTGTTTCATAGGATGGCAAGAGGCGCTGCCCTACGGCGTTCATTATATAGTTGCTGTAGCCTTCAATGATAGACATCAACGCCTGTAATTTGCTGAAGAGTGCCCTCTGCTCAGGGCTCATCACCGCCTCAATCCAGTTATCGCCACCCACAGCGTTAGCACGTGCCCGCTCAACAAGCCCTCTCAGGCCGCCCATTCCCGCGCCGAACGCTGCAAGGTCATCGCTGAGGTATCCGAAGTATTCTTCTAGAAGGGAGTTGAAGTATTCTCGCACCCAGGGATACGCCTCAAACTCGTATGCATGAGTCGTTTCGTGCAGAGCTATCCACAACCGAAAGTCATCCGGGTCAAGCCCAAGCTCGGCCTGGACCCCGGTTATATTAGGTTCAACAAAGTAAAGCCTGCCTGTGGTAACAGGCTCTTTGCCGAGGAGCGAAAGGTCATACTGACCAAGCACGCGTTTAGCGAGATAGCCCAACAGGAAGCCGAGTTGTGTGCTGAGAAGCGTCTGGCTTGCGCCGCCCAGCAACACTGTACTGAGGCCGCCGGGGCCTTGCACACGCTGGTACATTCCTTCTATTGGCTCAAAAAGCTGCTTGAAGTTGGCTATATTGGCGTCTATCCACTCGTTGCGTGTGAACGCATCTATCTTATCTACGGGCACGGGCAGGTCACGCCCTATTTCTTGGGTAATCACCGGATAGCACTGCTTCACCATGCCGCGATAATATTCTTCCCACGATTCGTGCCAGCCGGGGGCTGCCTCATCTTCCTTTATCACCTGACGGGCCACGCGCCGGACCTTTTCCCAATCCATCAGCTGCGGCGAACCTTGCCGGGCATATTGTTTTTGCTTGGTATTGACCCATACCGCTCCTAGCGCGGCCCCCGCAAGGAGGCCAAGCCCTATGAGGCGCGGGTTATAGCGTAGCGTCGTACTTGCCATTGAAGCTCCAATCTCTACATAAGCACATTTATATAATGCCAGGGTTCCTTTTACTATAAACCCTCTCCTATAGACCGTCAAGAAGGGCAGATATTGTAAGAGTTCAGACTAAGGGTGGAGGGGCTAGCCCCCTCTCCCTTCATGGGAGAGGGGGTTGGGGGTGAGGGTGCGTAAGGGTGCGTAAGGGTACGCCTCCACAGCGACTCCTTCAAGATTGCTATACCCCAACTCCTCTAAAAATGCGAACGGTAGTAGTATAGAGGGGTGCTAAATCACTCGTATTTTCATTCGTAATGGTGGCC
>JADMIH010000027.1 GCA_015478675.1 Chloroflexota bacterium | reverse complement strand
ACTGGGACTTGCTAGGATTTAATTGTATACTTTTTGAGACTTTGGACTTTGAGACGATTGTGCTCTCATAACGAAGGAGCAGTGTGACCAACCTTGTGACAAATTTGGAAGTGCGTGAGGCCAAAGCCAGCGAGCCCAGCAAGACACCAAAGCGATTATACATTCTGGACGATGAGGAAATTGAGGCACTCTACGCCAGACCGCGCTTTACCGAAGACGACCGCACTCACGCTTTCGTGCTCACCCAGTCCGAAAAGGACCTTACTGCCTCCTTTTCGCCGATTCACAGCCAGCTGTACTTCATCCTCCAACTAGGCTACTTCAAAGCCAAACAGCTTTTCTTCAGCTTTACCTTTCATGATGTTGCCGACGATGTGACGCACCTTCTCCAACGCTATTTCCCCGATGTGCCTCAGCCAAAACTGCGTCTCCTGAATAAACGAACCATCCTCAAGCAGCGGCAGCGTATCTTGGAACTGTTCCAGTATCGGCTTTGCACGCCAGCAGATCGCCAGCGCTTGTTCCTTCGCGCCCAACAGGCCGCACGGATCAGCAGTAAACCTGTTTATGTCTTCCGCGAGCTCCTTCACTACCTGGCCGAGCAGCGCATTGTCAGTCCTGGCTATACTGTGCTCCAGGAGGAGATTGTCGGCAAGGCGCTGACGGCAGAGACGATGCGCTTGACGAGCAGCCTTCAGACACAGTTGTCCCCAACCACATGTATGGCGCTCGACAAACTCGTCGCTGAAACCGACGGGCTGTATATTATCACGCTGCTGAAACGTCAGCCCAAAGACTTCAGCCTGGGAGAAATGCGCCGAGAAATCAGCTGCGGCGAGCACCTCGCTCCGCTCTACCGGATAGCCATGCAGGTCGTGGCGCCGTTGGGCATCTCCAATGAAGGCATCACCTACTATGCCTCTTTGGTCTCGTACTATTCAGTCTTTCGGCTCAAGCAACTGGATACCTGGGTGGTGTACCTTTACCTGCTATGTTTTATCGTCCATCGGTACCAGCGCTTTAACGACAATCTACTCACCTGCTTCATTCATCTGGTAAAACAGTATAGCGATGAAGCGAAAACTACCGCCAAGGAAGAAGTCTATCAGCAAAGGGTGACAAGCAACCAGGATTTGCCTAAGGCCGGCCAAGTGCTCAAGCTCTTCACGACTGATTACGCACCAGAAACCACATTCACCGCTGTCCAAGCCACAGCTTTTGCCATGCTAGACCGAAAGCGATTAGCTGCGGTCGCAGACTATATTGCAAAAGAAGTGAACTTTGACGAAACAGCCCTTCAATGGGCGCGTCTTGACCTGATGGCTCGACGCTTCAAGCAGCATCTGCGCCCAATCTTACGAGCAGTCGATCTTGCGGCTACTCGTATCAACGCACCCATTCTGGAGGCAGTAGAGTTTCTCAAGATGGCCCTTCAAAAAGACCGTCCACTCCGGCAGATCGATCCGGCGGACTTTCCCACCTATTTCATTCCTATCCGAGACAAACGCTACCTTTATCACCGTGACCGCGATCGTGACACCACCGGTCACAAAGAAATCATCCCTGATCGCTATGAATTCCTGGTGTATCGGCTGCTACGCAATGGATTGGAAGCGGGCGATCTCTTTTGCCGGGACAGCGTGCGCTTCCGCAGTTTCGAGGATGACCTCATTGATGAACAGGAGTGGCAGCAAAATAAAGCCGCCTTGCTCACCGAAACAGGCTTGTCCAATCTGTTGCAGCCCGTCCCAGGACACCTGGCTGATCTTGAATATCAATTGGAGGAGCGCATTGTCGCTGTTAATCAGCGCATCTCTGCTGGCGAGAACAGTCACTTCCATCTCAAAGGTAAGGGCAAGGGAAAGGGCCGCCGCACACGCTGGACCCTCCAGTATCCTAAGAGTAGCGAACCCATCAACCACCCCGTGTTTGATACGCTGAACCAGGTCAATATCAGCAGCCTGCTCCATTTCGTTGACGACCACAGCCACTTTATGGATTGCTTTGAGCATATCTTGGGTCGTTACAGCAAACAGGCAGTTGATGATCGCCTTATTAGTGTTATCAGTGCCTGCCTCGTAGCATGGGGAACCAACATGGGACTGGGGCGTATGGGAGAAATCTCCGACATCGGCTTCGACCCGCTCACACGCACCTCGGAGAACTTTCTGCGCATCGAAACTCTGAAAGCCGCCAACGATTGTGTCTCAAACGCCAGCGCGGCCCTCTCAATCTTTCGGCACTATGATCTCGGGGGCGTGGTCCATTCCAGCAGCGATGGTCAGAAGTTTGAGACAGCGTTGCCCACGTTCAATGCTCGTTATTCGCCTAAATATTTCGGCCTCAAAAAGGGTGTGGTCGCCTACACCCTGCTAGCCAACCATGTGCCGGTAAACGCCCACATGATAGGCGCTCACGACCATGAGAGCCGTTTTGTCTTCGATCTACTCTTCAACAATACAACGGACATTCAGCCGGAAGTACATTCCACAGATACTCACGGGACCAACCAGGTGAATTTTGCGCTGCTCTCCATTTTTGGCTACCAGTTTGCTCCTCGCTATGCAGAGATCGAGCAAAAGGTGCGCACCGCATTGTATGGCTTTCAGCATCCTAGCCAATATGGCGACGTCATTCTCAAACCGATTCGCAAACTGAACACGGACTTGATCGTGGCAGAATGGGACAACCTAATGAGGATATTCGTCTCATTGGCGCTGAAAACGACGACGCAGAGCATCATTGTCGGCAAACTAAACGCGTACACACGGAAAAACAAAACTCGCCAGGCTCTATGGGAGTACGATAATATCATCAGCAGCCTGTACCTGCTCGACTTCGTGGACTCACCACTCATACGCAAAAACGTACAGAGGGCGCTGAACCGGGGTGAAAATTATCATCAGTTGCGCAGGGCGGTCTCCTACGCCAACTTTGGGAAGTTGCGCTTCAGGACCACAGAAGATCAAGAGTTGTGGCACGAGTGTAGCCGGCTGATCACCAACTGCATCATCTTCTACAACAGCAGCATCTTATCGCGGCTGTGGTCACACAAAGAAGCTACAGGGAACATGGCGGGGGCTGCGCTGATAGCCCAAGTCTCACCGGTGGCGTGGCAGCACATAAATTTCTATGGGCGCTATGAGTTCACCACCAACCCGCCTTCCATTGATCTCGACGCAGTGGTACAAGAACTTGTTGATCGCCCGATCGTTGCAGTCGAGGACGAGGAAGATGAATAGCTGAAGCCAGAGGAATAGCCGAAGGCAAATGCACCGTTTTGGGGGGATATGCAAAAACCCCCAAACTGGGAGCTCTCACTCACGCGAAGCGCAACCACATTGCCCATCCCGACGTGCACTCCGAGTCAGAGTGTGCGATGTGAGGTCACCCTGCGTTGCGGCGACGCCCATGTCATTTTGACCGAAGGCGCACCGGTAGCTCCCCGAATCCATTGCTCGGATAGATATGCCTCCTGGGCAGATCGGCAGTACCGAGCTCGATCATGGTCGTACGCGCCAGAAGCTCTTCCATGGCGACCCGCATCTCGAGGCGAGCCAGGGGAGCACCCAGGCAATAGTGAATACCCGCCCCGAACAAAAGGTTGTCTGCGGGGTTACGGTCGAGGCGCACTGCATCGGGATCGTCAAACGTACGTGCATCACGGTTCGCGGAGATCCAGTTGAGCGAAAGATTCTCGCCGGCATCGATCTTGCGGCCCTTGATCTCCACCGCTCGCGTCGTGCTCCGGCGATTGGCCACCAGCGGGCCGTCGGCGCGAAGAATCTCGTCAATGGCGGCAGGCAGAAGTGCAGGTTCGCCGCGCAGTTTCTCCTGCATGTCCGCGTGCCTCGCGAGGTAGTACACGAGGATCCCGATCGACGCCGCCACGGTGCCCTGGCCCGCGGTCCAGTTGCGCAAGACGCTGACGATATCCTCGTCGCTTAGGACCCCGCCACCAACTGTAATTCGCATGATGCTAGTGGTGACGTCCGTAATATGCGTGGTATGCGTGGTATGCGTAGTATGTGTGGTGTCCGTCATGTCACCGCTCGCATGCCCAGTGTCTTCTCGCCGCGCCCGGAGCGCCTCCATGACATATCCGGTGAACTCGCGAGCCAGGGCCGCGCCCGCCTCCCTGTTCTGTGAAAAAGCCACCTCCTGATTGCCGTGCGTCCAGCCGCGCAGATTCTCCCAGGTCTCCTGGGGCCAGCCGAGAAACAAACAGAGGGTTCTAATGGGGAACGGTTGGGCGAATTCGGGGATAAAGTCCACTTCATCGCCACCACGCGCAAGGATCGCTTCCAGCAGGTCAACCGCAATGCGCCGGCAGCCCGGCTCAAGCGCACTCATCTGCTCAGGTCGAAAATAGGGCGCCAGCGCCCTGTTGTAGTGAGTGTGCTCAGGGGGATCCATGCCATTGGGAACTGCACGACGCTTGGAGGCGCTGCTGTAGGTCTCAGGGTCTGCCAGGACGTTGACTATGTCCTGGTGCCGGAAGAGCGACCAGTCCAGGAAGTTGCTGTAGGCAACGGGGCAGCGCTCGCGCATCTCATCGTACACACGGCGCTGATCGCCGAGGACAGAAATATCTCGTGGATCCCAGTCGGGGGTCGGATGGTTAGTCATGTCCGCTCCTTTTTGCAAGGGGCACGCGCAAGAGAAAAGTGATGCGTGATTCCCTTCAGTTTCTGACTCTTGAGTGCGCAAGTCCACACAAGGCACATTTCCTCGTTCCTCTATAGCTCCCACCCCACCTTCGCTAGGCCCTTTAAGGCCCAGCGAACGGAGCTGCACGCGTACACTTGGTGTTACTGCGAGCACGCTGGCTATATCCGGGACCAGACCATGCCGCATAGCAGCCGGAAGCCCAAGTTGGTGTGCCGGCATCGGGGATTGCGCAACGAACTCACGTGCAGGCGTGGCTTCTGGAAGGACTTCTCCCGACACAAGCTGGTATGTCAGCTCGGCCCGGCCGGGTAATGGCGTAACAAAAGGTAAGGTCACGTCGGTCGCGGATTGATCAACAGGCTTGGTTTTCTCGATTAGCACTGCATCTCCCTGCTTTGCTTGCTCTGTTCCGTCTGTGTCCCGCGTTTCGCACGTAGCCGTACATGGGCCCTACGCTCTACAACTCCTCGCGCCCGCACTCCGGGCATCGAGACTCGATGAAGTCCAGCGACCCCAGGATACCGCTCACTGTAGGGAGAGGAGGTCCGTCGCTGGCTCGGCTGGATAGATAGATCTTGCCGTAGCGCCCGGCGACGAAGACAGCCTCAGATGCTGTTCTCCGATCACGAGTCGTCGCACCGTAATCCCGGTGAACCTGCCCATCTTCATCGGCCAGCACAGGGAAGGGGAGGTTGTCATGTTGCTTTAGTTGCACTGCCTCCTCCGGCGTTCCTCGCACGACCACGAGCACCTCCGCACTTCCACTGACGATTTCGGTGTAGCGCCTGGCGAGGTTCAGCAGAAGGCTGGATGAGGACGTGCGGCTGTGAGGTCTCGTCTGAGCGCCCGTAGGGTCGCCCGCGTAATCGCCAACGAAGACCAGCATCAGGCTCCGGCGGCTGTGCTCGTGGTTGCAGTCATGGTAATCAGAGGTTTGAATCGGCCGTCCCTCGCTCGAGGGAAGTCTGAAATCCGGCATAAAATTCTCGGCTACCGGCCAGCTTCGGGTTGGGTTCGGAGTCTGCACCGAATTCATAGTGTTCAGTTTATCCAATGATGGCTTTCTCCTTCCGGTGGAGGGGCGACGCACTCACAATCAAGGCTCACCGCCCAGGATGGCCGCCCGCCGGCTCACAGTCGAGAAGGGGTCCTATTTTCGTTTTGACCGCTTCGCGATTCTGGAGGCTTCATCCACAGGATACCGCAGTGAATCTGCAAGTAGTGTGTCCTGGCGCACATATGCCCGATACTGCCCAGGATAATTACCAGGCCAACACTTTCCTCCACCTCTACCTCTACAACCACAAAGTCGAGAAGGCCATAGAAGCCATAAAGCCGTAAAGATAAGTTTGGACATGGAGGCGCTTTCGTTTGCCACTGGTCAATGGTATAGCATAAGGTCGGCCAGTGATAGGGCGCACGCACAAACAAGGTGGGCGCAAGTTCCCTTTCATTACAATTATGGGCGAGGAGCTTAAGGGTAGTGCTAGGAAAGTACTAAGGTTGTATTAAGATCGAGTTGTTGTCACTGCGTAGCGGACGTGACTGTAACGAGGAGCAGCAGGGCAAACAGGAAGCTCTGGGCGAATTCAATCAGACCAACCGTCTTGATGGAGAGGTGTACCGGGGTGCGCCAGAGTGTCCAACTCGCTCGGAGCAATGAGGGCACAAACGCCGCAAGAGCCGCCCAAGGCAGAGCCTCCATGAGCGCACATGCCCATATTATCAGCGCGCCGGTGGCCAAATAGGTCAGTATCGAGGCTACCAGCCAGGCAGGAAGGCGCGGAGTAGCAATGCCGGCTTTCTTTTGCTTGTTGGCCTCGAACCAGGCGCGCACATTGAAGAGTGTGCCCGCAAAGTAGATTGCGCAGGCAGCCCACACTCCCCAGGCTGTCTCGTCAAGAGTGCCGGTAGCGATATAGTAGGCGGCGGGCGCGCTCAGCGTCAGGCCCACTATGCCTGGCAGCCTCATGCCCAGGCTGCGCTGCTTGCGCAACTTCACGGCTATAAGCAAGAGGAGCAGCAACGCTGCTGCGGGCGCGAGGAACCAACCGAGCGCCCACAAGTTCCAGATGAGGAGCAGTGGAGCGCCCGCAAGACTTGCCGCGAACAGGTATATACCCAGCCACAACAGGGCTCTCCGGCGGGCGGGCGTGCTCACCCGCGGCTTAAAGGCGATACTCAAGGGTTCGCTTGCAAAGAAGAGTGAGATGAGCGACAAAGCAAAAAGAGTGAAGGTAACGGGCGGGTTCGAGTTCGGAGCAACGCCGTGCACAGCCCCCACTATAAGGCCCAGCAGCATAGGTACGAGCAGCATGGCATATGCGCCGTGGTCGTTGGGCACGCATGCCGCTCCAAGCCGTAACCTGGGTGTGCGTCTCGCTGTTTGCGGTCCTGTATCTATCTTTAGCATCTCTCTTTCCCTACTTCCCTACCCGAACCCGGATATGCTGTACAATTTCAGTATGCCTCTTACCGGCCCGGAACTGCAAGACATCAGCCATCTGGAGAAAAATGACCTGCTCCGCGGGCTTGAGCCAGGCGAACTGGCAAGCATAGCCCAGGCCGGGCGTGTGCGCCGCCTGAAAACGGGCGCTTACCTCTTCCGCCAGGGAGCACCCGCTACCAACCTATATATCCTGGTCGCCGGGAGCGTCAAGATGACCCAGCTTACTCCCGAAGGCCACCAGGTGCTATTGCGCGTGGCGAGCCCCGGTGAAACTATCGGCGCGATCGCAGCTGTCGGAAGTGCGCGCTACCCGGCAACCGCACAGGCAGCGGAGGAATGCAAGCTCCTGGCCTGGGACAGCGACTCGCTCCTCTCTCTCATGGAGCGCTTCCCACACCTTGCGATCAACGCTTTGCGCTTCATGTCCCGTCACGTGCAGGAGTTCCAGGACCGCTACCGGGAGCTGGCAACCGAGCGAGTCGAGCGGCGGGTAGCACGGGCTCTACTGCGACTGGCGGGACAGGCGGGGCGAAAAGTGGAAGGTGGCATCCTGATAGACCTGGCACTCACCAGGCAAGATCTGGCCGAGATGACGGGCACCACACGCTACACAATTAGCCGAATGCTGAGCGAATGGGAAGCGCAAGGCGTGATAAAGGCGAGCCGGGAACGGGTGGTGATCAAGCGGCCCCACAGCCTGGTGGTCATTGCCGAGGATCTGCCACCGGCGATTTCTCCTGAAGCCCACTGACCGCTCCTGACGCCCCGATTTCCTACTACCCCCTTGATACAGGCAGATGAATAAGGCACGATTTGCCCGCCATAAACCGGGTGATGCAAATCGTGCCTTGTGTGCGCCAGCGCACGTTCTCCGTCGAGCCATTCCGGTATCCTCTATGTGAAAGGGGAGCTAGCGTGGAGCAACCAAGACAACCGAAACACTCGAGACGCCTGAAGCAACACGCAGAGCGCACCTCCAGGAGCGTTGCTATCGCCGGCCAAACGGTGGCCGACATACTTGATTGCTGGCCCCAGACAGTGCCGGTTTTCATGCATTACCGGCTGGCGTGTATTGGTTGCGCCCTTGCCCGCTTCGAGCTCATCACCGATGTGGCCGCGATATATGGCATCAATCCAGCCGGGTTCTTACACGAGCTTGAGCAGGCAATTGAAGATGGCAAGAGCGGTGAGAGCGGTTGCAGCCTAGGAGAAAGGGAGGAAGAGCCTCATGAATATCTGGCGAGCGGGGTCGAGTCGGCCATCCTGGACAGTATGACGGACGTGCGGTCGGTGAACGTGCACCTCACATTCGATCCACCCTGGGACCCGGCGATGATGTCGGGCGCGGCCAAACATGCGGTGGGCTGGTAGGTGCGAGTAGCGAGTGCTCGGTCTTTGGCACATAGATTATCACTACGGAGGAACCCCAAATGGCAGATACAACAATCCAAACAACAAGTGTTGGCGAGGCGATCCACGCCCATCACCAGGAGATATTGGACACGCTTAGAGAGCACGTGGCGGCGATCGTGGCTGGAGAGGGGCATGCCAATCCGTCAGCGCTGTTGGCTTTTCTCAAGGGCGACCTGCTGCCGCACGCGCAAGGGGAGGAAGCCCATCTATACCCGGCGGTCGATCCGCTGGTGAAGGCACACGGCACAGCTACGGCCACCATGATGATAGATCACGAGTACATCACAAGCTACATCGACCGGATAGCGAACGTTATGGACGTTACCAGGGCACTTCGCTCGGCGGATAGCGCCGGAGGACATGCCAGGCAAGCCAACCTGAGCACATTGCAGCGTCTTTGTTTGCAGCTGGAGGCTGTGCTGGTTGCCCACCTGGACAAGGAAGAGCGCGTTTACATCCCCTTGTTGGAGATGTATCTGTCCAAAGAAGAGCAGCAGCGGATTCTGAGCGGCATGCACGAGGCGTCCAGAACCGCACCCAGTGACAGCACGTTCCCGCCCCAGGAAACATGGCTGGACGTGCGGGCGATCGCGCCCCGCCAGCGCCACGAGACTATCTTCGATACATTCAACGCCCTCAGGTCTGGGCATGCCTTCGTATTGGTCAACGACCACGATCCCAAACCTCTTTACTATCAGTTTAAGGCTGAGTTCGAGGGTCTGTTCACATGGACTTACCTGGAGCAAGGCCCCGAGACCTGGCAGTTACGCATTGTCCGCGTTTAGTGAACGCCGCCAAGAGCAGAATCGATCGGAATGACCGCGACAGAAGACATACAGATCAGAGAACGAGAGCCTCGAAAGGTCGCCTCTGACCGGATACCGCGCCCCCCACGCGCGGTATCGGCTGTGCTCTGGCTTCTGCGGCAGAAGGGCGTCACTCGCTTTATCGCTGCGAGCCTGCTCGCGGGCTATGCGTGGCTCATGTTAGCAGGGGCGCTCGGGCTGCTCTTTGGAGGCGTGGCGGCAGGACCGCGCTACGATGCCCTTTTGCATTCGATATTCCTGGGCTTCGCCTTCTCTATGATCTTCCCCCATGCTCCCGTAATATTGCCCGCGGTGACCGGGCTTGCCCTGCCGTTCAGAAGCGCTTTCTATCCGCACGTGGCGCTGCCGCAGCGATAGCTGGTGCTGCGGGTTGGCAGCGACCTAGCGGCCTGGCCGGATGGCCGCCAGTGGGTTGGGCTGCTGAACGTGATCGCACTGCTCGTGTTCATGGGCAACACGGCACTGGCCATGCTCGCCGGAAAGCGCGCAATGGTCAGGACTCGAGCGTCGAACACTCAACGGGTAGCGAGTAGCGAGTAGCGAGTAGCGAAGGATGAACTGGATAGAAGTAGGACAAGGAACAGGATAGCTTCGATGGAAACCAGGGAAACCAGGCAAACATGGGGCGGGGAGTTCCGCCAGAATCATTTGTACAAGCCCTTCCTGCGGGGCGCGCTGATAACCGTGCTCACCGTAGGGTGCACGCTGGGAGCTATCAATCTGGCGGTGATGGCATTCAAGGCCGATCTATCGGCGGCGTGGGGCTCGCTCATCCAATCGCACGCCTACGCCCAGATATTCGGTTGGATAGGACTCTTTATCATGGGCATGGCGTACCATATGGTGCCGCGCTTCTTCCTTCGGCCCCTCAAGCAGCCACGACTTGTGGCCCCTTCGCTCTTGCTGGTGGCTTCAGGCCTGGTGCTTCGCTTCTTCAGCCAACCCCTGGCGCATTACCCGTTCGCCTCGTGGGCGTTGGTGTTGTCAGCGCTGCTTGGCCTGTGCGGCATAACCCTTTTTGTGTGGGCCATGTACGATACCATGCTGCGCGGCAGCGATAAGTACGGCCCACGCGCCTATACCCTGTATATCGGGGCGGGCTTCGGGTGGTTCTGGCTGGCTTCGGCCGCAACTGTGGGGATCACAGTCTATCTGGCTCTGAACGGGCTCGACACCATCCCACCATCCTGGGATGCGCCGTACCTGCGGGGCACGCTCAACGGGGCGATCGTGACCATGATCCTTGGCTTCACGCTGCGCACCGTGCCCCAGATTATGGGCACGCGGCCACCCTCGTTGTGGCCCACGCGGGCCGTCTTCGCCGCTTACACGCTGGCCGTGCTCTTGCAGGTTACAGGCGAGAGCTCCGCGCTCGGGCTTGTGCCCACGGGTGCGGAGAGGTGGCTTGGCCTTACCGGTGCGGCGCTCGAAGTGGTATCGCTCGTGTCGTTCGTTGCGCTACTGAAGCTATACAAGCTCGAGAGTATCTTCGCGCACCGGCACAGGAAGAACGCCTGGCCTGAGCGCTTCGTGCGCACCGCCTATTTCTGGCTGCTATTCGCCTCGGTGCTCAACTTCGCGTACGCGCTCAGCAGGTTCGTGGGTGGCGATCCTGTGCCGCACGCTTTCGTTGCCAGCTACCACCATGCGCTCACGGTCGGTTTCTTCTCGCTGATGATCGTTGGAATGAGCATGAAACTGGTGCCCGCTTTCATAGGCGTGATGAACAAGCAGCCGCGGATAGCGAAGGTGCTCTTCATTTTGCTGCTAACAGGGAATACACTGCGCATCATCTGCGAGAGCATGGCGCAGGTATACGGCGGCGCCTTCTACGCCCTGATGGGGCTGAGCGGCTTCATAGAGGTGAGCGCGCTCACCCTGTACGCCGTAACGCTATGGAGGGCAATGGGCCTGCCCAGCTACGGGGCCAATTCCATAAACGGCAAGAGATTCGAGCGTTTCGTCCATCTGCGGCCCGCTCAAGCGGCACCCGTTCAAGACGCCGACTCGGTGTTATCAGGGCCAACCCAGTTGCCATAGCCGCGCAGGAGTCTATATTCGCTTTATTCCGCAGATCCGGGAACTTGAGCTAACCGGCAAGGTGAGCATTCAGGTATTCCTTCAGGGCCGCGGCATTATTGTGCTCGGTGTCGCGGGCACTGTAAAGCAAAGTGACGTTGCCTTTGCGGGCAGCCTCGATGAGAGGTTGCCAGGCTGGAGCGTGGGCGTCGAGCTCGGCAAAGTAGCGCTTGCGGAACTCCTCCCACTTGGCTGGGTCGTGCCCGAACCAACGCCGCAGGTCGGTACTGGGCGCTACATCTTTGATCCAGCCATCGAGTGTCAGCTCCTCTTTCCGCATGCCTCTGGGCCATAATCTCTCCACCAGGATTCGGCTACCGTCCGCGCGGTCAGAGCCTTCATACACGCGCTTTGTCTTTATCATTTTCTCGCTTCGCTCCTTTTATGAATGTGGTTACGGAGCATCATCAAAGACGGCGTTCGCGAGCTGCCACCATATATCAAAGCGATCCTCTCTCCAGGGGTCGAACACTATAGCTTGCATATGGTACACGAGCGTGGGCGTGATGTGGTGACCGCCTGTCACGAACTCGACCCCACGCGCTGCGGACTCGTCTTGCTCGATATCGATCTCTTTGTATTCTATCTTCTGTTGTTTGAAGTACGCTACAGCCGCATCGCTGTCCTCGCACCAGGAGCGTCTATAGACAATTATCGGCTCGCGCTGCATTTTCGCCCTCCTGTTTGATATTTCCGTCGCGTTCCATGCGTCATGGCGTCATACTACGCAGTTCCCACTCTTCTCACAGCCGGTCCGTATTCTCTTACCTCTGGCCAGATACCATGCTTGGGACTCCAGCCTAAAGCTCTCCTCGCGGCTGCATTGCTGCAGCGAAGCGATGCCGGGCAAGGCGCAGCGAGGTCTCGCGGCGGCAGGGGAGCGCCCGCCAGTGCGGCAAGGCGATCCATGTAGTCGCCTTGCCGCACTGGTTCGTCAACGATGTTGAATATGGAGCCGCCAGGTGCGCGCTGGAGAGAAGCAACGATAGCTGCCGCCATATCTGCAACGTTGACCGGCGAGATATAGTTGCTGCCATCGCATGGAACGCGTTCCACTCCCTCGTGGAGTCGTTGTATGACGTTTTCCTGGGCGGTGCCGTGGCCAACGAAAGAGCCGCCGCGAAGGATACACCACGCCAGCCTGTCGAGCGGGACCGCTCGGACTATCCCCTCCATCTCTATGACAGGGCCGCTCGTCCTGGCCCTGGCAGGTGAAGTATCGAACGGCGTGCTCTCGTCCAACCAACGGTCACCACCGTCTTCGTAGGCCAGTGTTATGCTCTGCTGTACATATCGCTCGACCCCTGCCGCGAGGGAGGCATCCAGCAAGGAGCGCGTGCCGTCGATACGGAGGCGGGTATTGGCGTCCCACGCCCCCGGCGCGTCGAAGTCTTTTGGGATGGCGGTCGCGATATGCAGTACAGCCTGGCAACCTGACATGAGGGCCGGCAGATGCTCTTTTGTCTCCTCGGAAAGGAGGTCGCCCTGCGACAGCTCGACGCCGGCCTCTACAGGTGTCCTCTCAGGCGAGCGCACAAGGGCACGCACCGTGTGGCCCTGTTGTACCAGGAGGGGCACTAATGACCGACCCAGCACGCCGGTTGCTCCGGCTATGAATATTTTCATGACGTATGACGCTCCTTTACCCGTTCCCTAACCCTTGTATGTGAGGACGCGGCCCCACAGGCTCTTGTTGCCCCAGATGCCCGAACGCAGACATTCAAGCTGCACGATCTGGCTGTGGTCCACAAACACGTTCACTTCGGGGCCGTAGTTCTTGATGTACCAGGCGAACACCTCCGGGTCTGCTGCCTCAAACATCACTTTCTCAAGGCCCAGAGCGCCGATTATTTTCGCTGCCGCGTCGGTGCGCCAGGTGTTCACGTTCTCGGTGATCCCCTCAGACTCGATCATTATCATGTATGCCCCGGCCTCAAGGAAGCGCCTCGCCTGGCCGATTGCCCACTCCACGTCGCGAGTGCCCTCGGCCTCAAGCTCGCCTATGGTGGTCGCCCCTCCCGCCCCGAACTGTATGCCCACCTCCGGCTTGGCCTTGAGCCCTGAGGCGCGCACTTTCTCCACCAGCCGCAGCCAGTCGTCCGTCGGTATAGTGATGAAGCCGCTTGATATCTCTATTATGTCGAAGCCAAGCGCCGCGCACTCTTTGATGTACGCGTCTACTGCATCTTTACCCTGCACCAGCACCCGCTCGATAAAACCCCCGGTCGACACAAGCACGTCGTGGCTGTGGGCGACCTCGATTAGCTCCTTGACGGCCTGCCTGGGCATTAGGGCGAACGATCCCCCCGCGAACTTCAGGCTGTCTACGTACTCTCCCATCGTTTCCAGGACGTCCTGCAGGTAGCGCTTGCCCATAGGCGTGTAATATGGGCCGCGTATCTCGGTGATGCCGCGGCTGCGCGGCTTGCCTTCGCGCTCGTTGAGACGGATGAATGGGAATGCTCGCTCGCTCATGATTTGCTTCCTCCTGTGTAATTGTGTCGCTCCCCTGGGCCAACATGGGCGAGGAGCCGTGCCAGGTCGCTAACCTGTATCGTGTCAAGCTCGGAGACCATCTGAACTATCTCTCGCCGCATAGCCGCATCGGTGTAAGGGGTAGCAACATTGTCGAGCTTGATAGCCAGCTGCTCCCACGACATTGGCCGCGTCAGGAATCCCTCGTAATCGCGCTTCTCTACGGTGAGCGTCCGGCCCCCTGACAACTGAATAGTGATGCGGCAGCACATTTCAGCCGGAAAACGCTTGCTGAACCCCGGGTCGGGACGAACTACCACCTGGCGCAGCAACGTCTGCACGTCCTCCCGCCCGATACGCTCCGGCAGGTACTGTGCCGGCGTGACCTCCCCATCGAGCAGGGCTACCGCCACCATGTAGGGCAGGCTGTGGTCGGCTTCCTCTTTTGTATGCACCAACCGCTTGTCCCCTTCCTCGCCTCCCCCGATGATGTTGTATCCCACATCGAAGACTTCCACTCGGACGCACTCGATCTCGTTCGGGCTGAACTCATGCCCTGACCGCAGGTCGAGCACACCTTCCAGCACTGATTGGGAGTGAATTTCGGCGTTGTATTTCTTGAGGATGGTGCGCCTCACAGCTTCGAGGTCTTCCTTGCTCCAATCAAGCTCGAAGCACCCCGCAACGCTCTCCATGAAACCCTTGTTGCCCTCGAAGACCTCCGTAGGTCCGGTGATGCCGTGTTTGGCGAGGAAAGTAGCGTGAACGGCATCGAAGGCAGTGTTGGGGTATGCCAGGCCCTTCCAGTTGGAAAGTCTGCCCGTGCGGGTCACGCGCAAGGCGTTATATGCGGTGCCGCTGATGGCGATGGCGTTGGCGGTCTTCGCCGCGTCAAGACCCAGGGCTTTGGACACCCCAGCGGCCACGGCGTACGCGCCCTGCGTGGTGTGGTCGAATCCTTTGGCCCTCACCGGCGCTTCCTCCGAGAGTCGGCACTGCACCTGGTAGGCCACTGCCAAAGCTGTGAGGAACTCCTTGCCGCTCGCTCCCGCATATTCACTCGCGGCCAGCACAGCGCCGATGTTGTCGCTGGGGTGGCAGGTTTCTCCTTTAGCGAGAAAGCTGTCGTTGAAGTCCAGGTATCGGACGAGGGCGCTGTTGTACAGGGCCGCCCCCTCGGGAGATGTCTTGACTCCTCCCGACCCGATCAGGCTCGATAGAGGATTACCGCCAATCTCCTGCAGATAGGCCCGCAGCATGTGTATGGGTGGGCCGTCCAGTGCGCCGACAGCGCAGGCGATAGAGTCGAGCACCCGGACCTTGAGTGCCTGGCGAGCCCCCTCAGAAATATCGTCGTATGATGCCCGCTGTACGAACGCTGCCAACCGCTCGACTTGCGCCGGTCCCACATCCGTCATATCGACCGTACGGGCCTCATCGTCCGCACCGGAGATCCCAGCAGGCGTAAGTTCTTGAATTTGCATTGTCTTGCCTCTCAGTACTCTCGATTCTGATTACCAACGCTGCATCCCTAGCTGCAGTCAGCCACAAGACGGCGACCGGCACACCCCAGGCGGGCTACACTCTCGTATCGAGCGTATTTACGGCCTGAGCAGGCTCGCTTGAGAGAGAGCTCGGCGCGTTCAGGCCGGCCCCGGCGTCCACGCCAACACCAAGCCTGTACACCAGCTCGCCACCCAGCCAGGCGGTCACCAGCGCAATGAGTACGGCCACGATTCCCAGCACAAACGCGAGCGTGCTCGGTATATAGTTGGGCTCACCAAGCCGCAGCAGCCAACTGACAGCAAAGAGCGCTACAACTACCACGTTTCCTCCCCCGTGCAGGAGGCCCACCTGTTTAGCTCTTGTGCCTGCCGGGACGTTGAGCCAATCTATAAAGCCGAAGAGAGCCGCCAGGAGGCCGCCAACCACCCCCGCGGCAATGTTCCAGAAGGCTACTGCGGCAAGAACGTCGTTGCCTGTGAACATGCGTATGATGTCGAAGAGCACACCGATTGCGAGCAGCCCGAGGGGAAATACTATCAGCATCGGGTGAATAGGGTGTCCAAGTAGCTTAACTTTGCTTTCCATCTGGTTTAGTCTCCTTTTATGTGTGACGAATTCTGAATAAATTCACGTCGGATTACCGGGTCCGCAAGTATGGAGCGGACATCTATTGTATTCGGTGTTCAGCCAGCGCCCGCTGCTTTTTGTTCTTTTTCAGCGCTTACTGTCTCTACCGTCTCTACCGTCTCTACCGTCTCTACCGTCTGTTTCTGCCTGATAGCTCCGTAGAGGCTTTCCAGTGCCTTTGCGAAAGCTGCTATACCATCCACTTGTAGCTTGTCTGTCACCTCCTTCATGTTGATACCCACAGCACTTAGTGCCTGCATAGTGGCTCGCGTCTCCTCAAAATACTGCTCTCCATCTATGGTGCGCGACACATGCCCGTGATCCTCGAAGGCATCCAGGGTGGCCTGGGGCATGGTATTGATGGTGTCAGAGCCTATCAACTGCTCCACATACATCACGTCGCTGTAAGAGGGGTTTTTGGTTCCGGTGCTGGCCCACAGAGGCCGCTGCACGGCGGCCCCCGCCGCTCGCAAATCGAGGAACGGCTCGCCGTAGAACTTTCGCTTGAAGTGCTGGTACGCCATGCGGGCATTGGCTATCGCTGCCTTGCCTTTCAGCTCCCGCAGTTGTTGACTCTTCCCGTCGTTTTGCTCGGCCTCGATGAGCGCGTCCAGGCGCTTATCTACCTCCGTGTCCACGCGGCTCACGAAGAAGCTGGCAACCGATCTCACGTTGTCGATAGGCTCTCCTCTCGACCTGCGGTCACCCAGACCCCCTATATAGGCGTCCATTACCTGCTCGTAGTAGTCTATGCCGAATATCAGCGTGATATTGACGTTGATGCCCTCGCCTGTGAGCGCTCGTATCGAGGGCACCCCTTCGTCCGTGGCCGGCACCTTGATCATCACATTGGGCCGGCCTACTTCTCGGAAAAAGCGCCTCGCCTCCTCGATGGTGCCCTGTGTATTATGGGCAAGGTAAGGAGATACCTCGATGCTTACGTAGCCGTCCAGGCCGCCCGTCTCGTCGTAAACGGGGCGAAAGAGGTCCGCTGCTGAACGGACGTCCTCGACCAGCAGCCGCTCATATATCTGAGACGGTTGGAGTCCTTGCCCGAGCAGCTCTTTTATCTCGTCGTCATAATCGGCGCTGCCCGACACTGCCTTCTCGAATATAGATGGGTTTACGGTGGCCCCGCGTATACCCATACCGATGAGAGCCTGCAGCTTGCCTGATTTCACAAGGCCGCGATGGATGTCATCGTACCAGGGGCTTTGCCCCATCTCTGCCAATCGTTGAAGTTGAGTAACCATTGCTTCATTACCCCTTTCAGTTTTGCTCTATTGCTCTACTAACACTTCGTAGTCACGGCCCTCCCAGCGCTCTCTCCCCAGCCAGTAGAAGGTAAAACGGATGGGTGAGCGCTGTCCGGGCTGAACACAGATATCCGCAAACTCGAACTCCAGGCCCGTGCCGGTGGAGCGAATATCCTCCACCTCTCGCCAGTCGTTGCATGACCAGCGGAGCGCAAAAGGCTCTGATGCCGTGACTCGCAAGGTCCACCCAGGCCGTACGGATCTTACCTGCCGGTTTGGCTTCCAAATCTCGATCAGAGAGTGCTCGTGGAGCTTCCGCAACTGAGGAGCGGCGCCCAGATAACGATCTGCCACTTCCGGTACGGAGTCAAAGACCCGGCCGTCCTGCACCGAGCGGAGCAGCTTGATATATTCCGCGTGAGCCCACATGAGTGGTACGGCAGAGCCGGTAGGGCGCCCGCGACGCAGGTGCAATTGAGGTAGGTCCTTCTCGTCCCACACCTGCTCGGGCAGCAAGCCGATACCGTGCGCGAAACCCTCCATGGTTCGGACGAAGGGCTCGGCGGGTCGGCCTGCCGCGAACTCGTAGTGCCCTCGTTCCCCGGTGAGGAGCGGCCAGGCGCGACCCTGTCCCCAACCATCGTAGGGACCGCCATCGGGGCGCTGCCCGTAGCCATCGTGGTTGTAGCGCCGCCAGGAGGGCCCGAAGGGCGTATCGACCTTGAGCAACGCGTCCACCACCCGGAGTGAGTCCTCCACGAGCGGGTCTGCCGCGCGGCGGATCCCATAGCGCACCAACTCAAGGAAGCCCTCGTCTACGATTTCTTTTGCCGGGAAGTCGGCTCGATCCCATGCCGCTCGGTTGGCAATTCGCAGCGTCCCGCTGTTCGGGTCTTCGTTGGGCTGAACGTTTCCTATCTCAACTGGGTGGATGCGGATGTAATGCCGCGTTATGCCGGGCACGAGACTCCCCTGGTCGGTCACCGTCCAACTCTCCAGATGGCATTCCAGGAAATCGGCGTACTCTTCTACGAAGCGCGTCGTTGCTTCGTCTTCTCGCTTGCGCGCAAGCGACGCGGCGCATATGAGCGCTGCGATGGTGGAGGCGAGGGTCGAGGGCGAGTAGCCGCCCGCCTCTTCCCACCTATCCTGTGGAGTAGCCGGTCCCTGGCGGATAAGATAGGCTGCAGCGCGCATCGCCATAGGGTAGGGATCAAAATCCTGGAGAGCACCCGCCTCTTGAAGCCGCCAGGCGAGCAAGATCGGGAACGCCACTTCGTCGAGTTGGACACCCTGAAAATAGGGCTCCCCATCTACCCAGAAGTTCTGGTGGAAGCCGCCATCCTCTTGCTGTGAAGCGGCTAGATAGATTAGTGCGCGCAGCGCGGTAGCGGTATTGCCTGCGGCGAGCAAGCCGGTGGCGCTCTGGACAAGGTCGCGCGTCCACACCAGGTGGTACCCGCCCAGGCCCGTATCATCCCCCTTGGCGTTGCCCCACGGGATGCTCAGCGAGGCGATGATTGCGCCCGGGTAGAGTTTGTCTTCGTGCGCCAGGAGCAGGCTCCGGCTACTGCGGAGCAGCTTACCACCGTCGTGGGCAGCCTTCTCCAGAGGCCGCATTTCTTCAGAGGCGGTGCGTCCCCACTGCTCCACGAACCGCTTCCGGTGAGTAGCGAAGGGGATACCGAGCGACTGGAAGAGCGTGCTGACGGCGTTATGGAAGACTTCGCCGAAACCGAGCGCCAGGGTGAACTCGGCTCCCTGGCTGAGATCGATCTCCGCTGTAAGGGCGATGTTTCCGTCAAGGGCACAGTCGAACTCCCAATCCATGCGGTAATTGTCCGCGAGGTCCGTCCAGCCGTCGTTCACCCCGACGTATCCGCAGGACAACCTGAGAAATGGTACGGAAGCGCCAAGGGCCATCCAAGTCTCTTCGTTACCTTTCTTCCTGTAGGCGCAAAAAAGCCTGCGTCCCGATAGCTCAACGACCCTGGCGTTGTTTCCCCAACCGCCGGTCTCCAGGTGGGGCGCGCACAACACGAAGAGCTTGAGCCTGGAGAGCATGTCAGGCTCCGCCTCCAGTCGCGAATGCACCAGCACAACGGGCAGGTGCGGGTCGGCGATGACTTCCGTAAGGATGCGATAGCGACCTTCCGGGTCTGCGCTGGTTATTCGCACACCCAGTCCCTGCTCTGAAAGCACCTCTACGTGGGACTCCATGTCGTGCCGCTCATCGTGGAAGAAGGTCTCGCCGTCTGTAACCATGTACTGCAGGTCGCGAATCTGGGGCTTGTCTATAGTCGGGTAGTAGATTTCGTTCAGCACGCCACGAGCCAGGGTGTACCAGACGCGGCTTGAGCTCGAATAGGCGGTGCCCATCGCGTCCTTGACGCTCCTCGTCCAGTGAGGCTCGATCCCCGGCCCACCCGGAGCGGGGCGTTCGCACTCTCCTCCGCTAACTCTATCGATCATGACCACGTCGGCGCTCCAAACTTGTAACGGAGGAATAGATGGCTTCCCGCCCGCCTTACCCCTACCAGCTTTCCCCATGCCGGGCGCTCCGGGGCCAAACTCCGTCCCGCAACCAGCCCTGGGCGCTCCGGATTGGCGGGGTGCCCACCGGGCCGCCAACTGCTGTCCCGACCCACAACCTGAGGAGAGAGGGTCAGAAACATCTCGTCCAGGCAGCCTTCGGCAAAGAAGCTTGCCATCAAGTGGGGGCCGCCCTCCACCAGCACCAGACCGTCGTAGCCTGCGCGGGTAATCGCGTCCAGAATGGCTCTAGCGGTAAGAGGGCCGCTGCTCTCCACCGCGTCTACTGTGACCTCTTCAGTCATAGCCTGCTTGCTAAGCTTGCCCGGCTGCGTGATTCGGCGCAAGCCTTCCTCGGTCGTGACAACCAGCGCGGGCACCTCACCGCCGAGAATAGACAGATCGGGGGCGAGGTCGCCGCTGCCGCTGACTACAACGTTCAGAGGTACCCTGGCCTTTCCCAGAGTAGCCCGGAGCTGCCGGTAAGCCCCCTCCATCGAGGGAAAAGCGTGCTCGGGGGTCAGGACGTGGTCGGGCGATGCTCGCAGCGTCCCGGCCCCCGAAACCACGGCATCGGCAGCAGCCCGCAAGATGCCCATGAGCAACCGGTCGTGCATGTTAAAGCCGCTGATCTCCTTCCCACTTGCCTGGCCTGGTATGCCCAGTGATACGACTCCATCCAACGATGTGACCAGGTTGCCGATGACGTATGGCCGCCCGTGCGGAGCCGGGAAACGCAGGGATCCGTAGATGTCTTCCAACTCAGCAGGCAGCGGAAGCGCCAACCCTTCGCTGACGTCAAATAGCGTCTCAAACGGGGGGACGAAGTCCTCAGGCAATGGTTTACTGACTGCCAACCTTCCCGATATTGATGCGGTTACCACATGGCCTCCTATCGCTGCAGGCCGCAGGCGGTGAAGAACTCCGACCTGAGCGCCGGGTTATCGTCATAAGCGCCCCGCCAGAACGTGGTTCTCGTGAGCGGTGACGTCTCGTGCACCCCTCGCATCTGCATGCACATGTGGTGGGCTTCCAGGTAGACGGCCACCCCGTGCGGCTCAAGCATTGTGTTGAGGGTGTCCGCGATCTGCTGGCCCATGCGCTCCTGCACGGTGAAGCGGCGGGCGAAGAGGCGCACCAGGCGCGTTAGCTTCGATATGCCGATTATGCCTTCGTGTGCGATGTAGCCAACGTATGCCTTGCCGTAGAAGGGGAGGGCGTGGTGCTCGCAGAGGGCGTAGAACTCTATCGGCCCTTCGATCACCTGACTGAGGCGGCAGTCTGGGCCTCCACGGCACTCGGTGTGGAACACCTTGAGTAGCTTGGGGTCGCCGTCGTACCCGTTGGTCGCCTCGAACAGCCCGTTGATGAAGCGGGCAGGCGTATCCTCGGTGGAGGGGGTGTTTATGTCCATGCCGAAAGCGGTGAAGATTTCGGCCGCATAGCCCTCGAACTTGCGCAGCTGCTCGTCCGAGAGGCAGCGCTTGTGCAGGTCCATGCTGGTTACGAAGTCTTCTGTGATCTCTTCTTCGTAGTCTAGGTCGAGTATCATTTGGCACCTACTTCGGCAACTACTCCGGCTGCGGCAGTTACGCTGGCGACGGCGGGCAGTCTGCCATATAGAGCTTCTGCCGTGAACGGACCCTGCTCCGAGATAAGGCGGCGCGCTGCTTCTAGCTGTCCCCACACGTTCCAAAGGAGCACGCCTCGCACCCTGCCGTCGCGCAGATAGTAGATGACGCCTTCCTTGTATGGCTCTTTCCAGTCGGCCACCATTTCGAGGCGCGAATCAAGCTCTCCAACCGCTTCGTAGCCCAGGTCGAACATATCGGAGTAGAAGAAGGGGGTGTGTCGGTAGGGCTCCGGAGTGGACTGCATTGCGGAGGCCGCCATGGAGCGCCCGGCTGCTTTACCCATGCTATTAGCGTTGTCCTCGTGCTCGACCCGTCGTCGTACTCCCAGGATATAGTCGGGGTAAGAGGCTACATCGCCCGCGGCGTAGATATTCGGGTCACTCGTTCGGAGGTGCTCGCCCACCACTATTCCGTTGTCAAGGCGCAGCCCTGCGGCCTCGGCAAGACCTGTATTCACTATGATGCCGATGCCTGCTACTACGCTGTCAACAGTTATCACCTGGCCGCTCCCCAGTTTCAATTCGAACGCGACCCCCGTTCCGTGCGCGCCGTCCGTCTCATCTAGTGGGTTTAGGGAGACGGCCCGCTCGCCGGTAAGCACCTTTACACCTTTTTGTTCGTAATAACTGTTCAAGTGCTGCACGAGATCGGGCGGATAGATGCGCTCCCCGATGCCTTGCTCGGGCACGATCATTGTCACGTCTTTGCCGTTCATTGCCAGGGCAGCGGCGATCTCTGAGCCGATAAACCCGCCGCCGATCACGGCGAAGCGCTGCTGTGACTCTGTGAGCGCCTTCAGATGCCTGTAGTCGTCGAGCGAGCGAAAGTAGATTATCCTGTCGCCGCCGAAAGGCAGTCGCCTCGGAGTACCCCCTGTAGCAAGCAGGAGTTTTTCATATGTATAGTGGGTGCCCTCTTCATCGACTGCGTACCTTTCTGTGGGATAGATCGATTGAATCGTATGCCCCAGGTGCATATCAAGGCCGTCCACTCCATCCGTGCTCATGCCCTTCCACACGGTTTCTATGGGCTTTCCCTGCCAGAGCTTCTTGGAGAGGGGTGGGCGCTTGTAGGGTGGGTCCGCTTCATTGCCGACCAGACCTATCGAGCCGCTGGCGTCTACCTCGCGTATTCCTTTTATGGCAGCGGCGGCGGTCATTCCACCGCCTATGATCAGATATTTGTAACCGGGCATCTTTATCTCCTTTAACTATGTTTATGCTTGTGTTTGCCAAATCCCATACTTTACTTTTTGCCGGTCTCCTGCGGTACGACAGTACCTTCAGTACGAAAGGGGTCGAGGTGGGGACGGTGCAGCGCGGAGCGCATCTGCTCCAGCCAGCCTCCCGCTAACCCGCCACTACTCAGTGTGGAAAGCACACTGGCTGCCTGTGTACTTAGCATGGCGGGAAGCCGCTCTCCCAGGTCTGATACCAACGTAGCAAGGGCTATGCTGTTGCGCACATACCACCCTCCAAGCTCTACAAGCATTCGGTGTGTGGTACGGATTGCGTATGCCTCCTGGTCATTCTCGTCGATAGTGGTGGAGTGGTTCTCGTGGTTATCTATCTCTCCGGCGAGCATCGCTTTACCGTCGATACCAACAATGAGCCAACGGCTCTCTTCCTCGGGCGAGAGACGGTAGCGGTGTATATTCCCCTGGCAGTTCCCGCACTCCTGCACGCACCCGGCAAGGCAAAGCGTGGTTACGGACACCTCCCGCTCTTTTGCCTTTGCGAGGTTGTCGGATAGCGCTCTCGACTCTTGCGGCCACACAGCCATCACTATTTCACGTTCAGCCTCGTCAACCAGTGTGCGAGCATGGTCTATCACCGAGCGATAGCCCTCCACGTTCCACGAGTAATCCTCTTTGGTGACTTCTCCCCGGTCAAGCAGAGCATTTTCAGCAGCGGTAAGGTCGTCGTTGAACCTGTCAGCGAGCCTGGGCATGAGCTGGGAAGTGGGCACTCCCGAGTAATGAGCGCCTGAGGGAGAATCTACTCTCACCACAGCCCCTCGCTCCTCAAGCCTGGGCAGAACATCATACACATTGGCCCTGGGAATGCCTGAGACTTTGGCAAGCTCGTAACCGGTCATTTCCCCACCCCGCAGGAGGCCGATATAAGCTCTCGCTTCGTAATCACCGAACCCCAACCTTTGAAGCAGTTGCACAGTATCTTTGTCTTTCATGCGGACCATCCTTAGTAGTAGCTATTACTACTACTATATACTCCACCCCGTTACATTTGTCAATTCCCCACCCCGGTTTCACCACATCCACGTTCAGTCATCGTGCCAGTCGTTGCTGTCGGCGCCGATCTCGGTACTTTGGGCGCCTTTTGCTCTCCGTGCGGCTATCAGCGATGCAAGTTCCTTTACCTCGCTCTTCCCTATGCCCTCGGGGAAACATCTGCTTCGGCGAGGCTGCAACTGCGATAAGTCTCCGACTTCCTCTACAGGGCAGTACGCTTATGCGCAGAGTTGGCAGATGCGCAACAACACTCGGACAGGAATTATGCTGCATGAATTGAGCCGGTGGAGCCTGGCTCCAGCGTGTGGCCCTGATGCCCAAGCGTAGGAGGTCACGCTGGCGTTTGCAACCTACGATCTAATTCGTCTGATCTGTGCACTTTTTCGGCTTCGTCAGCCTCCCTTTTGGTCCTGTGAAGCGTGGCAGGTTCGTGTTCGGGAGGAGAGTAGATAGTGTAGAGCTTCAGCGGCTCAGTGGGAGACACGTTGGTCACGTTATGCCTGGTTCCAGCAGGAATAACAGCGACGTAGTCGCCACTGACACGGTGAGCTTCATCGCCCAGGATTATCTCGGCCTGGCCCGTCTCGATGCGGATGAACTGGTCCAGGTCGTGTACCTCCTCTCCAATTTCCTCTCCAGGGTTGAGGCTCATCACCACTAACTGGCTGTGGGGTGCCGTAAACAGGACCTTTCTGAAGTGTTTATTGTTTATGGTTTCTTCCTCAATATTCGTGACGTAACCGGGCATGGCTGGTCTCTCCTTGTGCGTTAGTTCAATTGTAGGTAGCGCGTGGTGAGCGCGTCGGCGACTGTTGCGTAACATGGGACGTGAACTCGAGCACTATCCCGAGCCGTCCTTATGCTTTCATTATGAGTGCGAACTTTAACGATAGTGTGGGGGGATTACTAAGATATCGTTAAGATAAAACGTTCCAGGGCACAGCCCGGCACAGCAGGGCGCGGCAGGCTACAGCTTTCCGGCCTGTGCCCGCAAGACTGCGGGATTGGAGGCACGTGGCAGCAAGGGGCAGTGGGGACGAGTCGTTGCCCCGCATATCTCGTGTGCCCGACGCCCGATTCTTAATAGAACCTTAGTATTTCCCTGTCTGTATCTTAGAGCTTCCCAACTACAATAAAAATGAAGGGGCACCCCTGAGTAGTGAGTAGGCTGATACGCCTGTAGTTGTGCATTGGCTCCCCAGCCGATGCGACCGGGGCGCGCCGCTATGAAGCCGCCTTCAAGAGTGTAGGCGAGATCGGGTGGCATATGCGGACAAGGGCGGCTTCGGCGAGTATGAGCCTTGAGGGTTCACGCAATGAAAGGAGTAGGTTCAGATGCTAAGACAAATAATCGTGCCGTTGGATGGCTCAACACTGGCAGAGCACGTTTTACCTGACGCCTCAGCCATGGCCCGCGCCACCTCCAGTTCACTGGTCCTGCTGCAGGTCGTTCCTCCACTGGTGCATACCCGCTCCGCGACGTGGAGCACATCTCGCTCAGCACTGTCGCAGGGTCATAAGGAGGACTTTGCGCGGGCTCACACCTATCTGTCGAGCGTGGAAGAAGGATTGAGGGTGGAAGGGGTCGAAGTAGAGAGCCGAGTGCGAGAGGGCGATGCAGCGAAGGTAATAGCGTCAGAGGTCTCTCAGGACCCAAGCATCTTTCTCATCGCGATGTCCACGCACGGACGCAGCGGGCTGGGACGCTGGTTCTTCGGTAGCGTTGCGGAGAAGGTGCTGCAGACGTCTCCCGTACCTCTCTTACTTATTCGCCCCGATGAAGACCAACAATTGGCGCGGCACGCTTACCCTGCGACTTACCGCACGCTCATGGTCGCCCTGGACGGGTCCACGCCGGCGGAGCAGGCGCTCGAACAGGCGCGGCTACTGGCAGTGGCCTCAGGAGCCGCTTTGGTACTCGTTGCGGCCGTACCAGCGCTTGCGGGCATGGCCGTTTACCTGGGAGCCGCCAGTCTCCAGTTGTACGCTGATGCCTGGCAGGTGGAGAACGAGCGCACAGCCTGCTATCTTGCGGAGACAGCGGATGCTTTGCGGGTCGCGGGACTGAAGGTAGAGGCGCGGATAGCGCAGGGTAACCCCGCTGAGGCGATAGTAGTCGAAGCCGACCGGCTAGGGCCGGACATAATCATCATGCCAACCCAGAGCGCCTCACGAAGTATCAGGGGAGGGCACGGGCTACAGGACCTGCTGCTCGGGAGTGTGGCGCTCAAGGTAGTGCAGGAGGCGAGATTGCCCGTGCTGCTAGTCCCGGTAAAGGAAGCGGCCTCGCCCGGGCAGCGCTCAAACAAACGTGTGGCAGGTAACCCGGAGGAGCTCCAGGGCACCCAGACCCCTCCGGAGACGGTGGCCGAGGTGGGCAGACGAAGCGCTAAGGTGCCGGTGTTACGCCTCCCGTGAGCCGGACGCGAGTCCGGTGGCCTCGAGCGGCTATAGAACATCATAGAGTAAAGATATCACATAGAAACGCATAACAGAGGCAAGCTGATAACAGCAGACGGTTCCAGAAAGGAAAAACAATGCAACGACAAATACTCGTCCCACTGGATGGATCAAAACTGGCAGAGCAAGCTTTGCCGCACGCCGCGGCTATGGCCCGCGCCATCGGCAGTGGGCTGACCCTGATTTGGGTGGTTACACCGCCGCCGGGGGTCAATCCACTCGTTTGGGCTGTTCCGATCGAATCGACCACCTGGACGTATCATAAGAAGATGCTAGGTATAGCCCAAGAATATCTGGCGAGCATCGCCGGACGCCTCGAGGCCGATGGCACCACTGTGCAGACCAGGATGGTGGAAGGCGAGGCCGCAGAGCAGATCATCTTGCACGCCCAACAGAGCACCCAAACATCAATGATCGTTATGGCGACGCATGGCAGGAGCGGGCTAAGCCGTTGGCTGTTGGGTAGCGTTGCCGAGAAGATACTGCACGCAGCCCCCACACCGCTCGTGCTTATACGCCCCGCGGCGGACGACGCTGAGATGGAGGTTTCTCTGTCCGTTGCCGACCTGCCCGCCTACCGTACTATCCTGGTCCCTCTGGATGGGTCTCTGCTGGCTGAACAAGCGCTCGAACAGGCGCAACCGCTGGCGGCTGCCACAGGAGCGTCTCTGCTCCTGCTCTCGGTGGCTAATGCCGTCGGAGACCTTATCGTGGCAAGACGCGCTGAGACCATGCGCCGGATAGAAGTTCTGAACGAGCGTGAGAGGAAGCGGTTGGCCGCCTACCTGGCCGACGTTGCCCTCGATATTGAAGATGCAGGAATAACCGTGCGAACCCGGCTTTCCGAGGGGGATCCGGCGGAGGAGATCCTTCGAGCCGGCCGCGAAGCGGGCGCAGACCTCATTGTAATGGCCACGCACGGTCGGAGCGGTCTGAAGCGCCTGTGGCTGGGCAGTGTGGCAATGAAGGTCACGCATACCGCAGAGCTGCCAGTGCTCCTGGTAGGCGTACGGGTACCGGCAGCAGAGGCAGCAGAGAAAAAGGTAGAAGCAAGCTCGGAGGTACAGCGACAACAGCTGGCGGACCAGACTAACGAGGGGACGATCTGGCCAGGCGCGCAGAATAACCGGTCCCAGCCGGAGCCGGTGGCCGAGCGTCGCGGCAAGGCCATTGGATCAAGGACGTACTAGTTCCCGGCATGCGCCGGAAGATAACGGGCCGATTCCTGGTTGTAACGGTAGTCTGCACCGCTTGCGACCGACAACCGTAAAAGGAGCAAACAATGAAAAAGCAGATTCTGGTGCCGCTCGACGGCACGATGGTCGCGCACATGGCTCTGCCGCACGCAGTGGCTTTGGCCAGAGCTACATCCAGCAGACTAATACTTCTGCATGTCACCCCACCGGCCGCCGATTCCTATGCCTTAAGCTTATCGCGAGCAGCACGGGCGCCTGCAATGCATGGGCGCCATCGAGACAACGGAGACCACAGAGATGGACGCTCCCTCCAGCATCGTTACCTGGAGGCAACTGCCGAAGATATACAGGACGAGGGTTTGCCGGTGCAAACAGAGATACTCGAGGGAGATCCCGCCACCGTAATCTCCTCGAGGGCAGAGAACGATCCCTCGATCTGGACGATTGTCATGGCGACCCGCGGCATGGGCGCGGATCGATCCTTCAATCGTAGCGTCACCGAAAAGGTGCTCGGGACCTCAGTGCCAATCCTGCTCGTCCACCCTGATGAGAATATAGGCTCGTTAGGGCGCTTTTACAGGCGAGCCTATGAAACTATATTAGTACCCCTTGACGGCTCCGCACTTGCCGAACAGGCGCTTGCGCAAGCGCAGATGCTGGCCCGGGCTATGGGGGCGTCATTGCTGCTCCTTTCTGTGATGCCGGTTCCGCACGTGGGCGACGTGGAGCATGCCGTGCATATAGTACATACAATGGACACAGTCCGTGTCGCCGAGAAGACTGGAGATCCATCCAAAAAAGGCTCTGAGGCTGACGACGGCTATCGCCCCGGCCAGGGAGAGCGGAGGCGAGATTATCTATCCAAAACTGCCGAAGCTCTCAGGTCCAGCGGACTCGCCGTGCGAGCCGAGGCGGCACATGGCGCCCCGGCCGAGGAAATCTTGCGATTCGCTGCTGATGCCAGGGCAGGTCTGATAGTGATGTCCACATGTTGCCGCAGCGATCTTCGGTGCCTTTTGGGTGGAAGTGTAGTCCAAAAGGTAACGCAAGACGCAAGGCTCCCGGTGCTGCTCGTGCGGGCACAGATGGCGGCCTGCCAGGAGCAGCGGGAGCAGCGGAGGCAGCGGAACGAGGAGCTAGCCGTCATGATCAGTGCAAAGGGAGTTGTGGCCGAACAAATGCCCGCTAGCCTCTGACCTATGCCGTGCCGAATTTCTAAACCAACAGCACTGCCCAGGAGCGACGCACTATTAGGCCGGGCAGCTGAGACATGCTTCGAAAAGTGCTACCCTGACGCAGTGCCCACAGGGGCGCTGCACTCCCTGATGCAGCCACGCACCGGAGAAGTACTTATCACGGAGTGCTAGAACGGATTGTAATCGGGAGGAAAGTTATGCAGCGACGTATTTTAGCAGTACTTGATGGCTCCCCTCTGGGGGAAGCGGTCCTACCTGACACGGTGGCCCTAGCCCGAGCTACTTGCAACTCGGTGACCTTGCTGCAAGTGCTCCTTCCCGTTGAGGTGGTCTCAACAGGGGCGTGGGGCATATCTGCTCCTGCCCTGGCTAGGCGCCGACGGAAACGGTTGTGTGCAGCGCGAAGCTATCTGGAGGGCGTTGCGGCTGTTCTCAGGTCGCAAGGACTTGTCGTCTACTTCAAAGCAGTGGAAGGAAACCCGGCTGCAACGGTGGTCAGTCAGGTAAGGCAAGATGCGAGTATCTCTGCGATTGCGATTGCGACGCATTACGGAAAGGGGATCAGCCACCCACTCTTTGGGAGCGTCAGCGTGGTGCAGGAGCTGTTGCGGAGTGCGCCGGTGCCTCTGCTGCTGGTCAGTCCGGACAGTGAAACTGTTTTACAGGTATCGGGCTCGACCACACCGCACCCGCCTCACCCGCCCTACCGTACGATTCTGGTGCCTCTTGACGGCTCCCCTCTTGCCGAACAGGCTCTTCGACGTTGCCAGGTTCTCGCATATACCTTCAGTGGGGTCCGAAACAACCCGAACAATCCGGACAACCCGATCGAGGGGTCAGGAGTTACGCTAGTGCTACTTTCTGTGGTGCCCAACGCTGATCCTTCGAAAACGACTGGCGATGTCGCTACCTTACTTCGGACCCAGGGGACACGAGAGACTGAGCGGCACGAGCGGGGCATAGAGGAGGAGCAGGCGGCGTGGGGCGAGGCCAACAGCCTGAATCTCTACCTCTATCTGCAAGAGACGGCGCAGCAACTCAGACGCCAGGGGCACGTGGTACAGACGAGGATAGCTCACGGTGATCCCGCAGGGGAAATCGTACGAAGTAGCGAGGAGACGCATGCAGACCTTATCGTCATGACGAGCCACGGCCTGAATGCGAAGCAGAACCGAGGTCTCCATCGCCTGTGGGTGAGCAGCGTAGCGACGGAGGTGGTGCGGCGGGCGACCGTGCCGGTCCTGCTTGTAAATACCGGGGAGTACGACGAAAGGGAAGAAGACGGAGAGGGATACGGGGTCGGGGAGTCAGAGGCGTGTTGCGCCCAAGACGAGCTTGCGGCCCACGCGGCTCCAGTACCCCTGCGGATCTTATAGCTCAAGTTCCCGATTGATTCGTGACCGGTGGCCCACCCTGGCGTGCGGCATTTGCCGAGGATTTGTTGTGACCCATGTCGAACCCCACCTGAGTTCCCTCCTTCCAGGATAATCAGCGCATCTCCTCTGCTGTAAGAGCTGTCAGTTCATCCCAAAACTCGGTTATCTCTGTGGTGAATGTTTGCACTCCAGTTCTGTGTCCCATCGATCTTAATGAAAGCTTAGTACAAAATTAGCACCATCTATAACTTCATCCCTTACGCTTGAATTGTAAGATATGCGCTTTTGTCTTCATTACCGGAATACCGAGTTCAAGGTTCTATTCAATACAATCTCTTGATCATCACTTTCCGGCAAGGAGCGAGCGCGGTACGCACAGTGTGAGAAGTCGCCATATGCCGCGATAAGAATTGCCTTGAATAAGGGTCCAACAAGGAGGGTACTCAGGTGGAAATAGATGCAATATCGGACAGATCTATCGGAAGTTTCATGGCGCTTGGTAGCGCGGGCGGGGTCGGTAAAGGTAACAGGCTCCTGGTTCCCCTTGACGGCTCGGGGCTCGCCGAAATGGCTCTGCCCCATGCAATCAGGCTGGCGCAAGCAACATCGAGCGAGCTTACGCTGCTCCAGGTGGTTCCATCCTTTGTCCTTTATGATCCAATGGGTGTAGGCGTAGTGCCTTCACCAGCGACCTGGGACGCCTGGGAGGAGGAGCCTGCCCGTGCGCGGGAGTACCTGCGCGGCCTCGCGGACGCTGTGAGCAGGCAAGGGGTAAGCGCAGATACAATCGTACTGGAGGGCGATCCCGCCGGTAATATTGTCGAATACACGAAGCAGCATCCCGAGGTGCACATGATTGCCATGGTTACACATGGACGCACTGGCATTCGCCGTTGGATCATGGGAAGTGTAGCCGAAAGGGTGCTTCATTCTTCGCCGGTGCCGCTCTTACTGGTCAGGGCATTCGAGAAAGACATCTCCGTTGCCGAAGGCCCCGTGAGTACGGCTGCCTCGGCAGGCCCCCAGGCCCGCGTGGCCTCTGTGCGCGAGAAGCAGTGGTACAAGAGCATCATGGTGCCTCTGGATGGCTCTCGCTTCGCCGAGCAAGCTCTGGAGGGGGCGCAGGTGCTGGCTGCTCGGTTCGGTGCTACTTTGCTGCTCGTATCGGTGGTTCCGCCCTTTGACCATGTGGAGAATACCAGCGAAACGGCGGCTTTCCCACTCTGGATCGATAACGCCGAAGACGTGCAAGCGGCAAACATGGTCCGCTACTTATCAGGTGTCA
>JADMIH010000285.1 GCA_015478675.1 Chloroflexota bacterium | reverse complement strand
GGCACCGCGGCGAGTTGCGCCACGATAGAGAAGGCAATGAGGGCTGTCAGAGAGACGCCGTACAGGAAGCCGATAAGCGCGCTGCCCAGGAACCAGAATACGCCATACCCCGCCGTAAAGAGGCCGTATGCCGAGGCGCGCCTGTTGGCAGGTACCATCAAGGCTACAGCCGCTGGGATGATAGACTCGTGAACGCCCATTCCAAGGCCCCAGAGCGCGATGCCTACGAGCGCTGCCCAGAAGCCCCCCAGGAAGGCGAGAGGTGCGAACAGCGCCGACACCAGCGTCAACGGCACAAGGATCGAGATGACCACTCGGTCGAAGAGGCGTCCCATCACGAGCGAGCCTGCCCCACTAACTGCCATAGCTATGGCATAGAAGATGGGAATCCATGTGCCTGGTACAGTGGAAGTCTGGCCGAAATGGTAGGCCATGAGAGGGAAGTCCACAAAGCCCGCAGCCACCAGCATCGCGCCTGAGAGATATATCCAGAAGACGCGAGGGAGGCCGGTAGCGTTCACATTAGGCGGGTTGGTCTCCATCTCCTGAGGGTGGGGGTAGAGGAGGCGAGCCACTATCAGCAGAGCGAGCGTTATCAGGGCTGGGATCGCCAGGGCCGCGAAAGCCAGTTGATACTCCCCACGGAGCGCGAGCACACCTGCCACAGCAAGTGGGCCAAATAGAGCGCCGAATTGGTCCAGCGCCTCATGCACCCCGAAAGCCCAGCCGTAACCCATCTGCCCCGCCGCATGCGACAGCATCACGTCGCGTGGAGGGTTGCGAGTAGCTTTACCCACCCGCTCAAGGATGATGAACAGAGCAGCGAGCTGCCAGCTACCGGCCAGAGCGAGCAGAGGCACCGAAGCCATCTGCACTATGTAGCCAACGATCGTGATCGGCCAGAACTCGCCCGTCCGGTCGCTCAACCTGCCCGAAACCAGTCGAAGCCCGTATCCGAGCAGTTCCCCGAAGCCGGTAATAACGCCGACTGCTAGTGCGCTTGCCCCTAGACCTGCCAGATACGGCCCGATGATGCTACGAGAGCCTTCGTAGGTGAAGTCCGCGAAGAAGCTCATGATCCCTACCATCAGGACGAACTTGAGCGCAGTTCTCTTCGCGACATCAGGAGGGATCTTCCCGGGTGCGCCCTGTGTACCAGGTGCGCCTTGTACACCTGGTACAGTTGCAGGTTGCTGGCTCATAAGCTCCTCGCATGTCGGGCATCCGACGGTAAGTTCAGGTGTGTGGGTAGGGTACCCCATGCCTGCTCTACACTGCGAGCCGGGGCACGGAACTCCTCGCTCCTGGGTTCACCCGTGTAGCGATAATCGTGCTTCCTGATCACCTCCGCCAACTCCGTGCAGGTTCGCATCAGGCAGGCCTCCTGCACCTGCACAGCTGCATGGAGCAGGTCGGGCGCACTCACGAGGCGTAACACCTGCCGGAAGTGAGGCAGGCACAAACCCATGTCATGATGGCGGTATGCGTCCATAAACGGAGGGTGGGCGAGGCCTTTCGCGAATGCATCTGCCATGCTCTCTTCAAGCTTTACTGTGTAATCGCAGGCCGGGCAGGGAGCCTCAGCTTCTAACTCCCTCGCCAGGGTGCTCCCCGGTTCGGTGCCGCTATGCTCACCACCTGCGCTGCCCAGAAAGCTTTGTAAGCGGTCAATCAGGCTGCTTTCTCCCGTCGCACCCAACACAGGCCAGCCACGATCTGCCTCGCTCATTGGCGCCACTCGAGCTTGCAGCGTTCTGAGCACGCGCTCCAGAACAGCCTTATAAATGATCGCGGTGCCTAGAGCGTCCCTCATGCCAAGCCACTGCTGGCCGTGCATCGCGCAATAGCCCAGCGATCTCTGTAGCTCCTCACGCACGCCTGGATCGTTCACACTCTCGTATGAGATGCCGTCCAGATAGCTGAAAACCATCTTACTTACCAGCTTGCAGATAGGACACCCCGGCTGGCGCATAGCATCCAGCAGGTTAAAGGCTGTAGCTTCCATTGGCGCGGCCGCTCCTGGGCCAGCAACGGCCCCCGTACCTTCGCTTGCACCTGCTCCCGGATTAGCCTCTGCGACCGTTCCTGTACTCTCATCAGGGTCTACCGTCATGGTTGCTCTCTATCTCCTTTGCCTCCGGCTTTTCTGTCCCTCCCGCTATACTCCCACCCACTTCCACTCCGGCGAGTTCGTGCCTGGGGTGAAATATTTCGTCGTCCATTGCAAGCACGATCTCGATAAGCTCTTCGATGCCCGGGTCAAGCAGGGCGGCAAGTCTCGCATCAACAGGACCGTAGCGGCGCAGCTTGTGAGACCTGGCATCTTCGAGGGCTGCCCACATCTCGGCCAGCCGTCCGTGTATCTCCCTGGGCAGGTCTGCCGTTTCATGCTTTAGCCCAAAACGTTCAGACAGTACCCGGGTGATCTCGCGGGCCTGCTCGGTCATCTGCTCAAGATGCAACCGTTGCTCGTGGCTCAGCGGGTTGGCAAGAGATAACATGATACCTTCTTTGGTCTCGCCGTTGTCGCAGTAAAGGTCTTCCAGGCTAAAGAGGATCCGCTCCAACATTCGTAGAGCAACGGTCAAGCCCTGCGCCTGGCTTGGATTGATAGCCGCACGCGCCGTACTCTCTGCGCCTTTTGCACCTTCATGCGTCTCCTGCGTCTCCTGCGTCTCCTCCATCTTCCCGCCTTCTACCCCTGCTCTCATTTGTAACTCCTCAACAGACAAACAGAAAGGCTCCTACGCTGCGCCATGCAGAGTAGAAGCCATCAGGAACTTATCCATGCGGTCGCTCTCAGCGACCCCAACGGGGGTATCAAAGAGACAAACGCGGCGAGCTTCATCGCCTGTGTTCAAGCCATATGCCAGGCTGTGCAGGACTGTGCAGGACTGTGCCGGGCGCGTGGCTACCTTTAGTTTACTGCAAGAGGCGCACCAGGGTCAAGGCAGTCAGCGACCGTTGCAGGGTCCACTCAAAGTGGAAAACGGCAGGGAAGCACTACCCCACTCTACGGCCCGCCGTTCTGAATGCAGTGAAGAATGATAACACCGAGACGGCACATCCAAAGCCGACTTTGAACAGAGCCAACCCCCAGGCCCTGTAAGCGTTCAGAGTAGGGGTGCAGGGGCGTCCCTCCCTCACCCCATGCCCCTCTCCC
>JADMIH010000026.1 GCA_015478675.1 Chloroflexota bacterium | reverse complement strand
AGGGAGAATAGCTCTTGCGCGGCTGCATGGGTAAAGCATTTGAAGCCGCAGGTTACATCAGAGAGATTTTTCGTGGCTACGGTGTTGGTAAGCCAGGTAAATACCTTGCCGAGCCTTTCACGCCAGGCGGGCTGGTGGCGCTCTATATTTGCGCCGTGCATCTTGCGCGAACCTATCACCAGGTCGTAGCCCCTATCAAACCACTGCCAGAAGCGCCCAAGCTCTGATGGCGGCGTGGAGAGATCAGCATCGCAGAAAAGCACCACTTCGCCCGCTGCGGCCAGCATGCCCACCTTCACGGCGTGACCCTTTCCTCTGTTCTGTCTCTGTGCCAGTATCCTGATGTTTGCGCGGTCGCCTAGAAGCTGGCGAGCGAGCGCCGCCGTGCCGTCTGTTGACCCGTCGTCCACGACCACCATCTCCCACGGATAGGGTTGCTTCTCGAAGTACGCAAGAAGCTCCGGCAAGCTCTTACGCATTCTTTCGGCTTCATTGAACATCGGTATGACGACGGACAGGCGTGGTCCAGCCGTCGCTTGTGCCTCAGCCGCCGCACTTCCAGTTCCCGAACCGGCGCTGCCGTGAGCGCTATCATGTTCATTGTTGATCACTGCTGCAAACGTCCTCCATCTCGCCTTCTTTTGCCGCCCGCGCAAGAGAGCGCAGGGGTCAGGCGTTGTCAATCAATAGTGAGCCGGTACGGTTCACAACCCCTGCTCTGCAATACGCGCACAATCTCATCAGCATCTGCTTCTGCACGTGCCACTGTGCGAATAGCAGCTATTCGCACAAGCTGTGACTCCTGCTTGCGTGCTTGCCAAAGCAGGCGCAGCTTCATCTCAATCTCTTCGGGCGGGGCGCTTCGCGTCTCCACTTCTACTACCCACCTCTCCCGGTCCAGGAGCTTCATCAGCCCGCGTACTTTGCGCGCGTAGGATAGCGCGAGGAGTGGCACGCCCTGTCTCGCTCCGAAGATGAGGGCGTGAAGCCTCATACTTACAAGGAGATCGGCGCTGCCGATATACCCTGCTATCCTGTCAGGTCTTTGCTCGATCTCTGACCGCCTTATAGCTTCTGTTGGAACCCCCATCTCGATGGCTGCTTCCTTCACTTCGTCGAGTATAGCATCATCGCGGCCAGGCCAGAGAGGGAGCAGGATTACTCGTGCGCCAAACTCCTCAACGCAGACTTTAATGCCGCGGGCCACTCCTTCCACAAAACGCGCACCTCTCTCCGGCGGAGGCCGCCAGCCAATGTTCAGTTTCTGGCGCACGCTTACGGGCAGCAGATAATGTAAATTGATGCCGGGGTGGTTATCCGAGAGGCTGCGTATGCAGAATATCACAAGAGGTCTCTCTGGAGCTTTGCTCTCCGTCGCACCTCTGTCAGGGCATATGAGAAAAGCCGGATCGGCGGTTACTTTTATCTGGTCACCCGGCACGCCGGCACGTCGCAGGAGCCTCTTAGAAGTATTATCGCGCACGCTAAAACAGACAGCTGATGAGCAGATAAAGCGGGCGAGATACTTGCCCAGTTGGGTAAATACAGGCTCTACACCGAGGCCCCAGCCGATGACAGGTATGCGTAACAAGCGTGCCAACGCTACATACCCCGCATAGATAGGGAGATTATACAGGCTGGTACCGTCCTGTATCAGGCCGCCTCCACCCAGGATCAAGGCGTCAGCATCAAGCAAGGCACGCAATGTTTGCATCCCCAGCAGGCGCGGCACGCTATCTATATCAAGCCGGGATGTTGTCTCGGTGGGGTTTACCGAGAGGGCACACAGGTTAGTATAGCCGCGTTTGCGCAGAGCCTCGACCACTGCTTGCAAGACGGCCTCGTCGCCTGTGTTGTCGCTGCCGTACCAGCCGAGGATTACTATACGAGGCTGCTCATCTACTCGATGCGATGGGGTCACCCCTCTATCTCCCGGCTCGCGGGTTGCGCGTCTGCGCCTTCCTGTGGGCGGGCTGGTGGAGAGTTGCGATCTGTCTCTGCGGGCGGGAGGTGGGAGTTTTGCTCATGCTGTGCTTGAATCACACGCATGAAAATTTGCTGGTACCGGCGCGCCACGATGTCCCACGAATATCTGTTTCTGACGAACTCCCTTGCTTTCTTACCCAGGGCGATCCGCTTTTCGTCGTGTGCCAGCAGGTCCAGGATTGTATCGGCAAAGGCTTTACTGTCCAGAGGGTCGAGCAATATGCCGTTCTCTCCCGGTACTATTGCCTCCGGTATTCCGTCGAGCCGCGAGGCCACAACATAGCGCCCGGCGGCGGCGGCCTCGAGCGCAACGAGGCCAAAGCCCTCAATGTCGTTTTGTACCGGGATGTTGGGCATCACAAAGAGGTCGGCTACGTGATAAGCTGCGCGTAGCGTGTCGTCATCTACGCGCCCCAGGAGCACAACGTGGTCCTCCTGGTGCAGGGAAGCAATCCGCGTTTCAAGCAAGTCGCGCTGTGGGCCTTCCCCTATGATGAGATAACAAATATCCTGCCTTTGCGCCATCATGCGCGGCATAACTTCGGTCAGGAAATGCACTACTCCTTTGCGCTCTACGAGCCTGCCTACAGTGAGCAGGACCTTTCGGCCTCGGAGCTGGCGACCTGCTGCCATTTGGAGGTTGCGCATCCCCTGCGCGGTGTACTGGCGGTCGCCAAACTCCAGCATATTCACCCCATTAGGCACCACCACGCAGAGGGAAGTAGGTACTCCGCGCCTGATACACTGCTGGCGGGTGTTACTGCTCACACATATAACTTTGTCCATGCGCTGGAGACACTTTGGTATGAGCCACTGGTAGAGGCGGTTGGAGTAAGTTACATCCAGTCCATGCACCGTGACTACTACAGGTACCCTAAGCAGTGTGCGAAGTGCAAGGCCAAGTGGGGTGAGGAGCGCATCAGAGAGATGTATCAGCTTGACGTGGTTTGAGCGGGGTATCGTGAAGACCGCCCGCAGGAAGGCATAAACCACGAAGAAAGGCACAAACAAAGTGGACCCGCCCCAGTAGATGGTGGTGGTGGGTGTGAGCCTGCCAACTTCTTTGGTCAAGCTCTGGCTTAGCTTCTGCATCCCACCAACGGAGGGCGGGTGTTTGCGAGTAATAAAGAGGATCATAAATGATGAAGATGCCACGCTCGATAGGGAGATTGAAAATCAGCTGGAAAGTTATTTACTCACTAGCTCCTCATAAAAGCGGAGTTGCTCCTCGGCCAGGGCGTCCCAGGTGAAGTGGCTAGCCCACTCCTGCCCTTTTCTGCCCACTTTGGCTCGGAGAGTTGCATCTGTGGCGATTCTCACCAGCGCTTCCGACATGGCCGCTGTGTCGCCTGCCTCCACCAGTTGGCCGTGACCCTTCGGAAAGAGAGGCGCGGCGTCCCTCACGCCTACTATATCGAAACCCACTACAGGTGTTCCAGCCGCTCCTGCCTCTATCGCGCTGAGCGGCCACGCCTCGTAACGGGAGGGCATAACGAGGGCAAGGGCACTTTTCATAAGCTTGGCCGCCTCATCGCTGCTCACCTGGCCCAGCAACTCTATGCGCTCGCTCACGCCTGATTTATTCACCAGCGACCTCAGCAAGCGCACCTGCTCCTCGACGCCACTGCCCGCTATTAGCAGGCGTAGGTCGGGTAGCTGTCGCGCCACCTCCTCGAAGGTGGTAATCAGCCGGTCTAGCCCCTTCTGGTAAATGTCAACCCTGCCCAGGGAGAGGATATACCGCCCATAAGGGTTGGTGGCTTCACCATCTGCCTGCAAAGGCGTTCCGGCGCTGTTTGGGATTACTCGCACCTGTATCTTACCCTTCAACATCCCGCGCAACTCGGCGGCAATGCCCGGTGATACCGCGACAAAGTTCTTGAAGAGCGAGATTAGCGGCCTCTGCGCCAGCTTTGGCCCCAACCCGATCATGCCATACTTAGCGGTTGCATGCATGCCGGAGAGATTCTGCACGCTGGCTACAGAAGGCACATGCCTCTTCCACAACGGCGCGCCAACAGGTGAAAAAGGCGACACATCCTCGATGACTATATCATAGCCACCACCCTTTATCAAGCGCACGGCCTCCAGCATGTAAGTGAGCCTGCTCAGCACATAGGAGCGCGGATATCCCACATAGCGGTAGCTGACACCGCGCCTTAATCGTCGCTTTGGTGCGCCAGGGTAGCTTCCACAAACCACCTGCACTTTATGACCGCGTTGCGCGATGCGGCTGTAAATCTCGATAGTTCGCCTGGCTCCTCCGCCTCCAACCCAGGGGTTATCTATGTCATCATAAATCAGATGCAGTATGCGGAGCTTACGTTGTCGCTCATTTATGGGGTGATGCATGGCGGGGCTACGAGTTGTTCGCTGCTGTCTCATCGGCTGGTTTATTGATAATCCCTGATCGCTAGCGTGGCGATTGCTCCCCAGAGGGCTACGCCGGCTATGGACCATGCTCTTGACAGGAGGGCAGCGCCTGCGGCCACAGCTACAGGCAAGCCCAGCAGCCCTGCCAGCACTGTTGTGACGATCACTTCGCGTACACCCCAGCCCTGCGGCACAAAGATGACCAGGTAGCCTGCGGCCCAGGAGGCGGTAAATATGCCTGCGGTTACAGGCAGGTAGGCAATAGAAAGCTGTGGATAAAGGGCAGCGACGATTGCAAATGACATTACCCCATAGAGCAGCCAGTTGAGCAGATAGGGCCAGAGGAGAATAAGCATATCCTTCGCCGATAGCTGCACCTCCACAGGCTTGCGCTTGAGCCGCACTAACGCCCAGTTGAGCACCCGAAAGAGAAGCTGCGGTTGCAGGATCAGCGCGAACATAATCACAAGCAGCGCCAGCCCTCCCCAGACAGGAGCATCATGCCACCCTATCAGGCTCAGAGAAGCCACGATAAGCGCACCGAGCAGCACCATCATCGTTTCTATCCCCATACTCACAACGCTTGTCAGGCGTGGTATGCCTTCTTTATCGGCTAGGTAGACGCGGCTGACGGCGTGCCACATCGAGCCGGGGACGAAACCCGCCACGCTCGATATCGAGACGAGGCGCACGCTTTGCACCCATGTAAGGGGATAGCCAAGCCTTCGCACAATGGCCCACCAGCCGTACGCGCCGATAGGCCCACGCGCCAGCATGATCAACAGTGAGATAAGGAGATAGGTCGGGTCGAGTTGCCAGTTGTAAGAGAGGAGCCTGGGGGCCACCTCGTAGAAGGCGCGCCCGAAAAAGAGAAGAACCAGCGCCACCAGCGCGACTTGCAGCCAACGTCTGGCCCTTGAGGATTGCAACAGATGAGCAGCCGTTGCCGCTATAGACTTCACAGCCAAACTGTAACGCAGGGTGAAGGGTTTGTCAAACAAGGGTAGGGGTGTAAGAGTTCAGAATTAGAGTGGAGCAAAGTTCGAGAGGTACCTGTGCGGGTGTACTCCCGACTACCCTCACCCCCAACCCCTCTCCCATGAAGGGAGAGGGGGGCGGCCCTTGTACCCCGTCAGGGGGCTATACCAGGCTCACCCCAAGCTCCTATTCTGAGCACTTGCGCATTGCACTAACCTATGTCCTGCTTCTGCCGCTTTTGGGGTTAGGGCTTGCACACGCGCTGCATCATTTCGCGCATGCTCTGGGCTGTGTCGCGTGTCGAGGGTTCGCCGTACCATGTGAGAAGATAGCCTTCCATCTCCTTTATCTCGGCAGATTGGTCGTTAACGATTTGCTGTGCCAGGGTCTTAAGCTCAGCGCGCTGGGCGTTCTTCAGGGCATCCTGCGCCATGTCAATCGCCAGTTGGTGATGAGGGATCATCATCCGCAGGAACATCCGGTCGGAGGCGTCTTGCCCGCCCATCATATCTACCATCATGCTGCCCATCATACCACTATTAGAACTCCCACTCATCATGCCGCCACTCGCGCTGCCCATGCCACCTGCCCCCATCATATCCGTAGTCATAGTGGGCTTGGGCGCATTAGGGTACCACTGCTTACGCCAGGCTTGCATCTGGTCTAACTGTTTCTGCTGCCCTTTCTCTATTCGGCTTGCCAGGTCTCGCAGCTCAGGCCGCTTGGACCCTCCTATCATCACTTGCGCCGACATGATAGCACCCTGGTGGTGCATACTCATTTCATCAATAAAGCGGAGATCGTACTCGGCGTTGGGGTCCGAGGTGCCCATGAACGGGCTTGGGGCAGCGCTGGGTGTCGTAGCTGCCTGGGCCGTTGGCCCAGCTATCATAGAAGTGGGCGCTGAGGCAAAGGCCCCCACCCCGCCCAATACCATACCCGCTATCCCAAAGAAGAGCAACCCCAGGCCGGCGACTAATAAAGTGCGATTTCTCATTCTGTATTCTCCTTGTTCCCCGCCGGAGCACTGGCGTTAGACAGTAAATCCGAACGGACACGAGCGTATTCATCGGGGCCAATCTCCCCCTGCGCGTAGCGGCGTTGAAGTATAACCAGCGGGGTTTCCTCGCTTGTGACGCGTGCACGGCTCGCACTGCGGCCAAAAAGCCAGGCAAGAAGCAGTACGATACCTGTTATCACCACTATCACCGATCCTGCGAAAAGCCACCAGTAGATGCCGGACCCCATCATCCCACTCATCATGCCATTACCGCCCATCACACAATTCTATAGGCCACTTGATTGCACAGAGCATTAGACACTCTCCTATGCTGTTTCTAGGTACCCACCACCACAGTACCTTGACTCAGTATACCACGCTCTTATATAATGGGCAAGGTCGCTCTCACCTGATCCATCCACATGTATATGGTAAGTAACAGGTAGATATGGTGCCTGCTGCTTTGTGCCGGGTGTGGCCTTTACACCATTGTGAATTAACCTTGCTATGTCGGTTATCCAGAAAGCACAACGGAGACTATTAGATGTCACAGAAGACCAAACAGCGTGCCAAAACTGCCACAACAATACGCCCCGGTAGCCCGGGGATGCAAACGAAACAGAAGGCAGGGCGAACCGCTTACCGGCGAGGTATGCCAAAACGACAGAGGCGATCCCTCATCATTGGCGTGGTTGCCGCACTCCTGGCGGTTGTGCTCCTCTTCTTCTTGCTGCCCAGAGGCGGGGGGAATGGTGGCGTTATCTCTACCCTGGGCACTTCGGATTACCACGCCCTTGTCTTCAATCCGGAGGACCCCAATACAGTCTTCTTCGGCCATCATGGGGGCATCTTGCGCAGCAATGATGCCGGGCAGACGTGGACCACTCTGGTTGACAAGAAAGACTTCGACGCGATGGGCATAGTTGTGAACCCTACCAATTCAAAGCAGATGTACATGGCGGGCCACGATATATTTCAAGTAAGCTCGAATGGCGGTGCAACATGGCGTCCGGTCGAGAACAATCTTCCAGGCACCGACACTCACGGTTTCGCTGCCGCTACCGACGGCAGTAATCGCCTCTTCGCTTATCTTGTGGGCAGTGGAGTGTTGCAGAGCAGTGACGGTGGTAGCACCTGGCAAACTACTGGCGGCCAGATGCCGCCCGACGTGATGTCGCTGGCGACGGGTGGCGACCCCATATCTCTCTATGCGGTGAGCATGGGTTCCGGGATGCTACGTAGCAGCGATACCGGGAAAAGCTGGGCGCCGGCGGGAGGCGATCTGGTCTCAAGTAACATATATGCAGTAGCTGTGGACCCCAAAACAAGCAGTACTCTATACGCAGGAGTGGAGGGAGGTCTATACAAAAGCACGGACACTGGAGCTACATGGAAAAAGACAACCTACCCTGGAGATAATGCCGTAGCGCTGGCTATCAGCCCTGCTCGCCCGCAACTGATACTGGCTGTGAACGCCAAAAGTCGGGAGGGGCTGGTCTTCCGAAGTGAGGACGGTGGGACCACATGGTCGGGTCAGAAGTAGACCCGGGTAAATGATTAGATAGAGGAGGTATAAGATGCGTAAGAGGAACACTTTAAGGTGGACAACCTCACCCCCGATCATAGGCTACGGGGGCCTGCTGTTCGCTCTTGTTGCTGCCTTTGCCGTGCTCCTGGGCCTCACCGCCTGCGATTTGGGCGGCGGGTCCGGCGGACAAGGGCAAGCGGGCGGTGGTGGGCCGAGGCTCAGCTTTCAGGAGACAGAGCACCAATTCGGCACCATAAATTATGCCACCCCAATGGAGTATCGCTGGCAGTTCACCAACTCAGGCAATCAACCGCTCCAGATTACGGACATAAACCCTGAGCCGCCTCGCCCCGGCGGCACCTGAACCTGAGGGGTCAAAGCTGTCGCCAGTTCGGCGACCATCAATCCTGGAGAATCAAGCACTATCGTTGTAAGCTTCGACAAGCCAATGCCCGGCATGCAGGACGTATTGCTGCGAGTTAAGTCAAACGACCCTGTGGCCCCAGAGCAAACCCTTACACTCCGCTTTTTAGTGAAGCCTTAGCCCAAGCTGCGCCACTACAGTAGGGCACACAGGCACAATTGAGTTATTCACACCAGGAGGGATATTGAGCATGAAAGAGTTATTCTTTTTACTGCCATTGGCTAGTTGCGCTGCTATGATGGGACTCATGATGTGGTTCATGGGACGCCACCAACAATCACCTGGCGCAGGCTCCTTGACCAATATCGCCGGCGTGGGCAGCCCTGAATCGATGGGAGAAGAAAACGAAGACACGAAGATTCCGCAAGCGGAATCGCCGCGTGTTGGTAAGAGACGGACGCCAGCACTGGATATGCTGCGTATGCTCGGGATGTGCATAAATCCGCGGGTTGTCGGCGGCCTGGCCCTTGTGGGGCTAGCCGCCTGGCTAGTCGCGCCACAGCTTGTATGGGGTATTTTGCCGCTCTTACTGCTGGCTATGTGTCCCCTCTCAATGCTTTTTATGGCATGGAAGATGCGCGGTTCAGATGTTACGCGCACTACAAACGCGCAGCCGTATCACACTGTGGGCCAGCAGGCTCGGGCGCAACCAGATACGGCAGCTCTCGCGCAGGCTCTTGAACCTACCAGCGACGGCGCATGATCATGGTGACCGCCGAGCCACGGTAAGTACAGGGCATTGGTGGTGCCACCTCTCTGGGTGGCTTAACCTTTTGCCCGCCCTAACGCGCCAGATAAGCCGCGAAGATGGGCGTCAGGTCGGTGGTGGCGTGCTTTTGCAGGGTTGCTGTCAGGGCGGCGGGCGTGGCTATCTTGAAAGAATAGCTCTTATAGTAGTCTTGTATTGCGGCGTAGAAGGCCGTGTCGCCCATCGCCTGGCGTACTTTGTTGAGCATCACTGCGCCGGTGTCGTAGATGGTGTAGCTGTACTGGTTCTCGCTGGTGAAGCCGCCGAAGACCCCTGAAGAGACGGGGCGCAGGCTTTGAGCGCCCGCCGTCATCGAGGCCCAGGATTGCGCGTAAAGGTCCGGGTAGTTGGCCCGTATATATTCTGTCGTCATGTATGTGGTCATCGCCTCGTCAAGCCAGGGGTCGGTCAACTGGTTATTGCCGACAGTCGAGTAGAACCATTGGTGTCCGGTCTCATGCACAGGCGTGTACCACGTCCACTTGCCTGGAGTGACGCCTAGCGCGAGCCACGAGGTGGGTATCAGGTAAAGCATCGGGTATTCCTGGGCATAGTTGTCAGTTGGGTCGAGTGGTATGCCCATCTCAGCTACAGTGTCTGTGCTGAATGGATAGGTCCCTACACGGCTGCTGAACCAGGAGATAGAGGGGGTGACAAGATCGAGCTGCCGCTGCCCTTGCGCCCGGTGCCCCGGCAAAAAGTAGGCTAACACTTTTACGCTGCCCACCTGCCGGGTCATAGAAGGGTCGTCCAGAGGGTTGACGAAACGGGGTGAAACCAGATAAGCCACGTCCCGAACTCTCTGCGCCTGGAAGCGCCAGCTTGTGCGCTCCTGGTTCACAGTTGTGATCTGGCCCGTGCCGCCGACTACCAGCCGCTCGCTGCCGGCAGAAGAGACCTCCACGTCGTAATCGCTCACCGGGTAATAGCCGAGGTCGCCGAGGTCAGAGTAAGGGTAAAAGGACCAGCCGCCATTCTCCCAGGGCACAACCGTAGGCAACATATCCCCTAAGCTGAGGATGTCGTTCGACCTGTCGTAGCCTGTGCGCCCGCCGATAGGGCGCGGCTTGAGCGTGAAGTCCAGCGAGATACCAGTCTTCTCGCCCGGGGGTAAGGGTTGCGGGAGGCTCACTTCCAGGTTGATGCCCAGCAGCCAGCGAGTCTGCGCATCTTTGCCGCTCACAGTGGCGCTTTGCAAGGCAAAGACCGTGTCCCAGTTGTGCCACACCGCACGGAGTGTGACGTTCGTCATCGCCTGCCCGGTGCCGTTCGTGATCTCAACGTTCTCATGCACTGTGGTGAGACGCTGGGGCGCAGCGCCGACGGCTATTGATACGCTGTATTTAATGCCTAGCTCCGCGAGGCGCATATCGGCATAACGCCAATTATAGTAGTGCCTGCCCGCGTTTCCCATCTCTATCTGTGATGAGGCAGGATTCGACGGATTATAAGTAAGCACTCGCCGCTCGAAGAGTTGGACAAGCACCATCTGCGCTCTGCCGTTGACCGGGACCGACACCCAGTAAGGATCAGTAATCGGGTAGCCGAGAGTGTAAAGCCAATCCCAGCTAACCGGACGTTCGGGCGCGCCTGCATAGCGCCAGAAGATGTCGGCCCAGTTATGACCAGATGTTTGCTCGAACCTTGCTACTTTTACAGCTGTGGGTAGTGAAGTCACCGCGCGTATGCTGCCTTGCCTGCTTAGCTCCTCGGTAACGCTCTGGCCTTCGCGGTTTGTGGCGCGCGCCGTCAATCCCGCGAAGCTTGCGTAAGTGGGCGCTGTGGGGCTGCCTGTGTCTCCGGCTACAGGTATATTGGCCGGGCCAAGCGTGTAGTACGAGTTCGCGCCAACCTGCGCCTTGCCCGATACCATCTCCTTCACGAGAAGTCCGCTCGTTACGAACCAGGGCGACTGCGGGTCTGCGCCAGGATCATTGATTTCGAGCCGCCCTTTGTCGAAATATTGCACCAGGTGGGTTCCCTGCGGCAGGTCTATTTCCGGCTCGTAGTTTGTGTAGAAGGGTCCAGGCCCCCACATCCAGCTGCTGCGCGATGCAGTCGCTGCCTGCTCATCCTGCTGCCACCTGGCGCGGAGCGCAGAGTTGGCAAAGCCCTCGGGTGGCGCTGTTGTCGCGCCCGCTATAGCATTCGAGCTTTGTGTCAGGGGCGGCGCAGCCTGAAACAATGTAAATAGGGCGACGCAGCCTGTTAGAAGCCTCATGGCAGCTTTCATTCTTGCGGTCCTCTCTGCGATGAGCCTGGGACTACGTTGTGGCTGTGCATCTGAGCGCACTATCTCGTCCGGGCCTTATCGCAGCTTCACAGAGTTGATCTGCGTGTAGATAGCGCCGGTCGGCTCAAGGTGGCTCTCCATCAGGCTAACATCGCGCACCGGAAAGTTGGTCGAAGCGACCTCTACCTGCCGCAGCGCATCCGCGATAGCTGTTCGCTCCCCGGGAAGAATACTATCGCGGATGCGCCCCAGGGTGAGATGCGGGCTGAAGCTCTTGTCGGGTCTGAAGCCTAGAGCCTCCAGCGCGGTGGAGACGTCGCCCTGTAACTTGTAGAGAGCAGACATCGCATCTGAATTACCTTGCAGTCCCACCCACAAGACGCGCGCCCTTTGCGGATTCGGGAATGCGCCCATGCTGCCGGTGTGTAGCGCGAAGGGCGCACTCTGGGCACATGCGTCTTGTAGCGCTCTCTCTACCTGCTCGACCAGCGACAGCAGGGTGTCTCCAAGGAAAAACAAGGTGAGGTGAGTGCCTTCTGGCCGCGCCCAGCGCACAGAGTTCGCCGCGCTGCCCAGCCGTGTGCGCAGTTCGCCCTGTGTTGAGGCCAAAACCTCATGTACGCTTTCTGGAAGCTCTATTGCGGCAAAAGTACGTTTTGTTTGATCGTCCATTGTTTATAGACCAGGAGTCAGGGATTAGCAGCTGATCTCTAATTCCTACTCGCTCAAAATCTCAGGTCCCAGGACCGAAGCGTATCCAGCAGGCGGTGATTTGTGAGGTCCATGTGGATAGGTGTGATGGAGATGTAATTTTCTTCTACCGCGGCCACATCCGTGCCTTCTTCCAGGTGATCGGTGACCGCGTTGCCGCCCATCCAGTAGTATTTACGGCCCCGTGGATCGGTGCGCACTATAAGCTCATCGTTGTAGACGCGCTTGCCGAGACGTGTGATTTGCACACCCCTGATCTGGTCGTGCGGCAAATTGGGCACGTTCACATTCAGCAAAATATCCTTTGCGAGGCCGCGTTCGTTCACCTGCTCGACCAGCCTGGCAACGAAGGCTGCCGCTAGCTCAACGGGCCATTCGGGTGTGGTGTTCATCGACACCGCAATCGAAGGGATGCCTGAGATTACGCCTTCCATCGCTGCGGCGACCGTCCCCGAATATGTTATGTCATCGCCCAGGTTGTTGCCTTGATTGATGCCTGAGATCACGAGGTCAGGTAGATAGTCGAGAAAGCCGAGGGCGGCGAGGGCTACGCAGTCGGAGGGCGTGCCATCTGTCGAATAGGCGGGTGAGCCATCGCGCAGCTTCACCTCGGCAATGCGAAGTGGCCTGTCCATAGTGCGAGTATGGCCTGATACGGACCAGTTGCGGTCGGGTGCGACAACCACTGTCTCGTGGGTTGGGGACAGGCTCGTGCGCAGCGCCAGCAGCCCTTCCGAGTCAACCCCGTCGTCGTTGGTGAGGAGTATACGCATCCGCTAGGAAACCCGTTTCCAGCGTACACCCTGGGGCGTATCTTCTATCTCGATGCCCGCTTCGCGCAACTGTGCGCGCAAGGCATCGGCGCGGGCGAAGTCACGTGCTTTGCGCGCCGCCTGTCTCTCATCAAGCAAGGTCTGAAGCTCAGCAGGTAAGCTCTCGGCTTTACGCTCTTGGGCCTTTTCTTTGAGCCTGAGGCCGAGCACTCGGTCCCAGTCGTAGAGGGTCGGTAGAATCGCCGCAGGCTGCTCGCGGCGATTGGCCTCAGTGATCAGCTTGTGTACTTCGCCGAGGGCGCCGGGGATATTGAGATCGTCGTTGATAGCTGCTATGAAGCGCTCTTTGTATTCCTGCTGCCAGCCATCACCTGTCTCCTCGACAGAAGGCATTTGCGACGCCCTGTAGACAAAGTCGTAGAGGTTGTCGAGCGCTCTGGCGGCGGCGCCCATCGCTTCCTCTGTATAGTTCAGTTGGGCGCGGTACTTCGCCGAGAAACAGAAGTAACGGTAAGCTATAGGGTCATATCCCTGGTCGATCAGCTTTTGGAGCGTCAGGAAGCCCCCACCCCCCTTATTGAGAGGCTCGATCCCCTCGCCCATGTCGCGCACCTCGCCGGTTATCCCAGGGTCTTCGGCTGCCCCCGCGCTTTTGCTCATTTTGCCCGCATTGATCAGCAGAAACTCACCGTGCACCCAGTAGCGCACAAATAGCTCGCCCGTGCAGCCTTCAGACTGCGCGATTTCGTTCTCATGATGCACCGGGATATGATCTACCCCGCCGCAGTGCAGGTCGAAAGTATCGCCCAGATATTCCATAGACATAGCCGAGCACTCGATGTGCCAGCCTGGATAGCCCTGGCCCCAGGGCGAGTCCCAACGCATGGCGTGGGTAGGGTCTGCCCGCTTCCAGAGCGCGAAGTCGGCGGCGTTGTGCTTCTCCGGGTTGACCTCGACGCGCGCTCCTGCTTCTTGCTCCTCAAGCGACTGTCTGGAAAGCTCGCCGTAGCTGGGAAAGGTGGCGACATCGTAGTATACGCCATCGCTGATGGTGTAGGCGTGGCCTTTGTCTACCAGGCATTGCACCAGGGCGATCATTTCGGGGATGTGCTCGGTAGCTGGGGAGACGATTGTTGGGCGCAAGATGTTGAGCCGCTCTGTATCATGGAAAAAGGCATCGGTGTAGAACCGGGCGATGTCCCAGGGTGTCTTCCCTTCGCGGCGCATCGCTTTGATCATTTTATCCTCGCCCTCATCCGCATCGGAGCTGAGATGGCCCACGTCGGTGATATTCATCACGTGCTTCACGTCGAAGCCGTCATAAAGGAGGACACGTCGTAGCACATCCTCAAAGACGTAGGTACGCAAGTTGCCTATATGCGCGTAGTTGTAGACCGTCGGTCCGCAGGTGTACATACCCACTTCGCCCGGCTTGAGGGGCACAAAGAGGTCCTTCTTCCGTGTGAGGGTGTTATATATCAATAAAGGGTAACGCGGCTCTGCCAAAATATCTTTCCTCCTGGCCTCCTGGTCTGTGGGCACTTTGCTCTTACGCAGGCTTGTTTCTGCTCAGTAGTAACATTATACTCTAAGATATTCAGAGATGAATAGACGCAAAGTATGCCCTCAGGCGTAATGATCCGTGAAATAGCCGGGGAGCGGCTAACCTCCCACAACAGAATCGCAGCCAACGGCTCGACCAACATGACCACACGCAAGCGCACAGACGCTGAAGACATAGACGAAACCATCGAGGGCTTGCCTGAGTACGACTACGGCGGGCTGGGCACTATGATCGCGCGTGAAGTGGCTGTTGAGGCCCGGCGCTCTCGTGCCCGGCGCGAGTTCTTCCGCATCGAGCACGCCAGCCCCACAACTAAAGGCGAGCCTGAGAGCAACTTCCTCGGCCTCTACAAGGTCAGAGGAGAGAACGGGCGCGAATATGATGTGCTTATACGCGACCCTAACCCTGAACACCATGTGAACCGATGCTCCTGCCTGGACTACGAGTCGAACAATCTCGGCACATGTAAGCACGTTGAGGCTGTTCTCGGCTATATCAGGCGCAGGAACGCCTCTGCTCTGCGTACCGCCAGACCCCGCCTTATCGAGATCAACAAGCTGACCGTATATGTCACGCTGCGCTATGTTGGCGACGGCACCTGGACCGCCGCGCCCGTCTACGACCATGCACTTGATCCTGGGCTGCTCCGCCTTATCAACCACTATCTTCTGCCCTACCTTGCTCTCCTGGAAGATGACCCCCAGGCATTCCTCCAGAGGCTAGGCCACTTCGTTGAAGAGGTAGAAGAGTTCGGCGGCAAGGCGATAGTTGAGCGCGAAGTCTACGATTATGCGGAGACTGTCAAGCGGCGTGCGGCGCGCGATGCTCGCAGGCGTGAGCTGTTAGACCGTATAGAGGCCGGGCACGCCAGGCTTGACCTGCTGAAGCTGCCTCTCTACCCGTATCAAGCGGTCGGAACTCTCTTTCTGGCCTTCACGGAGCGGGCATTGCTGGCCGACGATATGGGCTTGGGTAAGACCCCGATGTCAATCGCCGCATCGAAGCTCCTCACGGAATGGCACGGGATCAAGCGCGTGCTGGTGGTGACACCTGCCTCGGTGAAGTACCAGTGGGGCAAGGAGATAGAGCGATTCAGCGACGAGAGCTTTACTGTTGTCGGCGGTAGTAAGGCTAAACGCGCCGCGCAGTATGCTCAAGACTCCTTTTTCACCATCATCAACTATGAATTAATGCTGCGCGACCTGGACCATATACATGCTCTCAAGCCCGACCTGGTGATACTCGATGAGGCTCAGCGGATCAAGAACTGGCGCGCCAAGACGACACAGGCGATAAAAGAGCTTCCGAGCCGGTTTGCTTTCGTCCTTACCGGAACGCCCCTAGAAAACAAGCTTGAGGAGCTTTACTCTATCGTGGAGTTCCTTGACGACAAGATACTAGGACCACCCTGGCAGTTTATGGCCCAGCATGTGGTCAAGGACGAATGGGGAGGTATTATCGGCTATAAGGACCTGGAAGGAGTGCGCCGCGCTATCGCCCCAATACTGCTGCGCCGCCGCAAAGCCGACGTGCTGCTGGAGCTTCCCGCAAGAATAGATAACGACTTCTGGCTAGCGCTTGACACCGAGCAGGAGCGGGTCTACCGCCCCCTTGAGAAGGAGCTGACCGCCCTTATCCGCCTCCCCGAATGGAACGCCGAGCAGGGCGCGATGGCCTTGCGCTTACTCACTCTCCTGCGTGAGTGCGCGACCGCCGCGCAGCTGGTGAACCCTAATGTTCATTCTTCAAGCAAGCTGCGTGAGCTGCCCGCGCTGGTAGAGGAGATAGCAGCAGAAGGGCATAAGATGCTTATCTTCTCGCAATGGGAGAGAATGACGCGCCACGCGCAGGCTGCTCTCGCGCCGCTTGGTATCAAGAGCGTCAGGATGCATGGCGCCCTTGGTGTGCGTGCGCGGCAGAGGGTCGTAGAGCAATTCAATATAGACCCTGCCACCATCCTCTTTATCTCGACGGATGCGGGTGGGCTGGGGCTGAACTTGCAGGCCGCCTCCTTCGTGATCAACCTCGATCTGCCCTGGAACCCGGCGCGTGTAGAGCAGCGCATAGGCCGCGCCCACAGAATCGGGCAAACTAGCCCTGTCAATGTTATAAATATAATAGCGAATAATACAGTTGAGCAGCGCGTGCTTGAGGTGCTCTATCGCAAGCAGGAGCTATTTGAGGAGATATTAGATGCCGAGCTGGACCCCGAAACAGGCACTCTCAGGACTGATGTCGAAGTTCCGGCGGAGCGACTCCGCCGAATCGTCGAGCTACTCCTCGGCTGAAGACGATGCGATTGAAGAAGAGGCTGCGCCTGTCAGCCCCCTTGCCCTGAAGAGCGAGAGCAGCCCTGAAGCGTGGCTGGGGCAGTTCCTGCAGATCCTTGACCTCGGTGGAATCTCGCGCTACTCGACTATCAAGGGTGCGCGGCAGGAGAGCAGTCTACTTTCGCGGCTAGAGGAGATATGGCGATCAGCAGGTGCGGCTTCACCCCTCAGAGTGCTCGATGCGGACTTCGGCGAGGAGTTGAAAAAGAGTGACTGGGGCGCGTGGTGGCAGGCGCAGGAGCAGCTTGGTAGATATTGCTACTCGGCTTTAGCGCTCGCCATGCTCGGTGACAGCTCCCACGCCGCAGAGCTGGCGGTTATGTACAAGCAGCATGCTAATATGCGCTTGCAGAAGGACGCCCACTTCGTTCTCTGCTACGTTCTGGGCAAAGAATGGCCTGCCTACAACGTTACAGACGCAGACCTTGCGCGGTTGGAGGCGCAATAACTCACCCCGCCCGTGCTTGTGGGCAGGACCGCAAAAAGGCGGAAACCGCTAAAGGATATGAAGAAAACAACAGATTGTGACAGCGAAGATAATAGCGTGATATAATGGCTTATCTGAAGGGCGTTGGCTGTGCCCTGCCTTGTCTGTAATCTCTAGGAGGTAGACTCCATATGATAAGTACGAATCTGATATATCTGGTCTGGCTGCCGGTAGCTCTGGCAGTGGTGCTCGGCATCGTGGGTCTCTTTCGCGGCGCTGTGCGCGAGGCTCTCGTCTCGGTCTCGGTTCTCCTCGGTGCGCTTATTATCCAGACCTGGGCCGCGTTGTGGGCGGGTGATGCGGTTGAGGCTTTTCCTTTGCTGGACCGCACCCAGACCGAGTTGGCATTGAACATCGTAGTGATTGGGCTGGTGGTGCTGGTCGTTGGTTATTTGCTGGGCAGCGCCCTTGTATCCAGGGCCGATCCTATATCCGCCGCTTCCAGGTTGGCCGGTGCGCTTATAGGTCTTGCCAACGGCGCTGCTATAGGCGGTTGGCTCCTGAGGTTAGGCTACCTCGCCAATCCCTCCGGTGGGCAGCTTGACAACGACGTTTCCAAATATCTGATAATCTGGGCGGGCTGGTTCCCTCTTGTGGCGGCGTTAGTAGGCGCAATCGTAGCTCTGGTTGGACCTGTGCGACGGGTGCGCACTCGCGTTGCCGAGCCTGCGCCGCAGACCAACTGGGCGCCCGCAACACCGGCGTCCTCCGCGCCCCCCACCGCGCCGTACCCCCCCGGGGGTATGTATGGCGCAGCGTACCCGCCGCCGCCCGCAGCCTCGACCTCCGCCACTCAGCCCTATACCCCAGCGCCCAATCTTACTCCTCCTCCTCCTTACACGCCTGGTGTGGGGAGCGTCGCCACCACCACGGCCTTCCCTGTCCAGGATAGCTCGCGCACCTCTGTGCTTCCCACCGGTAGGCCCTACTCGCCGGAGTCTCAGCCTCAATCACAGCAGCAAGCTACGGCCCCATACAACGCCAGCGGTTATAGTCCGGCGGCTGCCGCACCGCCTGTGTTGGGCGCAACGGATCAGAGTGTCGCCCGCTATAGCAGCGCTGATGCGCCTGCCGCCGATAGCGGTTTTCAGCAAAAAGATGAGCCTTCATGGTTAGTCAAAGCCACCCCTTCTGTGGGGAGCGGCGCAGGCATGACTCCTTCGCCGGAGACGTCACACGCCCCAATCTCGCAGAATGATACAGCTCATGTGGAGCTTCAACCGGAGAGTAGCGCGGCACAGGCTAACAGTACTGAGAGTATAGACAGCCGCACATGTCCTAACTGTGGAGCGTCATTGCCCGCCAATGCCCGCTTCTGTACAGATTGTGGCGCGCCGTTGAGCTAGCTCGAGTGCTGATCTGCTCAGGACTGAGCAGGGGGTGATTCACCCGCAGTCCTCGTTGCTCGTAGGAGACAGCGGAAAATGCAGAACAATCGTTGGCTACAAGCGCTCATTGTGCTTCTGGTCATTATTGCGTCCGCTTGGCTGATAGCGGAGGTGTGGTCGTTCCTCGTACGATTCTCAAATGTCTTTCTGCTATTCTTCCTTGCCTGGCTGCTGGCGTTCATTTTACGCCCTATTGCGCGCTGGTTATCTACTCACGGCATGCCTTATATACTGGCGGTTGTAGTTGTCTACCTGAGCCTTGCAGTGGTTTTCGCGGTGGCCGGGTTCCTCCTGGTGCCTGTTATTACCGAGCAGATTCAGCAATTGAGCAACAACTTTGGCGGCTATACAAACCAGATGTACAATTTGGTTGTGGATGGTGAAAGGACACTCAAGTCGTGGGGCGTTAAGGACGTTGACCTCAAGCAGTTTTATCAGCAGGTGGCTTCGCAGGCGCAGAATGTGGTGCCGCAGGTGTTGCAGAACACCCTCTCCGTTTTGCAGAGCATAGCCACGCTGGCGCTGCAAGTGATCCTTGTTTTCATACTCTCCTTCTACTTCATGAAAGATGGCGACCGTCTATTCGGCAACATGGCCGGCATGTTGCCGCCGCGCTGGCAGGAAGAAGTGCGACTGGTGGCTCTGAGCGTCGAGAAAAGTTTTGGCGGCTTTATTCGCGGCCAGCTTGTCTTTGCTCTGGTTTACGCACTGCTCAACGCCATCGTGATGCTGCTGCCGCCTTTCCGCCTGGAGTATGTGCTGATTGCCTCTATTGTGGCAGGATTGTGCATGATAATCCCGCTCGTAGGCAACTTCCTCGCTTTCATCCCGGCCCTGCTGGTTTGCATAGTGACGGGCAAGGCTTCGTTGTGGCTTTGGCTGCTTCTGGCGTTGTTCATCATGCAATCTTTGATGATGAATTTCCTCGGACCTCGTATTATGTCGAGCGCGATAGGTATACACCCCCTTTATGTGATGGCTGCTCTGCTCATAGGTGGGCAGGTGGGCGGGCTGTGGGGCGGCTTGTTCGGTATACCTGTAGCCGGGGCTATCAACTTGATAGGCAGGCCGTTGCTGCGCCGCCTGCGCTACCAGATGCCCCTTTACCAGGAAGGCACCCACTCACTCGCCACCAGCGCCTTTGTCACGGGGCCGCTTGCCTCCTCATTTAGCGCGTCCAGGTCGCAGGGCACCACTCCGTCAGGGATTCCAGAGGGCGTGGAAACCCCCGACCAGCGCGGAGCTGCTGCTCCCGCACCTAGCTTACCCAAAGAGCTGGACCTCGATGATGACTTTGTGGTGCATCCCGCCCCCACGCTCACCGCGCGCGCATGGCGATTAATCTTCTATCTGGGCTCGCGGGCGCGCATATGGGCCGGGAAGCGCATGCAGGCCAGGGCATCTCGCCAGTAGGCATGGGTTGTAGATTTCTTCGCAAGGCGCTGCTCTATAGACTATAATGGCTGCGCTATGACCACCGTGCTAAACGAGCAGACAGCTCCACTCCTAGCTGCCTCCAGGCAAGTAGACCTCACGCCGCAAGACCAAAAACGATTGTCTTTACGCGTACATTTGCTGGCCCTCGCCGCTTATGCGGCTCTGACCTTCCTGCTCACCCTCCCTATAGGGCTGAAGCTATTCACAGAGGTGCCCGGCGGAGGTGATGCCTGGCAGAATATCTGGAATCTCTGGTGGGTAAAGCAGGCGCTCATCAACCTGCAAACGAACCCTTATTACACCAACTTGCTTTATTACCCGCAGGGTGTGAGCCTTTATTTCCATACTCTCGTGCTGACCGATGGGCTTATAGGTATTCCGCTCCAGCTAATGGGGCTGAACCTGATCGCCACATACAACTTAATCATGCTCATTGGCTTTCTATTGGCAGGATACGGCGCTTTTCTCCTCTGCCACTATTTGACTGGGAGCCGGTGGGCTTCCTTTGTAGGTGGGATCGTATTTGCCTTTTCGCCTTACCATTTCGCCCACCTCTTCGGCCATATGAACCTTGTGTCGTTGCAGTGGGTGCCCTTCTACGTTTTACTGTTGTTGAAAGCCACTGACGAGGCGGGCAGCACGGCGGGCATCAGGGGTTGGGGGCTGCGAGTGCGTGCAGAGGCTGACAGCCCACCAGATAAGCACAGGTATTCAGCTTTGCTTTACGCGGCAGGCGCGGGCGTGCTGTTCGCCGTCAATTCATACACCGACTGGCTCTATGCTATTTTCCTCGCGATCTTCACCGGTATTTTCCTCGGCTGGCGGCTGCTCGCCCCCTCTGAGCGGTGGCACTTCGCTTCGATAGGCCTGGGCTGGCGCGAAGGTCTTGTAAGGCTGGTAGTCGGGGGCGCGGCGGCTTTGCTGCTGGTGTCGCCTGTACTCTTTCCAACGTTGGCTGAGGCGCAGAAGGGATACGCCCAGCAGCCGCCCCGTGAAACGTTGGTTTACTCCTCCGACCTGCTGATGAGCTTTATCCCCTCCGAGTTGCACCCGCTCTGGGGCAAGGCGATAGCAGAGCGCATAAACCAGATGGGGCCTTACCTCCCCATCAAGAACCCTTCGGAAAGGGACGTTTTTCTTGGCTACAGTGTGCTGCTCCTTGCCGCATATGGCGTCTGTCGGCGCTGGAAGCTACGGCAAGTGCGCTTCTGGACCTTTATGGCAATAACCACGTGGGTGCTGAGCCTTGGGCCTGTTTTGCAGATTGGCGGCAAGAGCCAGTTCACAGCGTTCGGCGTCACGGTGCCGATGCCTTATCTGCTTTTATACAAGCTCCCCTTTATCAGCATAATGCGAACCCCTGCGCGGCTGACGATGCTAACGATGCTGGCTCTTGGCGTGCTTGTAGCTTTCGCCCTTTCGAACCTGATTGCTGCGCCCTCGATTCCAACTGCGAGATCGTTCAGGCTGTCGCGCCGCTGGTCGTTAGCGGTCTCTGCCGCCGCACCATTGCTGATACTCTTTGAGTTTTTATCGCTGCCGTTTCCGACGGTGCCCCCTGGCTGGAATGTGCCTATCTATGCGCAAATAGCCAAAGAGCCTGGGAACTTCGCCCTTCTTGAGCTGCCTATTCGCCCATTCGGTGACTACATGGCTTATCAAACGATACATGGCAAGCCGATAATAGGCGGCTATCTGTCTCGCCTGCCGCCGTATCCGTTGCTCGACGAGGTGCCCGCCCTGAAGTATCTACAAGATACAACTGCGCCTGCTGACCCAATTATCTCTCAGGTTACAGGTGGCAAAGGTGTGTTGGCACTGCGGAACCTCGGCGTAAAGTACGTTATTATACGGTGGTGGGCTTTCACACCGGAGCAAAAGAGCGCGATGCAAGCCAAGCTGAACGCCTTGCTTGCAAGACCGCCCGACTACTCCTACCCTGCAGATCAAGTAGACGTCTGGCGGTTGTGAGATGCACCGCCCGCGTCTGTGGTGACTTTACCTTCGCGCAAAACGCAAAACAAGAAGCAGGTCAGGCTTGCCCGGAGGGAGCCTGACCTGCTTCTTGTGCGACCCTTGCTGAGCGCTCACACAGGTGAAGTTATCTTTACGGTGCGGCGGTGGGCTGGGGGGCCGGTTGCAGGGGTGTGTTGCCTGCGGAGGCCGTGCTGGTTGGCGATGACGACGCATTACTGCTTGGCGCCGGGATGCCGGGCAGGTTTGCCTGGTAGACCCGTCGCCCGCTCAGCAGATAGATCTTTCCACGCCCTTCATCTACAGTCATGCCGCTGAGGGTGCCCAGTTCGGTTGCTGTCACTGGAGCCTTGACTTTGGCGACGGTCTGACCTTCTTTGGTTACTCTTGTGATACTGCCGTCTGCTGCTCTTAGTATGTAGAGGTCGCGCGTATCGGCGCTCGTAAAGAGCTGGGTAGGGGCGGCCTCGATAGCACTACTCCTGGGAGCGATCGTGCGGTCTATTTTGCCTGCCTGCATCGCCAGCACCTTGCCATCTGACATCAGCACGTAGATAACACCGTCTATCGCCATTGATACAGGTTTCTGCATAGCGTCACTTGCCGCGGGGTCGGTTATCCAATCTTTCGGTGGATCAGCATACTGTCCTGATTGGTACTTTGACACCTGGCCTGGTTTGGCTCCTAGAAGATAGAGATTGCCGTCGTAGCTGGCGATTTCCTTCGGCTCCGCCAACTTGTCAGCATCCCCAAGAGGCTGCGCTTGCCATGCGCTTGTATCTGCATTGTAGATATAGGCTACGAGGTTCTTGTCCAGCGCGACCAAGTTGCCCACTCGTAAGGTCATTGCTATAAGTGTTCCTACTTTCTGACCGCCTGCGCTATCACCGGAGCTAAGGACAACAGTACAGTTCTGCGCCGAAATCCGGCAGCGATATATCTTGCCTGCGGTGCGATCCAACACATATGCGTCGTTGCTCTGGACGAGGATACTGCTTGTCTGGACGGCGTTTGTGCCACTGACCGCCGCCGATGCAGTCACAGGCACTGGCTGAGGGGTTGTGCTTACACCTTTGTCAGCATCGGCCAGGTCGAAGATTATGGTTGGGTTGACCAGGCGTGTAACGCCTTCTACGGCGTCAAGCTCGCCCTGTACCTTATTGAGCACTGTTTGTGTTTCAAGCGACTGAGGGTTCTCTGTAAGAGCTTGTCTAGCCTTATCGAGCGCGAGGCGGAGGCGTTGCTGACGCTCAGCATCGGCCGTTCCTGGCTGATTGGCTAATAAGTCCTCTTGCTTAGCCTGCGCCAACAGTCCTGAAACGACCTGCTGCTTCTGCCCTTTGCTGAGGCTCAGCAGTGAGAAGGCAAAGATAGCCAGCAACGCGACAAGAGCAAGCGCTATCACCAGCCGTACCGGCAGCACCGCGTGACGTGTACCCTCACCTGCCTCCGCTGAATGGTCGGGCAGGAATCCGCTGATCATCTTCTTCAGTGGAGTTACGCTGCGCTCTCCAAGCGCAATCCAATTGTCCAGGAATGCTTTCTCTGGTGTCACCGGCACTTCGCTGCTGTACGGCTCTTCGTCGTCGAAATCAGCTTCATCGAAAAGAGCAGGGGGCATGTAGCTCTGCGCTGTGTGATGTGTGCTGGGCTGCACCACTTCTGATGGTTCACTTTCAAGAGATTCATTTACGACCGGCGGGCGTGGCCTGAAGGTGAGCCGCTCCATTGGGCCGTACCTGGAAATGTCGAGCACAGGCGGCGCATCTTCCCAGCCGTCGAAGTCAAGCTCTTCAACCCTCTTGCTCTCCGACCTCTCCTTACTAGCCTTGTATGGCGGCACATCAAGTGATTGGTGTGTGAGCGCCTCGGTCGGTTGTAGCGTGGGCTCTAAGCTGATAGCTTCGTCCAGGGGGGCATATTCCTGCTCCAAAGCTGTGAGCGCCGGCTCGCGCTCATCTTGCTCGCCAGCGATGCCTTCGCTGCCTGCATTGGCCCGGCGACGCGAGAGCCACCTTCTTGCCCCCTTGAATGGCACCTTGATGTGGGGCAGTTCTACAGGCAGTATGTTATGGGGTTGCGACCTTGCGCCACCGTTAGCCGTTGTTTCCGCCGGGGTAAGCACCGGCATCTGGCGGTAGTCCTCAACATGGCCTGCAATCTCTGTCTCTACGCCCTCGGAGCGCTCCGTTCCTAATTCGAGCACGCAAGCATGCGCTTCGGCTAACCCTTGTTCTTCCGTTATCGCGTAGAGAGCGTCGCTTATCATATCTATGCTGCCCGACGTGAAAATCTCTTCAGCGCGTGCCCTGTCCAGGTGGCGTGCGAGGCTGGAGGAAACCATCACCACCAGATCGCCGGGCGCAATCCGCCTGTAGATCAAGTCGGCTTCTATGCTGGCGCTGCTCCCCAGCGGAGCAGATGGCAGCACGGTAGGTAACGTTGCGCTGTCAACTTCTTCATCCGGTTCCTCCGATGAGGGAACGCGTCGTAAAGGCACTACCACTCGCCCTGCCGGTCCTAACCAGCCGGGCGGTTCGGGAATGGCGTTCACGACACCGTTGTGCATCAGGTAACATTGTGTAGGGGCCATCTGTGAAATGTAAAGCCCTGTGCCATCCGGGCGCACAAGCACTGTTGTTAGCCCTACTCTGGCACGCCGTGTTTTGGTCCCGCCCACCTGCACAGCCACTGAGCCTGCCTGCGCGTGCTGGCGCGAAATCTCATCGTTGTAATTGTATTGCAGCAGGGCGTTGTTGGCGCTTTCCAGGGCATTCAGGAGGCTACTCGTCAGGCTGACTGACATGTCGGCAAAGTAGTGCTGAGCTATGGCGCTCTGCACGAGGCGGCACGCTTCGGTGGCAAGAGACGGATGGTCCCCGGCAGGCTCAGTGAGCATCGCCAGTATGCCTCTTCTCCCTGATGACGCTGCGCGTGGGTGAACGCAGCGTGAATAGTCTCCCGCTTCTTGCTTGACGCTGCTCTTTACTGCGAATCTGCGGCACGATACTTCAAAATGCCCCATAATGCTCCTCGCAATGTCCACACTTACCGGAAACGTGAACGCAATTCACCCGATTTGAGGTGCGGATATTATATCAGCGCACCAATCAAGAGCCGTAGTTATCCACAAATGGAAGGTGAACTGTGAACCGATCCGGTTATGGATCGTCCATCTTTACCTCTAAGGGTCACGGTGCACGCAGTACGCAATATTTCATAACGTTTCACGAGGCCTTTGCGCCTCTGAGCGCTTTTGGAGTACACTGGTCGTGCGAACGAGGGCTACTATATTATGAGGAGAAAAGTATGTCTGCGGTGACTGATTATATTGACGCGCATTTCGACGAGACCCTTGCCAGGCTAACGCGCTGGTGCGCCCAGCCCAGCATTTCGACTGAGAAGATCGGCGTTGAGGAGATGGCTCAACTTGCCGCTGTAGAGTTGCGGCAAAGTGGGTATGAAGTTGAGCTTTGCCCTACTGCCGGCTTCCCGGTTCTTTTTGCAAGCGCAGGACCCGTTGGCGCACCCACAATCCTTATCTATAACCACTACGACGTGCAGCCTGTAGGCGCGCTTGACGAGTGGTCATCTCCGCCTTTTGAACCACATATAAGGGGCGACAAGATGTTTGGGCGCGGTGTGGCCGACACCAAAAGTAACATTGTCTCGCGCCTTGATGCGCTCAATGCTATACGCGCTGTAGAGGGTTCGCTTCCTGTGCGGATCATCTGGATCCTTGAAGGCGAGGAAGAAATAGGCAGTCCAAACCTCGCTCCTTTTATTGAGGCGCATAAGGCTGAGTTGCAGGCCGATGGGTGTATTTGGGAGTTCGGAGGGTATACCTGGAATGGCACGCCCAACCTCACCCTCGGATTGAAAGGAATGCTTTGCGTCGAGTTGCTGGCTCGAACCGCCAACCGCGACTTGCACTCTGCGAACGCGGCATTTGTGCCAAGCCCTGTCTGGCGGCTCGTCTGGGCCTTATCCGAGATCAAGACACCGGACAACAAAATACATATCCCCGGCTTCTACTCCGCCGTGACTGTGCCGACCGTCAAGCAAGAAGAGCTTCTTAAGAGCATACCAGATGAAAGCGAGCGTGAACTGCAAAGCATGGGCCTCAAGAGCTTTATCAACGACATGCGCGGCGAAGAGGTTTACAGGGCGTCGTCATTTAGCCCAACAGCCAACATCTTCGGCATCGAAGCGGGCTACAATGGCCCAGGCACAAAGACGGTGCTCCCGAAAGAGGCGCGCGCCCGTCTGGACATTCGCCTTGTGCCTGATCAGGAGCCGGAAGCTATATTCGAGTCGCTCCAGGCGTTTCTCAAGGAGAAGGGTTTCGATGACGTAGAGGTGCGCCGCGTGCCTGATGAAGGCGATCTCCTTCCCGCGGCCAGCGATCCCTCTGCACCATTTATCCAGAAGGTGCGCTGGGCCTGTCAGGAGGTAAGCGGCAAGACCCCTGTGGTCACGCCCTCATCTGCCGGCTCAGGGCCAATGTCCAGCTTCACGCAGGCCGCGCCTCAAGGCCTCGGTCTTGCTGTTGCGGCAATTGGCACCGGCTACCCTGACACCCGCGCACACGGGCCTGATGAAAATATCCGCCTTGAGGATATGCGCGCCCATATGCATACTATGGCCCGGCTCGTCGAGCTAATGACCGTCAGCTCCTGAGCATTGTGAAGCTGGCGAGAGGCTTATCTTGAAGCCTGAGACCTCGGTTATTGTGCTCAACTGGAACGGGGCGCGCCTGCTGCCGGAGTGCCTATCGGCGCTGGCGGGGCAAAGTTACCGCAATTTTGAGCTATGGCTGGTAGATAATGGCTCAATAGACGGCTCGTCCGCGCTGGTCAATGAGCTAGCCATGCAGGGCCAACCCTCGTGGCTTGCTGCGCCACTACCGACTCCCACCCGCCTCATAGCTAACAACTACAATGTAGGCTTCGCGGCGGGCAATAATCAGGCTATAGGCCGTTCCGAGGCAAAATATATAGTTGCTCTCAACAACGATGCGGTTGCCGCTCCAGATTGGCTGGAGGAGCTGGTGAAAGCGGCAGAGCAGGGTGGTCGTTCGGTGGGGATGGTAGCCTCGACCATGCTATTCTCCCATCTGCCCGATGTAGTTGCCTCGGCGGGCATATCTATACACCAGGACGGCGTTGCACTCGACAGAGGCATGGGTGTGCTCTCAGATGAGCTGGTTAGAGCAGGCATGCTGCCTGTTTTTGGGCCCAGCGCCGGGGCCGCTCTCTACCGTGCCGAAATGCTGAGTGATGTTGGCCTTTTTGATGAACGATTCTTCAGCTATCTTGAGGACGCGGACCTCGCGTGGCGTGCTCGCAGTCGTGGTTGGAAGGCGCTACACAACCCCCGCGCCCAGGTGCTCCATGAGTACTCTGCAACCGGTGGGCACGGCTCCGGCTTCAAGCGTTCGCTCGTGTCGCGTAATCGCATCTGGCTTCTATATAAGAATATGCCCGAACTATTACTCAGGCGATACTGGCCCCTCATCGCCAGGTACGATGCCCTTGCTATTGCCCGCGCCTCGCTTGCAAGAGACCGTGCATTGATTCACGGCAGGCTAACGGCTCTTTCGGGCCTGAAGAGCTTCACCGCAGAGCGCCGCAAGATTCTAACCTCCGCGCGTCTGCACCCCGATGAGATGGCCTCTCTGCTTGCTCCGGCCCTTTCTCCACGCCAGGTGCTCAACTATCGCGCTCGTCTCAATACGCTTCTTACTTCTCGCCCCGGCGCGGTGTAGCACAACGGCAAGTTGCGGTCGATGCGCGACGACTAAACCGTACGCCACTTCGTATTTCGTGCGTCCCACACGCCTTCTGTACTCCACTCCTCACAGTACCATCTAGCAAAAACGGGCTAGTGGCTTACCCCCCTATGGGCTATAGAGTAGGCCCTCAGTGTGGGGTATAGTGACGTTGAGGGTCCAATGGCTTTAGCTGTTCTTAGATGTGTGTTGCGCCCTCGCGTGGCCTTGTCTTTACTTGTTATTTCCAGCAATCAACAACTCTTATTTTTGGAATGGAGGCATTCTCAGATGAAAAATCGTGGTGGTCGTTTCCTGCTCATACTTGGGGCAGGGCTTGCCGTAATGGCATTTGTGGTCGTTTATATAGTCATGTCGAAGGGGATGGTCAGCTCCGGTGACTCGGCTTCGGTGCCCACTGCGGTGCCGATGGTGTCGGTGGCTGTGATGAATCAGGATGTGCCTGCGTACACAGTGTTGGACGCGAGCAACGTCGCAACCAGGCAGGTGGAAGCCAGCACTGTGCCATCCAATACCACTACCGATCCTGCCACTCTGTACAACAAGATGACCCTGCTCAACCTGAAGAAAAATCAGACTGTGCAGACTAACGAACTTACCGAAGCGGGCTTCTCCAGCATCCTCAAGAAGGGCGAGCATGCGTTCACCCTCGCCGTGCCTGAGCGCAGCACATTCGGCGGTACCGTAACTGAGAACGACCGCATTGATGTTCTCTGGACAACGGGCATCCAGTTCTATCAGAAGAAACCTCTGGCCGACAACAAGTTCGATTATTCAGAGAAGGTCTTCACCAGCACAAAGGCGCTGCTACAGAACGTTCGCGTACTCCGCGTAATCACCTTAACTACACCTGCCCCGGCAAGCGGTGCAAACAGCGCCCCCGTCACCCCTGCGGACCAGACGACTGGCACATCTGCAAACAGCGCAATGAATGCAGCGACAAATGCAGCCTTGTACAACACAGATGCTCCTTACCAGGAAGCGCTGGTGCTGGGCGTAACTGATCAGCAGGCAGAAGTGCTCAAGTATGCTCGTGAAAATGGTTCGCTCGATCTGACCCTTCGCTCCTCTGCTACGGTGAAGGATAAAGACGGCAACGTCGTCAAAGACCCCGCCACAGGCGAGGACCAACGGCTTGACGCCGACGCCGAGCAGACGACAGGTATAAGCATAAACCTTCTGATTGAGAAGTACGGCTTGCCGGTACCGCAGATCGCACCGTAAACGGCACAAATGGGCGCGGGGTCGGCGGTAGATAACCGCTTCAGCCCCACGAAGAAGGCAATGAAGGATCAGGAACAGATTCCAAAGAGAGTATAGGAGTTTAGAATGGATAGCCAGGGAGCAAGCGGCGCAGTGCCTAGAATCGCGGTGTTGATCGTAGATGACATATCAGACACCCGCGAAAACCTCAGTAAGTTGCTCATGTTCGAGCGCGACATCGAGGTGATAGGCACGGCAGCAAGTGGGCCTGAGGCGCTTGACGCGTGCCGCAAGCTGCACCCGGATGTGGTGTTGATGGACATCAACATGCCGGAGATGGATGGTATCAAGGCTGCGGAGTTGCTCAGCTCCGAATTACCGGGTATCGGCATCATCATGATGTCTGTGCAGGGGGAGCAGGATTACCTGCGCCGAGCAATGCTTGCGGGAGCGCGTGAGTTTCTTGTCAAGCCCTTCTCTGGTGATGACCTTGTACGCTCGATTCGCCATGTCTACAGGCTTGAGTCGAGCAAGCGTGCAATGGCGGCTGCGGCAGCAGTCCCCATGCCCGGCACCGGCATGCTAGGAGGGCAGGGTGGTGATGAAGCTAACAGCCACAGCGGGAAGGTAATAGCTATTGTCAGCCCCAAGGGGGGAGTCGGCAGGACTGCCGTTGCCGCAAACCTTGCGGTGGCGCTCAAGCTCTCCACGCAGAAGAAAGTTGCCCTGGTTGATGGATCGCTCTACTTTGGGGACCTCGGGGTGATGATGAACCTTCTCTCCAATAAGACCATTGTAGATGCCATTGAGCATATAGATGAGCTTGACGCCGACTTGCTGAACGACATCATGACGACGCACTCATCCGGCGTGAAGGTACTGCTTGCCCCTCCTCAGCCTGAGATGGCGGAGCTGGTCAACGCCGAGCATGTGCGGCGCGTGCTGGTAGAGCTATCGAATAACTTTGATTACATAGTGGTAGACACCTGGCCTAGCTTTGCTGAGACAGTGCTGACCGCGATGGACATGTCCGACCACATCTTGCTTGTGATGACGCTGGAAATGACAGCCATCAAAGATGTAAAGCTCTATTTAGAGGTGGTTGACAAACTGAACTATCCTGCCGAAAAGGTAAAGCTCATTCTTAATAGGGCAGGGAGCGCAGGCGGCATCAAGGTTGAAGCAGTTGAAGAAACGTTACGGCACAAAGTAATGGTAGGTTTGAGTAACGATGGGGTGGGCATGTTGATGGCAATCAACCAGGGAGTGCCGCTGGTCATCTCGGCCCGGGAACACCCTTTCTCACGCGACGTATACCGTCTGGCACGCCTGTTGACGGCGACCGCAGTAGAGGAAGGCGCACTGGCTCAGGCTACAGCTACAGTCCACGCTGAAGAGACATCAAATACAAAGCTGATGTCCAGGCTCAAAGCGGCGTTTCGATAATTGTGGACTATGAATTGCGGTAACAGTAGGGCTGCGATGAGCAGAAAGCTTCCTCCGCCATTTACCTATGTAAGCTTACCGCTAACTCGTAATTCGTGATTCGTGATTCGTAACTCATAATTGATAATTCACAATTCCCCAAGGGGTAATGAGGTAGTAGTATGTCTCTCTTAAAGCGAATAGGCGGCACAGGTCCAATAAGCAACACCGGCTCCGGTGGCCTACCGGGGAATGGCTCCGCCCCTCTTCCAGGGGCAAACCCACCCGCTTCACCAACCAACGTCTTGCCACGCCCAACAGGGCGGCTCGGCGCGCCTGTTGACGACCCTAACAAACGCTCCGCTATGGCCGCAAACGGAGACAATTTCCTCGACTTGAAGAACCGCGTACAGCACAAGTTGATAGCGGAGCTTGACCCCAAGCTAGACCTTACCAAGACGGAGGAGGTGCGACGCAACGTCGAGGAAATCTTCAATGAGATCCTGGAAACAGAAAATATAGTTCTTTCGCGTGTGGACCGTGCTCGCCTCTTTGAGGCCGTAGCCGCCGAGATCCTCGGCTTTGGACCGATAGAACCGCTTCTAAAAGACAACTCGATCAACGAAATCATGGTCAATGGGCCAAAAAACGTCTACATAGAGCGTCATGGTCGGCTGGAAAAGACTAATGTACACTTCCAGAATGATGAGCACGTTATGCGCGTGATTGACCGCATTGTGGCTCCCCTGGGCAGGCGTATTGACGAAAGCTCGCCTTACGTTGACGCCCGCCTTCCCGATGGCTCCCGCGTGAACGCTATCATCCCGCCGCTGGCGATCAACGGCCCTACGATTACCATACGTAAATTCTCCAAAGACCCCTTCACCGTGGACGATCTTATTCGCTTTGGCACCATAACCCCCGAAATGGCAACGTTTCTCAAGGCGTGTGTAGAAGCCAGGTTGAACATTGTGGTGTCAGGTGGCACAGGTTCGGGCAAGACTACAACGCTGAACGTCCTCTCCGGGTGGATACCCGAGGATGAGCGTATTGTGACTGTAGAGAACGCCGCCGAGCTTCAACTGCGCCAGGAGCACGTTATCACCCTTGAGTCGCGTCCCGCCAACATCGAGGGTCGCGGAGAAGTAACTATCCGCGACCTGGTGATTAACTGCCTGCGTATGCGCCCCGACCGGATAGTGGTTGGAGAGGTGCGTGGCGGTGAGGCGTTGGATATGCTCCAGGCAATGAACACAGGCC
>JADMIH010000025.1 GCA_015478675.1 Chloroflexota bacterium | reverse complement strand
CCGGGTGGTTGTCGTTGAATACCAACAGGCTCAGACGATCTGCGCCGTGCGCCTGGGCATGTTTGATGGCCGCCTGCATCAGCGTCTCAGCAATACCCGCGCCACGATAGGCAGTATGTACCACCACTGAGAATACCCACCAACCGGGATAGAGTAGAGGGCTTTCGGAGACATGCTCTATGGTAGCCGTAGCCACAAGTGTGCTTCCCATGTAGCCGAGTAAGATTTCTCCGTGCGGGCGCAGAGTGTCTAATTGCGCCCGCAGCAAGCGCTCGGAGGAAGCCTTCTCGTCATCAGAGGAGTATCCGAGAAGGTGCGCCAGAGCAGGCACGTCAGCTTCCGTAGCGGCCCGGTACTTCACGCGCCAACCCACAAGCTTTTTCAGGAGCACGCGGTAGAGCTTGCTGCCCTGCAAGGCAGCAAACACAGAAACTACTCTTTTCCTCAACACCTTGCTGTTGTCCAGCTAAATACCTCCTCTTACCCTCTTTTCCCTCCAGTTCCAACCCCTGGCTTAGAAAGCCCTCCTGCTTAGGTATCATGCGAGCGGCAGATTTACGCACCTTCCGTGGACCCCTCCAACAAATCGGGTGGTAAGGTAGCAATTGGCTCGCCTTCGTACTGCGTATCAATACCGAGGATCAGAACGGGTGTGTCAATATTCGAGGTACCTCGCTTCTCCAAGTCCCACACAAACTGTTCAAAGAAGGAGACGCCGGAGGACATTTGCTTTACAAGTTGTGCCATAGGCACGATCTCGACTCCGGTGTCAATGATCCCCAAATTAGAGAAAATCGTCATTTTCGCTGCCACGTTATAGACCATGAAAGAAATACTTACCGAACTGCACCTCAATACCAAGCTTATCTTTCACAAAGTCCATGTCCCGAAAAGCATTGCGGGCGGTGACACGACGCTGGTACTCAAGGACATAATAATCCTGCGAATAAATGCTTGGTATGCGCCTGTTTATCCAACCCCTGCTGTGGAACTCCTCTTTGAAGGCGCTGTTGAGGGAACTAGGCTGGTAGAGTAGACGACCAGACATGGTCTTCTCCTTGCTCACCTTAATCTTGTACTGCTCGGCGTCCACGGCACCGATCACTGCTTTAATCTCGTCCAGCAGATCGGGATACGTCTGCTCAACCTTTTCGCGTCCACCATTAAAGGAGTACATGCCGCCTATAATCATTCTCCGCTCCTGATTTCCCACTCGGCGGGCATTTTGGAAATCGATTCTTTGCCAGTGGGCTGGTAGACCTGCGTACCAAGCTCTCTCGTTTTCAAGCGACCCTCAGCGAGCGCCTGTATGCGGTCCCTTGCCGTCTGGATATACTCAGGCTCCTTATCCACACCCATCACTCGCCGCTCATGCTTCAGGCCCGCAATGAGAGAGGAGCCTACGCCACAGTAGGGATCAAGTATCCAGTCGTCCTCCTCCGTTAGCGCAAGCACGCACCGCTCCACAAGCTCTACGGGAAATTGACAGGGATGCGCGGTCTTTTCGGGGTGATTGGCCTTTACGTTGGGAATATCCCAAAGCTCCCGCTCCCATTCTTCTGCTACGAACTCCCATATATCGGAAGGATTCTTGCCCAGTGGGTTGCCGGACGGCTGTCCGCGCCGCTCTCCCTTGAAGTGGCGCTTGCCGGGGTACTTGGACGGCACGCGCACCGGGTCCAGGTTGAAAGTGTAGCTATCTCCCTTCGTGAACCATAGCACAGTTTCGTAGCGACCTGAGAACCGTTTAGAAGCGTGTAATCCATGTCCGAAATGCCAGATGATACGGTTCCTCAACTTCAGGCCTCGACCCTTGAACAGTGGGTAGTAATAAATATCGAGTGGGTAGATTTCACCTGAGTCTACATAATTGCCCACCTGCCAGCAAACGCTACCCTCTGGGTGCAGCACGCGCACAAGTTCCCCTATCACATCGCTTTGCGTGTGTAGGTACGTTTCAATACTGGTCTTGGTCTCATAGGCTTTGCCGATATTGTACGGGGGCGAAGTTACGATCAGTTTGGCGCAACTTTCGGGCAAGGATCGCAAGAACTCTAAGGTATCACCCTGGTGCAATACAATCTTTGCCTCTGGTGAAAACTCCCCGGCCATGTCGGGCGCAGGGAAGAAAGATAGCTGTGGGCTGTGCATAGCGATATACCTCCGATACCATTGTATACCACCTGGGCAGTGGCAGCTATTCTTCACACAGCTCGTCTGCCATAGATAGCTCGGCTTCCGGTGCTAGGGGTACTGGATGCGCCTGGCCCACGCGCCTAACCTCCCCTCCATCACATCTCGTGTCGTATCCCACCCGGCTGGCACATCATTCGTCCCACAGATTGTCCAGCCTTCATTTCCTTCTGCCGCGCCTACATTGTATAAAGAGTACCGGGCACACTCCTCACAGCATTCTACAATGAGGCTGATAGCGTACCTGAACTCGGCGCTCGGAACAGCTACCGCGCAGCATACTGCATACCCCCAACACACCGCACAATACCTTTTAGCTCCATCATGGTGAGCACCGCGCTGATTGTGGAGGCAGGGAGGCCGCTCTTGTTGGTAAGCTCGTCTATATGCTGCGATCTCTCTTGCAATAGCTCCAGGAGCAGCCTTTCGGTAGGGTCGCTGGGAAGCGCACGCACAGCCTCCACATGCTCCGCGACCATCTGCATATTTAGCTCATCGAGTATGTCCTGGGCGCAGGTAACGCACTTCGCGCCCTTCTTGAGCAGGTTGTTGGGGCTATCGCTCATGCGTGAAGTGATGGGACCGGGCACCGCGAAGACCTCGCGATTCTGGTCGAGTGCGAATGTCACCGTAATAAGCGCGCCGCTCTTCTCACCCGCTTCGACAACCAGCACGCCCAGCGCCAAACCCGATATGATCCTGTTCCTGGGAGGAAAATTTATTGCGTCGGGCTGCGTGCCAAGCGCGTAATCGGAGACAATCGCCCCGCACCCTTCCTCTACGATACGCCGGGCCAACTGGCGGTTCTCCGCAGGGTATATTATGTCTACTCCCGACCCCAGCACCGCTATCGTGCGGCCCCCACCCTCAATGGCGGCGTGGTGCGCCGCTGTATCTATCCCACGAGCAAGGCCGCTCACTATGGTCACACCCGCCTGGGCAAGCTCTGCGGAGAGGCGTGCCGCCACTTCGCGCCCGTATGTGGTCGGGCGGCGCGTGCCCACCACCGCCACAGCCCACGTATCGGAAGGCGCGAAATCGCCAAGCACGTAGAGCACCGGAGGCGCGTCGTCCACCTCCAACAGGCGCGCAGGGTAGCCTTCGCTCTCCCAGGTCTTTACCTGGACACCTGCCTCGTTTAGCTTCGCCAGCGCAGCGTCAGGCTCAAAGTTGCGGCGAGTATCGAGCAGCGACTCCGCCGACCGAGCGTCAAGCCCGGCGGCAATGAGGTCGGCATAGGTGCTGCGCCATGCACTCTGAGCATCGCCAAAGTAGTTGAGCAGCAAGCGCATCCGCGCAGGGCCAATTCCCTGAGCCTTGCTCAACCCGACCCAGTATGCAGTTTCGTTTGTCATAGGACGTCAGAAAGGCCAGTATTGCAGCACCCACACTATAGCGGGGGCTACGGCAAGGGCCGGTAAATAGTTGGCTAGCTTTAGGTCTTTGATATTGAGCAGCTTCAGGGCTACGCCCACTACAATCAAGCCGCCCACTGCTGTCATTTCAGTTATGTAGGGATTATCCCGGCTTGGCACGCCACCGGCTAGCGCCCAGGCAATCAGGCTCAGCGCGCTCTGAAAAACCAGCACAGTGCCCGCAGAGATCAATACACCCCAGCCGAGGGCCGCAGCGAAAGCAAATGCCGCGAAGCCGTCTAACATAGACTTGATTGCCAGCAGCGTCATGTCGCCGTTGATTCCGTTCTGTATTGAGCCTAAGATGGTGAGAGGCCCTACACAGAAGACGATGCTGCTCGTTACAAATGCTTCACTGAAAGTAGACGCTCCTTTGCCGCTCTTGGCCAGCCTCTTTTGCAAGTAGCCGCCCAGGTTATCGAGGTGGTAGTCAAGACGCAGCAATTCACCCAGTATACCACCAATCAGGATGCTGCCAAGCATGACGAGCACGTTCCTCGTTCTCAGCGCATCTTGTAATCCTATCAACAGGACGGCAAGTCCAAGCCCGCCCATGATGATGCTATGCAGGCGCTCAGAGAGGCGGCCCGCCGCGAGCAACCCCAGCGTACCGCCCACGAGCACGGTGAGCACATTGAGCAGCGTACCCGAAACAGGCATTAGCGCTTTATCCTCGATCTTACTTTGTCGCTGATAAGCTGTAGCTCAGGGACGCGTAAAAACCATAGAAGCGCCATGTAGAGGCTCGCGCCGACAGCAGCAGCCGCCGCAAGCCCCAGCGCCTGAGAAAAGAGAGAGGCCGAAGGTGCAAGCCGGTGAAGAGTCAGCCACATGCCATAGCTTACAACCGCTATAGCTATGGAGGCTACTCCTGATTTGAGGGTAGTTTGGCCTATGCCGTAGCCACGCATGCCGCCCTCGGCTCGCAAGACGCGCCAGAGGAAGAAGCCTGTCACCGTAGCGTGGAAGATAAGCTGCACCGAGTTCGCCAGCACAAGGCCGGGCATCTTCAGTGTGCCGTATGTGCTCAGCGCTATTACGAGGTAAACGCCGAATTGTGCGATGCCGATAAGCGCGGGCGTGATGGTGTTCTTGCGGGCGTAAAAAGCAAATATCAGCACTTGGTCTATCGCGCTGAAAGGGAGGCCGGGCACATAAAAGAGGAGAGCGAGGACGATGCGAGCCTGGTCATCAGGCGTGGTGGCTCCATGCCCAAAGAGTAGAGCAACGAGAGGCCCAGCCAGCGCCAGCAGCCCCGCGGCGGCAGGGAGCACCAGCACCGTCACCAGCCGTAACCCTGTTGCCAGCGTGCGCTTGTAGGCATCAATGTCGCCGTTGCTGAAGTGCTGGGATAGCGTCGGGAGGGCGGCTATGGAAATCGCAGCCGATACCATGCCGAGGGCGAACTGCACAAGGGTAGTGGCAAAGCGCATTGCCGAGATCGAGCCTTCGCCCGTCTGCGACGCCAGGTTGCGGTCTATTACAAGCGCGACGGCAGCCACTAATACACTCAAGCCCACAGGCGCGTAGAGCCTGACTATCTTGCGCACAGCGGGGTGATGGATGTCTAGCACCGGGCGCAGCCGGATGTCGCGCAAACCGGGCGCTTGCATCGCCAGCATAGCGAAAGCGCCCACCACAAGTCCCAGGGCAAGGCTCTTCACTCCGAGAATGCCCGCCAGTGTGAATCCGCAGAATATTATAGAAGCGTTAAAGAGAGCCGAGGTGAAGGCGGGGTATACGAATCTCTTGAGTGAGTAGTTAGCCGCCATCACCACACCAGAAAGGCCCATAAATAGGACCCCAGGCAGCACCCACTGTGTCATCACCAGCGCAAGCTCTCGCGTGCCAGGCTTACTGAAACCGGCCGACATAAAGCCCACCAGCGGCTCAGCAAAGATCTCAAGGAGCGTTACAGCAGCTACGAGGAAAAGGGCAGCTACGGTAAGCACGGTGCTTACCACGCGCCCAAACTCCGGCCTGTGCTCGACGTCGGAGGTGTATTCGCTAAAAACGGGCACGAGTGCCGCGCTTACTGTGCCCGAAATAAGGAGGTCGTAAACAATGGTAGCCACGTTGTTGGCAATCGTGAAGGCATCTACGTCCGGGCCTGCGCCAAAGAGGAAAGCGATGCTGCTCTCGCGCCCCACCCCCAGCACCCGGCTGAGGATAGTGCCTGCCATCAGCACCAACGCGGCTCGCGCGATATTGCTCCCGGTAGAAGCCTGGTGCTTCCCAGGAGGCCTCTGTAAAGCCGCCTCGGCCTCCAGGTCGAGCGCACCTGCCTGAGGCTCTTGCATTGATATATCGGTGTTTGAGATCATCTATGTAAAACGTGGGACATGAAAGGTGATGAGTATTGCCTACTGCGTGGGGAGTAAAGATGCATTATCTATAATCCCTCACGTTGCACGTTCTACGTTCCTTATCAAATTACTTGCGCTGTGGCCTTCTATGAAATGGACAATCTTTACTTCCCCGCCGTAGGCTTGTACAGCTTGCGCTTCGGGGAGGGGCTTGCCTCCAGCAGCGTAGTCGCCGCCTTTTACATACACTTCCGGGTGGAGAGCTTCGACAAGCTCTGTGGCGGTAGGCTCATCAAAAACAAGGGCATAGCTCACGCAGCGTAGGGCGGCCACTACCTCGGCCCGCTCGTTCTGGGGCACGACAGGCCGCCCAGGCCCTTTATAGCCGCGCACTGACGCATCCGAGTTTATACCCACCACGAGTATATCACCCATCTCGCGGGCGACCTGCAAATAGCGCACGTGGCCTACGTGCAGAAGGTCAAAAGTGCCGTTAGTCAACACAAGACGCAGCCCGGTTTCGCGCCAGGCCGAGCGCATCTCAACGAGTTCAGAAAGTGTGAGCACCCTCTGTACTCTGCTCAACGCTCGGCCCTTGCCAGCTTTTCCTCGCCCCCAACACCCAGGGCTTCGTCAGCAGGAACGCTCAACTTGCCGAGGTGCCGCTGAAGAAGTGTCAGGCAGATCAGGCCTATGCCAACGCCGAACCAGAGGGTGGCAAAGCGTATGAGCAAGGTGGCCGCTACCGCTGTGTCTTGTGACATAGCAATCCCTAGCTGAGCGGGCACAAGGAAGAGTAACATGCCTGTTATGCTGGCATCGGTGGTGCCCAGGCCGCCGGGCAGGAGAGTGACTGAGCCTATGAGCGTCGAAGCCGAGAGGATGAAGGCGCAGATAATCACAAGTAATGGCGAGAAACGTACCCCCAGGCCGGTCATCACTAGCACGAAAGCCACCACCTCGCCCGACCACGACACGACGCCTACGACTACCCCGAACAGGAGGTTAGGCAGCCGGAACAGCTCATAAGAGCTATTGTAAAAGACGTGAAAATGGTGAACACCTTTTGAGAGCAGAGGCAGCCTCTCGCCGAGGGTCATCAGCCGTTCAGCAACAGCACGGTTCTGAATGATAAAGAGAAAGATTATCGCAACAAAGGCTATTGCCAGCAGTACAGCTGTGCCGTAGTTGAACATCACCAGTCCAACTGACGCGAGCACCAGCATCGCCAGGCCATCGGTGAGGCGCTCGGCCATGATGATCGGCGCTGAGGCAGCGATAGGTGTGCCACGCACCTGCTTCAACAGGTACGACTTGAGCACCTCACCCACCTTGCCGGGGGTCATCGCCATAGCCATGCCGCTGAGGAAGATAAGGAGCGAGTCTTTCTTTGAGACCCCGGTGGCGCCAATCAGGCGCAAGTAGGTGTCCCATTTGAAGAAGCGAAGGAGGTAGTTAAAGAGAGTAAATAGGAGAATTATGGGTAGAAGCCACCAGTCGAAGCGCCGCAAAACCTCCAGCATCTTGGTGAAATCGGCGTAGATCGCAAGCCCTGCAACCACCACAAGGCCGAGCACCAGCCCCAATATTAGTTTGCCGCGTATGTTAGCAAGCGCGTTCACGTCTGAACCCTTTCCCTGAAGGTGACTGCAAGGTTACTACCGGGAACAACTGCCAGTGTAACAGAGACAATGGCCTGATGGCAAGCGGTGCTCCGGGGGGTAACTGTGCAGGATAGGGGTGGAGCAATCTCCTTGGGGTATCTGTGAGGGTGCAGCGCCACCCACTCTCACCTACCCTCACCCCATGCCCCTCTCCCTTCATGGGAGAGGAGGCTAGGCTAACACCTCCACCCCTATTCTGAACGGTTATCTCTGGGGACGTGGATCAGGTGCAAGGATCAGGGATCAAGGGTTAGCCGATTAGGGCTTGAGCAAGAGACTACTGGCCCCTAATCTCTGATCCCGCGTTTCGCTACGAAAGCGGCGGCGGCCATCGCGACGCCAAGCAGCGCCAACAACCCTTCGACCGCTAGCAAAGCTGTTGAGCCGTTTACAGGGCTTTGGGGGGGTTGTGATGCCTGGGGCGGCTCACCCGGAGTTATGGCCTGCCCATCAGTGTAGGTTTTGGGGCTGCTCATGGTGCTTGACATAGTGAGTGAGCTGCTTATCCCTGCTTCGGCAGAAGGCGATATGACTTGAGGCTGGGCACCTGTCGCGCCGCTAGACAGTCCATCTGCTGTGGGCGTCTCCCTATACGCTTCCATCGCTGTGGTTACCTGCCCTTGCGGAGTCGCACTTGATACGGGAGCAGCGAACGGGGCCGCTGCCTGGGCAGGCGTGCTGCCTATTGCTGTGCTCTTCATTGTTTGCTTAGCGCCAGCCTGCGCAGACATGGTCGCCACTCTCGGCTGGGTTGAAGAGGCGCTGTAGTTGCCAACAAGTACCAGCAACATGAGAGTGAAGGCCAACACAGAGCCTGTGGCAAATCGCGGTACATTGCGAGGCACAAGGAAGCGCTGCCAGAAGCTTGCGGCGGGAGAAATCATCTCTTGGGTCAGTGTAAAGGCCCGTGGCGGGGCGACCAGCAGCACAGCGTGGAGCAACTGTTGCGTTGCGCGTAGCTCTATGTAGTCGGCTTTGCAGTCGGCGCACACCTCTATGTGAGCGCGCACCCGATGGCGCTCGCTCGCCTCGAGCATATTATCTATGTAAGCCGAAAGGTCGTCTGTGACGTGCTCACCCACGGCTCTTTTGTCGAAACGCTCGCTCATCCGCAACTACTCATTTCTAACTTTACATACGATTATGCGTCACGCATTTAGTCCTCGATTATAGAACGCTCTGCGTGCGCCGATAGTTCCCCCACAGCCGGCACGATGCCGCGCTCTCGCAGGTATTCCCTCATTCTCAAGCGGGCACGGCTGATGCGCGACTTCACAGTGCCAAGATTGGCCCCTGTGATGTTTGCTGCCTCTTCATAACTAAGCCCTTGTACATCAACAAGCACCAGGGCGAGCCGCTGGTCGTCCGGCAGGCTATTAAGCCCTTCCTGTATAGAGGCTGATAGCTCCGCACGCAATATACTGGCTTCGGGGTCTACAGAGGGGTCGAGGTCAGCTATCTGTAGAGGCTCGCCCGCTTCCTCATCTGAATTCGTGAGACTATCGAGCGATTGACTTTGCCTGCGCTTGCGGCTGCGCAGCATGTCCAGAGAGGCATTGGTGGCGATACGCATAAGCCAGGCGCGAAACTGCTCGCCTTTGAAGCGCCCAATCGCCCTGAAACCCGAGATAAAAGTCTCCTGCGTGGCGTCGGCGGCAGCATCGGGATCAGAGAGCATCCGATAGCAGAGGTTGTAGACGCGTGTCTGGTAGCGCAGAACAAGCCAGTTAAACGCAGCCAGGTCGCCCTGCCGCGCCGCCTGTATATAGCGCCCCTCTTCCTCTTGCTCCCTCGAATCTGTCGCCCCTAACATGCCCAAAGTATATCAGAGAGAGAGGCTGGGCGTGAAGTGTGAAAGGCAGTGGTCTTCTATATCAACCCCTGCCTACCTGCGCTCAGAGGTATGTGCCCCCCTGCACTGCCTTGCAAACATATATCTGTGCGTCCAGAGCTGTCCTTCGCCTGTACTCCTCTACCACCTGGCGCTCAAAGTCGGGCAAGTGGCTGGCCTCCACTATATTGACTGTGCAGCCGCCGAAGCCCGCGCCAGTCATGCGCGCCCCTGCTACCCCTGGTGTGTCGCGAGCCAGCGCTACCAACAAGTCTAGCTCCGCTGAGCTAACCTCATAATCATAACGAAGGCTGGCGTGCGAGGCGTAGAGGAGCTGGCCGAAGCGAGCGAGATTGTTCTCCTCCCCCAGGCCGGACTCCATCAAAGCCACTGCTTCGAGAGTGCGCGCATCTTCGCTGATTACGTGCCGGGCACGCTTGCGCAATGTCTCCGGCAGGGCGTCAGCGTGAGCCACAAACTGCTCCAGGCTGACATCCCGAAGCTGAGCGTTCTCACCCAGCCCTAAGAGAGGCGCGAGTATCCTTACTGCTTCTTCACACTCTGCACGGCGGCGGTTGTAGGCGGTGCTGCCCAGCTTGCGCGGCACTGCGCTGTTTACCGCCACTAGCTTGTAGCCAAGTTCCTCCAGCCCCAGCGGTATGCTTCTGTAGTCAAGCGAGCGGGTATCTATCAGCAGGGCCGCGTCAGCCTGGCCCAGGGCTGAGATGAACTGGTCCATGATGCCACTCTTCACGCCTATAAAGTCGTTCTCGGCTCTCTGGCAGGCGAGGGCCAGCGTTGTGCCCTCCAACGTGACTCCCGCCAGACGAGTGAGGGCAAGAGCAGAAGCCACTTCTATAGCCGCTGAGCTGCTGAGTCCCGCGCTCAACGGCACATTCCCTTCGATTGCCATTTGAGCGCCCGGCATGGCCTGAAGATCAACAAGCTCTTGCTCACCCAGCGCCCAGGCAACCCCGCGCACATAGTTACTCCAACTCTGATCTTTGTCGCCGGTGGGTGAGATGCTATCGAGGTTGAAGGTGGCGCTATTCCCGTAATTCTGTGAAACGATCTTGACTTGGCGCGAGCCGGGCGTCGCACGTACAGCTATCAAAACGGTGCGGTCTATTGCGGCAGGCAAAACAAAGCCGCCGTTATAGTCGGTATGCTCACCTATAAGGTTTATGCGGCCCGGAGCGCGCGCTACAAAATCAGCTTCGCCGCCCAAGGTCGTTCTGAAGTTAGCTTTTAGCCTCTCTATACGTCCAGCTTGATCGAAATGACCCATAACGCTAGCTCTTCGGGCCAAAAGGCGCGCTGATCGTCAGCGTCACATCGTCGCGCCCAGGCATCTCCAACATGTAGCCATGCTCAAGCTGCTCTCTCTTGAGCACTGTAGGCCCGCCGTTCACCTTCAGCGTTACCTCGCTAACGAGAGGGAGGCGCAACACCCTCAGCAGGAGGCTACCCGCCGATTCAGGTGGCTTCGGATCGGCAGGTGATAGACGCGCTGTGACCGCGCCACCGGGCGCTTTATCTATTGACATAAGCCGCCAGCCATCTACCGCGGCTGCGCGGCCCGACGCAAAGTCGAGCAGGAGATTGCCGCAGCCGAGCCAGGCGGAGGAAGGTATCACCTGAGGCCAGCCATGTTCGCTGTCCGTCAGCCCCCACAGCGGCATGCCCAGCCGGAAATCGCCGCGCTGCGAGAAGAAGGTGTTGTAATACCAGCGTGTATGTAATAGTTGCTCGGATTGCTTTAGCCCCTCGGCCTCTTTGATAGCCCAGCGGCCATCCAGCGTCCACTTGAGCGACTCTATCCCCGCCTGAATATATACCTCGTCCCCGGCAAAGAGGCCGTAGAATATGAGGCCAGGGGCGCTGGAGACAGGGTCAAGGTGCTGGTTTTCCGGCGATACTATGGATGCGCCGAATGTGGATATAGCATCGCGCACGGCGTCGGTATCCTGCCCAAAGGTAGAGATGGGATAAACGAGGGTATAGCTGAGGACGTTATCGGCGGCACGTCGTGCGTCAGCGAGATATTGCTCGTCGTTGGCAGCCAGGTAGAGTTGCAAGCAGGCGTCCAGGGCAGCTATGGCGGCCTCTCTATCGGGGCAGGAGGCATCGAGCGTGCCTCCCGCGAAGAGACTGGCACGCACCAGCGGCGCAAGGGTGCGCTCGTAAGCCGCAATCGCTTCTTGTATATATGTATGGCCTTCTCGGCTGTCCGTTTCCCACATGCTATGAGCCACAGCGATAAAGAGAGAGATCACGGCTCCTGTGGCCGCGGGATAAGGGTCAAGTGGCTCTCCCGCAGGTGTGTACCGGGAAGAATAGCCACCTGTGGGAAGTGGGTGTTGCGCCAGCCACTCCGCTACCGCTCTGGCGGCATTTACCCACAGACGCGACTCGTCATTCGGGCCTTCTTCCGAGAAACGCACACTCATGGCCGCCGAGAGGAGTCCCCGCATCTCGGTAGCCAGCCGGATCGTGTCGAAGGCATCATCCCTTACTATTGCGAGGTTCTCATAGTCGCTGTAATCTCTGTAACCGAAGAAGTAGCCATTGCGGTCGCAAGCAGGGTAAAGTAGCCCTTCAGGAGTGCGGCCACTGGTTGCCCATTGGGTGAGCGACCTCGCAGCGCGCCTCTTTATCGCGTTGAGCTCCTCTGTGGGGAGAGGCGGGTTCGACAAGCCGCTCGCGAAGTTGGCGTATATCAGGCTGGTGCTTGCCATGCGGAGGGATTGCTCCACGAAGCCGAGCATCGCCGTGCCGGAGCCTTCAGGCGACTCGTACTGGCCGCCACCGACCTCCGGGTTATATAGGCGGGCGTTATACCAGCGAATATGCTGTCCCGCCTGCCACCAGAGGGAAGAAGCGAGCCGCGTGGCATTACCGGGGTAGGCAAGCTGCCAGAGGAATCGCGCTGCCCCTCCATTATCATGCGCGGCAGCAGGAGGGCGGCACCATAAATAGAGGGTCTTTTCGAGAACATCTCCATCTTGCCACCTGAACATCAACTCCTCACCCTTGGCAAAAGTGCCTTTGGCTACATAGGCCTCCGGGCCGCCATCGCCCTTGTGTCCGTACTCTCGTTGTGGGTAGCGGAAGAAAAACTCCAGGCCATCGCCGAGCGGGTTGATACCAAGAGAGTACAATAGCTCAGGCGAAGGCATGCCCGGAGCCTCGTTACCGGCCATGTAGCTCCACGCGGCGTAAGGCGTGCCATAGTGGATAGCAGGTTGGGCCAGGCGGTCAGCCCTGAATGCGAAGCCGTTGCGCGGGTCAGGGTGTGGAAATAGACCTCTGCCGTAGCTGTTGTTGCCGTAGTGAATGCTTGGTAAGTCGAGCAAGGTAGGATCACCTGTAACCCCAGGCAGCGTTACACTATGCACCATCGCTCCTGTAAAAGGCCGGCCGCTAAAGCTCACCCGCCAGCGGAGTCTGACAGGCCCTTCAGCCTGAAGAGCATCTCCATCCAGGGAGAAGCGTATTACGCCCACACTGTGGTCCAGGCGTCCTTGCGCGTGTAGCAGCGAGCCTTCGCACACTACGTACTCCCACAGGCCGATGCTTCTGCTCCCGTCTGCAACTTCAAAAGCAAGAGGCTGTAACAGCGCGCGAGCTAACCCATCAGCAGAGCTAAAGGCAATCATCTTGCCCCTTGATGTCTCTTCGCAAATGAAGTGGGAGCTCTCTTCTTTGGGTAGGTCGTATGCCATGTCCACCTCGTTTACCCGGCAGGCGAGAGTACTGCCCGTATACGCTCTTCTGCCTCTGGGGAGGCGAGTGCACCAACGCTTTCGGCTGTGGGCATGGATATATACTTGCGGTAGAGCTCTACAAGGGCAGTGGGCGTGCGCACCAGCTTGTCTCCCTGCCAGGAAAGCCCCCACATACCACACGGATTGATGTTGAGATTACGCACGCGCAGGGCGGTATCCCAATCTACATGGTCTATAGCGCCGTAATAAGTCAGCCCGGCTATAGGCGTGCCCTCAGCACGGCCCCAGCGCGTTTGCTCAACTAGGCTCTCGAACCACTCGATGCGCTCTTCTACCGGACCGCCCGCATTGGTCTCAGCTAAAATGACAGGCACACCGTTGTACCTCTGCGAGTATTGTCGCGCCAGCGCGGCCCACCCGAATGGGTGTTGGGCGTTCTCATCTATCTGCTCGCCTTTCGCGCCGCGCCGAAGCTGGTGCTCAGAGTGGCGATAGTAATCAAGCCCAAGTATGTCCAGCTTCACAGGATTGTCGAGGAACCACTGTAGCTCCCACTCTTCGATCCCGTTGTTGACCAGGTAGCTCCACATAGGGTGCTCACGACTGAGAAGGCCCTGGTACATATCGTGTACTATGAAGCGGCGCAGGCTGCGAAACTCTGCTTCCTCTTTGAAAGCGCCCTCGACGGAGTGGTAATACTCGCAAGTGTCCGCGATCATCATCAAGGCATCAGGCCGCAGTCGCCTGACCTCGATCATAGAACGGCTGAGTCCCGCTGTGACGTTCACGAAGGCGCGAGCCACATTACGCTCGCCGCGCAGAAAAGGGTACCAGATACCGAACTCCGCTCCGAAAACAGCCTCTATGTACGGCTCGTTGGTGGGCGTGTAGTAGATAATGTGCGGGTAGCGCTGGGCAAAGGCTTTGGCGTACCAGCTTTGCGCCTCCCCGAAGATCGGGTTCATGATGCCGCCTTCTATCCATGTTGGCGTGCCATAGTGAAACAAGTCTACGATAGGTGTAATATCCAGGGTCTGCATCAGGTCAAGCGCCTGGTCGCACCAGCTCCAATCGTATACATGCGGGTGAGGGTTCACACGGTGCCAGGGGATGCCATAGCGTATCATGCTGATACCGGTTTGGCGCACTCGCACAAGGTCGCTGGCCCACCAGCGGTAGTGCTGCGTCTCCTCTAACTCGTCTGCCCCGATCTGTGGGAAGGCCGAGCACTCAAAGCCGGTCATCCATTGGAAGTCACTGCTCAATAAAAGCTCCGGGACCAGGGATTAATGATCGGGGGTTCGAGGTTAGCAAGCGCTTCCTCGGCTCTCATTGCTCGCCTCGCTCCTCATGGCGCGGGCTGTGGGCTGGTGGTCGGGCCGTCCACTACAGGCTTGCCATCTTTCCAGTTGAGCCTGTCTATATTCATGTACCTGTTGCTGCCCGTCATCCCGGACGAAAGGACATCCCATGAATGGTAGATAATCCAGGTCTGGTCGCCTACTTGCAGGAGCGCCTGGCCTCCGGGGCCAACCACGAGGGGCTTCTGCTTCATCTGGCTGGCGAGGATGGGATTTTCGGGCGCTTGCCGGCACGGGCCGGTAGGCGATTGGCAGGTGGCATAACCCACCGCATACTCGAACCCGGCGTAATTATTGGCAGAAAAGAAAAGGTAGTAGCTATTATCACGCTTCCACATCGTCGGCGCTTCAACTACCCGACCTTCCCACGGCACGTCGTTTTCTATCAATTGTGTGGGCTGCCCGATCAAGCTAAGGCCATCGGAGGCAAGAGCTTGCCCCCACAAACGGGTGGGCATGCCACAGCAGTTGCCGTCATTTTTGAAGTACAGGTACAGCTTATCGCCATCTCGGAATATATCGGGGTCTATAGTGCCCCCCTGGTCAGCCTGGCAGACAAATGCGCTGCTGTTAGTATCCTTGAACTTGGCGTCAGGCTTATCAGCAGTGGCCACGCCCACGCACTGTTTATTGGATGCCCTGTCCCGTGCTACATAGTACATAACAAACTTGTCGCCTATCTTTAACACCTCAGGCGCCCACACAAGCGACCCACCGAGCTTGGCCCAGGTAGGCAAAGCGGGCATGGCGTCAGTTAGCAACGTCCAGTTCACAAGATCAGTAGAGCGCGCTGCTTGTATGTTCTTGCCAGCCCCGTTGGTTGCGTAGGCGTAGTACACACCGTTGTCCTGAAGTACAAAAGGGTCAGGAAAATCATACCGCAAGACCGGGTTGGTGTAAGTCTTGCCTGAGATAGCACCCGCCGTGCTGGTGCCACCTGCTGTGCCTGTTGGCGCTGCCATAGTGCCTGTGGTGGCTGTAGTCCCGCTCATGGCTGTGGTAGCGAAAGGTGTAGACGCTACAGGCAGTGTAGAAGGCGTGGCTTGTGCGTTGGTCGTGCCTGAAGTCATAAGCTGCGTTGCCTGGGCCTGCTGTGTAGGGGTGGCCGTGAGGCTCCCACCCCCGCAGCCTGCGAGACTCAGTAACACGAGCGCCCCAAATAGGCACGCGGATATGCGAGCGCTTCGGTTGTTGTATCGTGTTGCGCCTGGCATGATCTTATCCTTGATGTTGTGATAGAGGCCGGGCCTCACGCCTAGCCCTTTAGTCCAGTAGCGGCTACGCTCTGCACTATATAGCGTTGCAGGGCTATGTAGATTAGCAGCACCGGCACAGCCACGATAACCGCCCCTGCAAGCATCAGGCCGTATTCGGAGCTGTATGCACCTTGCAGTGTGCGCAAGCCCGGCGGCAGCGTTTGTAGCTTCGGATCGCGCAGTACCAATAGCGGCCATAGGAAATCGTTCCAACTGCCCAGGAAGGTGAGGATCCCCAGCGTCGCCAGAGCGGGCTTGGCAAGAGGAAGTACCACCATGTAGAAAATCTGGAACCTGTTGGCCCCATCAATTGAGGCTGCCTCCTCTAGCTCCCTGGGTATGCCTTCAAAGAATTGCCGTAAGAAGAATACGCCGAAGACGCCGGCAAGCCCGGGCAAAACCACTCCTGCCCAGTTATTCAGCAGGTGGAGGCTGGCTATTGTCAGGAAGTTGGGCACCAGAAACATCATGCCGGGGAGGAAGAGGGTGAGCAACATCAGGCCAAATAGGAGCTTGCGCCCAGGGAACTCCATCCGTGCGTAGGCGTAGGCGGCAAGCGAGTCGATAGCAAGCACCGCCGCAGTGCTCACAAGGGCGATAAAGACGCTGTTGAAGAACCAGTTGCCGATTGGGGTAGCGGGGTTACTGAACAACCTCTGGTAGTTGTCGAGTGTGAAAGTGCGCGGTATCCACTCAATATCCTGAGTGAACCATTGCGATTTGGGCTTGAGGGAAGTGGATAACATCCAGAGGAGGGGCAGGACAACCAGCGCAGCTATCAGCACCATCAGCAGGTACGCCGGGAGGAGCCTCACTATCTTACGTAGCATTCTGCCCTCGTTGGGGTCAGGAGCTTTCGTCCCGGTATTCGGTCTGGCTGTAGTTACGGCCATAGAGTTGCTCCTTTCTAAACAAAAGCTGTAACTGTGTTGCTTGTTGCTATGCCGCTTGCGCGTACTGCCCCGCGCTGCTGCGCGAGCCGCCGTGCGAGATAAAGTCAACCGTTTTCGCGCTGGCGGAAAATCTTGAAGTTAAGATATGAAACAACGACCATGATCATCGCCACGACGAAGGACATGGCCGCGGCACTCCCCTGCAAAGGGCGAACGAAACCCTGGATGTATATGCGGTACATAACAGGCGTGGTGGCGTTAGTGCCATCGGGCTGTGGCGGGCCGCCACCTGTCATCAGGAAAGGCTGGCCGAAGAGGTTGAATGAGGCAATAATGGTGATTGTCACCACGAAGAGGAGCACCGGGCGCAGCATGGGCAGGGTTACGCGTGAGAAGGTCTGCCAGGGTGATGCGCCATCCAGGGAGGCTGCCTCGTAAAGCTGGTCAGGTATGTCCTGCAAGGCCGCCAGCAAAATGATCATATTGAAGCCGATAGTCCACCAGACGGTGGCGATCAGTATCGCGATCCAGGCCCATGGCAAGCTGGAGAGCCAGCGCGGCGTGATCATCCCCAGGTCTTTCAGGTAATAGTTGATCAGGCCGCCTGAGCTTTGAAAGATCCACCACCAGAGCAAGCCGACCACCGACACTGAAAGCACCCAGGGCGCGAAGTAGATTGCCCTGAATATATTGCGCCCGGGTATTTTCACGTTGAGCAACACCGCCAGCAGCAGCGGGATGATTACAAGCGCCGGTACGCTTATCACCACGAAAATAGCGGTGTTCTTTAGCGAGTCCCAAAACTCGCTAAAGATCAATGTACCGGGCACAAAGAGGTCAATGTAGTTTTGCAGCCCTATGAATTTGTTCTGTTGAGGCCGCAGGTAATCATACTGCTGCAAGCTGATCAAGATGCCGTTGATGAAAGGCCACAGTATGAACCCGGCGAAAAAGATCAGATGAGGCAAGATAAAGAGATATGGTGTCCAGCTAAACTTGCGCCTGACAGTTGTGGTCCGCGCGGCTTCAAGAGTTGTCTCCGCAGTCCTGATTGCCATATACAGCCACCTTTCTGACAAGAACGAATTACGAATGGGATGCATCCCATTCGTAATTCGTAATTCACAATTACCTACGGTTGTTTGGGTGCACTACCGTAGTTCGTCTTGTTCTGGGTCAGGATGGTGTTAGCCTGATCCGCCGCAGTATCGAGGGCCTTCTTGATGTCGGTCTGGGTGCCTGCGATAACCGCGCCGACCTGGGTACCCAGGGGGGCGAAAGCATCACCGATACCAGGAATAGCGGGCGGGAAGACGGGATTAGCAACAGACGGGCCAATGTTGGCCTGCGGTAGAGCCTGGAAAGCGGCGCTTGCGCGTGCCTTGTTGTTGGCCGGGATGTTGCCGCCCTTTGCCCAATCAACCGAGTGATCGATCAGGTATTTGTAAAACATTGCGCCAACGGTATCCTTGCACGCATCAGGGTTCTTGGTGTAGGTGAAGGTCAGGAGCGGGCCGCCTGCCCACACTGCGGGCTGAGTGCCGATCTGCGGCACCGGGGCTGCCTTGCCTGTGAAGGAGACCGCAGAACCCGTGACGCTGGATAGCTGCCAGATGCCGTTCCAGATCATACCAACTGTGCCGGCTTTGAAGGCGTTGAGGTCGGCATCTACTTCCAGGTTCTTCTGGCCGTAGTTGGCGGACGCCTGTTGCATCCATGTAAGGGCCTGCACGCCCGCGTCGCTGTTCCAGGTAGCCTTAGAGCCGTCAGAGTTGAACTCTGTGCCGCCGTACTGGTGGAGTAACGTTTGGAAGATCTGCTGCACAGGGAAGCCGGTGGTGAGGAGGAAGCCATTCTTGCCGTTGGCGGTCATCGCCTTGGCGGCTGCCTCGAAGCTGGCCTTGTCGGTGGGCGGAGCGCTGATCCCTGCCGCCTTGAGCATATCTTCATTGTAGTACATAGTCATCGCCACAAAGCTCAAAGGGATAGCGTACTGCTTGCCTGCCACAGTGCCTGCGCCCCAGGCTACCGCCGGGTAGTCAGCAGCTGTCACACCGATCCCGCTCATCGCGGCGTCGGGGATAGGACGAATTACGTTGCGGAACGCCTGCGTAGCAACCTGGTCCTCGTTGATTATAGCGATGTCAGGTAACGTATTCGAGGCGGCCGCAGTGCCAAGCTGGGTGTTGTAATCGGTGAACGAGCCGGTGGTTATATTCACCTTGACGTTAGGGTTCTCTTTGTTGAAGCTGTCAGTCAAGGCGGTCATGGCCTGGCCGTCGGGGCCGCTCAGCGGGGTCCAATAGCTGATTGAGGTATTGGCACAGTTACCGGGCAGAGTAATTGGGCCGCCCGAAGTAAAGCCGCCTGTAGCGCCGCCGGTAGTTGTGGTGCCTGTCATTACACCTGATGTGGAGGTGCCTGTCATTACACCCGACATGGTTGGGGTCATGCCACCGGAGGCGTTAGTAGTGGCAGTTCCCATCATCTCACCGCTGGTGGCGGTGCCTGTCATTACACCTGTGCCGGTGGTTGCTGTGCTCATTTCACCTGTAGAGATCGTGCCTGTCATCACGCCGCCGCCTGTAGTGGGGGTTTCGGCGGTTGTGCCACCTGTGCTTGTGGTGGGTGTGGCGCTATTGCCGCAGGCCGCCAGCGACGGTATAAGCATGCTCATCAGCATAACGATGCCTGCTGTTCTTTTGAGTTTGTACAACATTTGGAATGTTCCTCCTTTGATACCTTCCATTTATCTCAGAGATAATTTGCAGTGTTTGCTAATTGAGCTACGATTCTGCTCACCTCCTTTCGTTCGACCGGAGAGCCAGCTCTTCAGGCTCTCAGCCGGGGCGCTAATTACGTCCTCTTCTCAGGGCGCAGGCCAGGGGTATATTCAAGGCGGAGAACCAGGTCCTGAGGGTAGTTGCCGAACGACTTGCCAAAGAGGTTCATACCACCCACGTGGAGCGCATCAGCTTTTACCCCAAGGCGCACTATAATTACTCGCTGCTCTTCAATAGCAAGGTCACGAATCACTATTTGAGAAAGCCTGTGCCCATCTATGAAAGAGCCTTCGCTCTTTACCATCCATCGCTTGAGCAGCCCGTATTGCGAGTCGCTGCTATCCCACCAGGGAGGCGTAAGCTGGCCCCGCTGCCGCCCGAAGTCGGCTGGCGAGGTCCAGGTGCCTACCTCCTGGCCGTTGATCCAGAGGGTAATGTCAGAAGGCCAGTCGTTGTTGTGCAGTGGCGCTTCCGAGCAGATCTCCATGCTCACCACAAGGCCCGTCAGCCTGGCGCTAGGGGGCAACCTGTTTGGGAAGCTATACTCGACGTAGCCGCTGTGGAACCATATAAGCCCAGCGTGGACCCGTTCAGGCTCATAAAAGCTGAGTGGATCATCAAAATAGCCGATCACGGAGGTCTCGCAGGCAATGCCACAGGTGGGTGTCACGTCGAAGCCTGTATAAGCGCCGATAGGCATGGCGACCTCAACAGAGCTGTCAACAACAGAGGGGAAGCAGGGGAGTTCAATGACCAGGCTGTCGTAGCTGCGGGTGCAGACTTTCTGTAAACCGTGGCTGGCAGGCTGGAGGTCAGTGTGCAGGAAGTTGGCGTCCTCCAGGAGCTTGATTTGCGCGGCGGCAGTAGAGGGAGCCATGTTGAGAGCATGCGCCACTTCGTTCACCGAACGCTCGCCTTCGGAGAGGTACTGCATGATCCGTAAGCGCGGCAGCGAAGCCAGCGCTTTCAGCGCAGTAACTACCTTATCGTCAGGAGCTCCTGCTTCCAGATGAAGTGTTTTGCCGTGCAACATCGCACATTCCCCTTCTCCGACTCGCTGAGAAGACCTTGACAAACTTTCTTTGAAGCAACAAAATATGAATTGCTACCGGAAATTATGAGAGAAAGCAGGTAGATTATAAGCCAGCAATTGTAGGCTGTCAATGGTCAATGATAGCTGAAGGCTGTTGCCTCCTGCGAAGACTGGCTAAAGACGGGCCTCTAGCACCCGAAAGGCGAATCAAATGCGGCAACATCGCTCACTCAACGGCCTGTGGCAATTCCAGATTGATCCCGAAGGATCTCTGTCAGTCGCTTCACTCTTCCCCGAAGTAGAGATTCCGGTGCCTATGCCCTGGCAGGCCGCCCTCCCCGATATGCGGGCCTACAGCGGCTATGCCTGGTACCGCCGGTATGTAGATTTAGAGGATGAGTGGCTGTCGGGAGAGCTTATACTGAGCTTCGGCGCTGTTGATTACTGGTGTCAGGTATTCGTCAATGGGCGTCTGGCCGGAGAGCATGAAGGTGGCTATACAGCTTTCAGCATGCCGATTCGCTCTTACGTGCAGCCTGGCCGCAACGAGATCGCCGTTCGGGTATATGATTCTGCCCAAGCGAGTATCATCATACCAAGATGGCCCTCATACCCTCCCTCTACAAACTCTGACGAGCCGCCTTTCGACGCTAACAACATACCTCACGGCAAGCAGGAGTGGTATGTTAATGTGGGTGGTATCTGGCAAGGCGTAAGCCTTACTGCCGTGCCTCTTGCCTACATAGAGCATCTCAAGGTTACTCCTGATATTCACAACGGCATAGCCCATATTGTTCTTCACCTGGCGGAGAGCAGGCAATTATCTACCCCAAACGGCACAATCCGTGCCACAGTTGCCTCTCCCGACGGCACTGAGTGGGGAGGGGCGTTTCCTGTGGTCCCGGAACAGAACCTCTACGAGATGGATATAGAGGTGGGCGAAGCAAGGCTCTGGGCTTTAGATGACCCCTACCTGTACACAGCCACTGCTCTCCTGGAAACGCCTCAGGGCAAAGACGAGCTAAGCGCCCGCTTCGGTTTCCGCGAAATCTCAACAAGCGAGGGGCGCATACTGCTCAACGGCGAACCTATCTATCTCCTCTCCGCCCTCGACCAGGACCTTTACCCTGACACCATTTATACAGTTCCATCAGAGACGTACCTGCGCGAGGAGTTCAGAAAGGCCAAAGAACTCGGCTTCAATAATCTACGCTGCCACATCAAGCCCCCCGATCCTCTATACCTTGAGCTGGCTGATGAGATGGGGCTGCTAGTGTGGGCCGAAATCCCCTCGTGGCGCACCTTCTACCCCAAAGGCACCCTGCACGCCGAGCAATTAGAGTTGACTGACGGTATCAAGGCGCGAGTTGAGCAAACCCTGAGAGAGATGATATATCGTGATTATAATCACCCTTCGCTGATCATCTGGACGATAGTAAACGAAGACTGGGGGCCCGCGCTCGCCCTGCAAGCGTCTGATCGGGCGTGGCTGGTGGGGATGTACGAACTATGCAAAGAGCTTGATCCCACGCGGCTGGTGGTTGACAACTCGGCTTGCCCGCAGCCGTGGGGGCCGAATGTTCACGTGAAAAGCGACCTGGACGACTTCCACATTTATGCCAATATACCTGATGGGGCGAGGAGCTTCACGCAGACGATAGAGCAGTTCGATTTGAGGCCGCTATGGACCTATTCCAGTCACGGCGACTCGCAGCGCACCGGGCGCGAACCCCTTGTGTTGTCAGAGTTCGGCAACTGGGGTCTGCCTTCGCTTCGAGCTTTGGGCAAGGAGAGGGAGGGCGAGCCGCACTGGTTCAATGTTGGCCCCTGGTGGTCGCCCTGGGAGGGGGAGGCGGGCTGGCCGAGCGGCGTGGAGGAACGATTTCATAAGCTGGGGCTTGATAAGATTTGGGGCAGTTACGAGCAATTTGCTACAGCCACACAGTGGCATCAGTTCGCCGCACTGAAGTTTGAAATCGAAGCACTGAGAAGGCAACCTGCTATTATGGGCTACGTCATAACGGAGTTAGCGGACGCCTACTGGGAAAGCAACGGCCTCCTGGACTTCGAGCGCAACCCCAAAGCTTACTTCGACATTTTCTCATCTATCAATGCCCCCGACATGATCTGCTCACAAAGTGAGCGTTACTCATACTGGGATGACCAGCGCCTGCATGTACGACCACATCTTGCACACTTCAGCAGGGCAGAGTGGCGGGGCGCGCAGCTAGCCTGGTCTATTGAAGGGACAGAGCTGGGCGGACACTGTGCTGTGCCTCCTCTACAGCGAGCTGAGGTAGAGGCGCTGGAGCTACAGGCGTGGCCCTTGCCTAAAGTTGAAGGCCCGCAAATGGTGCAGGTAAAGCTCGCCCTCGACAACAAGGGAAAGAGATTGGCGCGCAACACCCTGGACGTGCTGGTGATGCCCGCAAGCGCGCGTCAGCACAGCTACAAGGGAGAGGTGGCGGTAATCACGCGGCACAACCGAGTGCGCGCCACTCCAACAGGTGGGCCGAACCCAACAGTGGACCTGGAGGCTGCGCCGCAGAGCGATGCGCCGGTGATAGAGGAGGCGGCGCCGCGCGGCTCGGCAGCCGAGGGCAGAGTGGGCCTCGATCTGGTGAGCACTATCAGCATGCTGGGTTACCAGGCGGCGCGCCATATCACACCGCAGACAGGGTTGGCAGTAACCAACTACCCGAACGCCGATCTGCTACAATGGGTGCGCGGCGGGGGCGACCTCTTATTCCTGAGCCAGGGCACCAGTCCATTCTTCTGGGTACAGGGTAGGGGCGCTGCTTACGGGGGCAACTGGATCACCAGCTTCAGTTGGCTGCGACCGCAGCTTCACCGCAGGCTAAAAGCCCCTAACCCACTCAGCATGCCTTTCATACACGTAATGCCCCAGCGCACAATCCTGGGGCTGCCCGTAGAAGACCGAGCAGTGCAGGAAGACTTCCTTTCGGGCATGGTGTCGGGGTGGGTGCGCCACCCGGCTGTGCACACAGTGCAGTTCCGCTATGGCAAGGGCCGTGTGATCATGACCACCTTCGCGCTCGAAGAGAACCTGCACCAGGATCCCGTCGCAACTGCGCTATTTCACGACCTGGTAGACCACCTCACCTCAGACGCCTGCCAGCCCACGCTCACAGCCAATCTTTCCTGAGCCAGGCCGTTCCGCAAAAAGTAAAAGGAGCCGGACTTTAGCGTGACGCCGGCAGACCTTCCAGTAGAGGAATGGATGTGCAAAACTCCGGCGACAAGCTATTGACAAGGGGAGCAAGGGGCAGTATACTAAGGCTACTTCGAGATTACAACTTCGGTTGTAGGATCGAAGCAACAGGAACCCAGACGGTCCTCACGGATTGTTTGGGTTTTCTGTTTGTTTGCTTTCATCTACTTACAGACAAGGGCGACTGCACAGTCCCTTACAGTAACTCGCTGTGGTCGAGGGGCACGGTGAAATAGAAGGTGCTGCCTTTCCCTTCGCTCGACTCGAACCAGATGCGGCCACCGTGGCGGTTAATAATCTCCCGCGCAATGAACAGGCCGAGACCGAAGCCACTGCGCGCATTTGCGCCTGCATTGGTTGCACGGTAGAAGCGCTCGAACACCATTGCATGCTGACCGGCTGGTATTCCCATTCCTTCATCGTGTACAGCAACCAACGCCTCATCGCCCGATGCTGCTGCGCTGATTTTGACGGTATGGCTTCCATTTGAGTATTTGACAGCGTTGTCCAGCAGGTTAGTCACAACTTCCTCTATACGGTGTCTGTCGGCGTTAACAAAGAGGTGGCTGGGGGTAATATCGAGGTTAAATGTGAAACCCGGCGTGATTAGCTCTATGCTGCCGGTGACATTCTCCACCACTTCGCATAACTCAAAGCGCCGTGGGTGGAATGGCAAGCTGCCATTTTGCACGCGAGACACATCAAGCAGCTCATTGACGAGCCGCGCCAACCTGTCGGATTGCTGCTCTATGTTGGTGAGGGCATGTGCCAGCCGCTTATCGCCTGCGGCATCGGCGGTACGCTGGGCCAGTTGAGCAAAGCCTTTGATCGAGGTGACAGGTGTCCTAAGCTCATGCGAAGCGAGAGCGATAAACTCATCCTTCTGCTGGTCCAGCTTGTGTCGCTCTGTAACATGCATTACACCCACAGGTAGCTGCTCTATGAGACGTTTCAACCTGGCGCACTCAGCTTCGGCGTTGGCAGAGCCGGTGCGTGCATCTTCCATGCGCCGTTCGCGCTGGATAGCGCAAAGGATGCGAAGCCTCAATGAGGTAGCGTTTATCTCACCTCGGAGAATGTAATCCTGCGCGCCTGCTTCGGTAGCCGCCACCGCAAGCCCCAGGCTCTCTATATCGCTAACGACCACCAGCGCCGCTTTCGAAGCCGCAGAGCTAAGGCCGCCAAGCCCCTTATGAATGGCATCTGCATCGTGCGCCGCATCCAGGATTACTGCGTCAAAGCACTTTTGGGATAGCTCATTGCTTGCCTCCCCAGCTTCTTTCGTGTGGATTACATCAAAGGGTGGCGTGTGGCTCTCACGTAGTAGCCCAGTGAGGAGCGAGACGGTATCTTCTCGCTTGGAGATGAGGAGGAGGTTAAGCTGCTCGCTACGGGCGGGTTGGCGGTGCAACAGAGCTTTGTCTGTGGAGAGGGATTCAGGCGGAGCTCCAGGCCGCCACTCCAAAGGCTCTTCATCTTGCGCTGAGTTGTTAGCAAAGGTCATTACCTTACTCACCCTCCAGGTCTGAACTGCTAATGGTTATGAAGTGAGACCGCCAGGTAAGGCAGCATACGCAAGTTGCTGCCTTATGCTTGAAAAGGCGTATCAGAGGACCTTTGTAAGCGCCCAGAGGCCCAAACCCACATAAGAAGTCATGCTGTAACTGGGAAAGCCGAGCCTTTTTGCCGTTGCCGTCGTGGTAAGATATCTCAGGCAGTATATCAGATAGCGCACAAGTTAGGTATCGCTTATTGGAATAGAAGAGGTGATCATATGGCACAAGTATTGCTTCAGAGTACTCCAGCAATGTGCTTAGGGCGCGCAGAAGATATCGCCTGAGGCGCAGGCCACGACGAAAGGAGATATAAGAGATGGACTTTGGAAACATCATCAGGCAATTTACAGGCGGCAATGCGCCTGCTGGCGCACCGCCCCAGCTAGGGCAATGGATACAGAACTACCAGTCAGGCAACACCGCTCAGGTGCCGCACGACCAGGTTGGCCAGGCTTACAGCCAGTGGGCGCAGCAAGCTAGCCCGCAGCAAGTGCAGGAGGCTACCAACTACGGTTACCAGCAAGTGCCGCCTCAGCAGCTGCCTGCTGTGGGCAACAGCTTTCTCAATATGTTCCAGCAGCATGGGCTTAATCCGCAGGACGCAGGTGTACAGACCACCAATCCTCAGCAGATGAGTCCGCAAGATGTAGCCCGTATGCATACCTACGCGCAGCAGCAGCAGCCCGACGCACTCAAGAAGCTCTTCCAGCCGGGTGGAACGCTGAGCAACCCACTGGTAGGTCTCGCGGCAGCGGGCGCTCTAGCCTACGGCATCAGCAAGATGGGTCCCCGCTAGGCAAGCTCTCAGTCCTTTTTGTGAGAAGGGAAAGAAGATAATAAAGACCAGTAACTTCGTTACGGGGAGTTACTGGCTTCTTTTCGAGAAGAAAAGGCCACTCCCCGCGTGTGGGGAGTGGCTGGATGTTGCTTTAGTCTGACTGTGTGCCTCCATTCCCACAATGTTACCAGTATCTATCTTCCAGCGGATCGGCTGGCGAGCGGGGCAGGCGGGGCGGGTGGATGGTATTAAGATAACTTTGTAGAATTACCGCGGCGGCAACGGCGTCTATTTGCTGGCGCACCTTTTTCGGTGGCAGGCCGGCGTCGTGGAGTATGCGTTGAGCTTCGACTGTTGTAAGGCGCTCATCGCAATACTCCACTGGCAAGCCCGAAAGACGAGTGAGCATATCCCCAAATTTGCGCACGCGCCCTGACATTATGCCCGCGTCACCGCTCATGTGAATAGGGTCGCCTATCACTATTAGCTCGGCCTCCATCTCGCGGGCAATTGAGGTTATCTTTTCCACGTCTATATTGAGAGAGACTGCCTGTACAGTTTCTACAGGCCGCGCTACCAGACCCAGCGGGTCGCTTACCGCCACACCGATGCGCCGCTTGCCCAGGTCGAGGCCAAGTGTTCTCATGGCTAAAGCCTGGCTAGCCCAGCTACGAATCGGCTATCAGCTTTTGTTGCGCTCATCGATACCATCTCCGGCAGGGTCAAAGCCATGCCACGCTATCTCTCCGGCACCCGCAAAGCGCTGTGCCATAACCTGTAGAGCTTGAGGGTTGTTGTCAGCCAGTATGAAGCGTCTGTCGAGCAAGAGGCAGGCGGCGCCCGTTGTGCCGCTGCCCGCGAAAAAATCAAGCACCAGGTTGCCGGGGTTAGATGAGGCGGCGATTATCCGCTTCATGATGCCGATAGGCTTCTGCGTAGGATAGCCTGTGCGCTCCTTGCTATTGGTGGGCACTATGGTGACGAACCATGTGTCGGTGGGCAGTTTACCGCGAGCGGCCTTCTCAGGACCAACCAGGCCGGGAGCCATATACGGTATGCGCTCAACGGCCTCGGCGTTGAAAGTGTAGTTGCTCGGGTCTTTGGCGTAAAGCAGTATGTTGTCGTGCTTGGGCGGCCATTTCTTGCGAGTACGCGCCCCATAGTCGTAAGCCCAGATCACTTCATTGAGAAAGCACTCCCTACCGAAGATGGCATCGAGCAGAACCTTGCAGTAATGGACTTCCCTGTAATCTATATGGAAGTAGAGGGTGCCGTGCGGAGCCAGAACCCTGTATGCTTCGCGCAGGCGCGGCTCAAGGAAGCAGAGGTAATCGTCAAATGCGTCGGCATACTGGCGGGAAGCAAGCTGCACAGTCTGATAGCGGCGGCCCCCAAAACCTGTGCGGTCCCCCGTATCCGAGCGTGAGGTTTGGAGACGTGTCTGTTTTTGTATTTTGCCCGTATTGAATGGCGGGTCAATATAAATGAGGTTTACCAGGCCGGACTCTAGCCCGCTCAGGATGGAAAGGTTGTCTCCCATGTAAATGTTGTTCAGCATAGTTGGTCTGGCAACTTACACCTTCCTCATAACCAAAATCCGCTCAAATTTAGTCGTTTGCGTCTGCCGCCGTGAGCGACGCTCATCAGGTATCAAATCGTCGTAGATCGTTTCAGTCGTGAACCCGCCTACTTCTATAGCCAAGTTAGCCAGTATCTCAGCTGTGTGATGTGTTTGCCCGGATTTTTCCACGTCGCCAAGCACGAGTACGCAGCACGCCTTGGGCTTAAGGAGTCTATGCATCTCTTTCAGACAAGAAGCCATCTGCGGCAGGTATACTTTACTATTTGCTGTCAACGCCTTATCTAATTCCTTCCACTCTTCGCATCCTAAAAACCATAGTCTCAGTCTATTATCACGAGCGTAGTCCAATGCACCAAAATAGGGCGGACTTGAGATAATCGCATCTACAGCTTCATCAAGAATCGGCAAGCACATAGCATTTGTTTTCAGCACCTCATAGCTTCGATGCTCCCAATTTGCAGGTAGGAAGTGCCTGCGATATGCGCGCTTGACTTTCCCCAATAGCCTAGGGCGTAAACCCCGAAAAGTATACATATCGGGGAACTGCTCAGGAGGATATTTGCTTTTGCGAAGATAAGGAACCAGATGACTCGCAGGATATGAAAGGAAACCCGGGCGAACGTGGTGAAGAATACCCAATAAGCAAGCTGTAAGAAAGTAATCTTGTTGTTCCTTGAGTATACGGAATGCGCTTAAGATCTGCCGTAACGTATCCGGGTGGAAGAAGTTTAGCACCCATTCAGGGACTGTGCTAAGATCTACGGAAAGAGCATCCTCTTCTACAGCATCAATCAAGGCTGTTGCGCGCTGAAGAGCAAGGATTTCACTACCGGGTGTTTGTAGTTTTCCTCGCGTTAGCACATAAGCATAGGGACTCAGGTCGTTGGCCCAAACAGAGCGCCCTAACAACGCAGCCTCCAAGGGTACAACCCCGGAACCCGAAAAAGGGTCCAGCACTATATCCCCCGGTGCTGAATATAAGTTAATAAGCACTTTTGCCATACCTGACTTCATTTTACCGACATAAGGGGAGAGTTGCTGTAGTGTGCTTTCCCTGGCATTGAACGATCCATGCCACAAGCGTGCATCAAGATGAGCTATCTCGGCCATATCTGCATCAAATAAGTATAATTGTCTTGCTTCCTTTACTCTTCCATGTAGAGTACTCATCCCTCTGACCTCCACAGGCGTGACCTGCTCTGACGAATCAATTCTCCTTGATGCCAAACTTCCATATCGCGCCTGAGACGCCCGTCAGCTAAGGTGCTTAGTCTTACATGCACTTCCCAAAGATGTTTACTTGCCTCTGTGGGCGGCACTCCAAAGAGCTCCAAGATCAGGCGCGGCATTTTCAACGAATCTAGTGTATGTACCGGCGGCTCAGGATCATATCAGCTATCCAGGCACGCTGTTTCAACTCCTCCAGCACAGACCTAACGAGGGCCTCACGACCAACTGTAGACGAGGCGATGAAACTACCACGTATGCTTTCAATTGCAGAGCGATAGACCAGACTACCTTTGTAATCAGCAGGCTGTATATCGTGTTGCAACAATATTTCGGGATGCAAAACATCCATATTGTTAAGCAGATGAATTGTTGGCTGAACCTGATTGACAACTGTTTCATTATTCCTACACGGGAGAACCAACTATGCTGCTCCTACATATGCTAAACTGCGCATCCTGTACGTCTATGCAAATAGAAGCGTTTAGCAAGTACATCATATACTAGCGCTGAGTGCTCCTGGGGTCGGGGGTGATTTGCTGGTCGGGCGTCTGCACGGGGGCATAGTCACCGGGGTTGTTTGGCTCGATATTTATGCGCGCCGGGTCGCTGGGGAGCTTGTCTATATTGAACCAGAGCACCCTCGCCTGCACGGAGGGCGGGTTGATATACTCGTGATACTGCTCGGTTATCAGAGTAGTTGCCTGCTTTACGTCCTTGCCTCTCACCAGTTGCCGTATCTCGGTCTGCAATCCGGGCGTTACGCTATAAAGGATTCGCGCCGTCACGTCGGTTGTATAAACTACACGCCCATCGCCTGATGCCTGAAGGGCCAGAGGAGTGTAGCGTATGCTATTCACATCGAGGGTCGGCCCGGCGTTTGCGGGCTTATTAGAAGGTATCCAATCGCTCACCGTCTGCCTTAGTGAGTCTGCCAGGTCGCTTTCCTTGTATGTGTAGACCTGCGCCGTGCCTGTCAGCACTACTCGTACCGTCTCACCGTCATCACCGCCCTTGTGGTCAGCCTGAAAAATCGTGTTGGTGAGCGCCATTGTGCTGGTAATAATCTGCTGGCCGGAGCCGGAAGGCACCATGCTAAGAAGGGCGGCAGCCTGGGCCGCCTCTGCCTTCGAGCGCAGCTCGCCTACCAGCCCGTCTATATCTCCCTGGGTGACTACCTTTACAGTCTTCATTGAGCCGCCCTGCATCGCCGAGTTGAGGTAGGTGAGCACGCCCTTGTAGACGCCGGAAAGCTGCCCGGCGGGTATATTACCATCTGGGCCTTCGACGGTGGCGGCAACAGGCAAGTCGAGTGTGCCAAACGATTGCTGCACGAAATTTGTGGCACGTACAGTACCACCCTGAGTGATTTGCGCTGTAACGCCATTTGGCGCTTTAAAGGTGACGCCCGCAGGCACATAAACATCGCTGCTTGTCTTGTTGGTGAAGCGCATAGTTCCCTGGGCCGTGCCCTGGGGCACCTGTCGCGTGCCGCTCGCAGGCCGTGTGCCTTCTTCTACCACAGGCGTTTTCACCAGGCTGGCGATCAAGGATGGAGCGCTGATCGTGTTGCCAGGTGTGGTGTCACCCCCCTCTTTGCCTGTAGAAGTAGCAGTAGGAGCAGAGGCTGAGGTCACTATCGAGATTTGCACTGGAAGAGGCGGTATCGTCTCGCTGCGGGCTGTAACCGACACGGTGGCTTCAGGCAGGTAGACATAAGCATACGCAGAGCCCGCCGCCAGCGATAGCAACAGCAGAATAGCCACCCCCGCAAGCACCTTGCCCCAGCGCACCGGCCTGCTCAAACCACCATACTTGACGTTTCGCACGTTCTGGTAGGCTTCGCCCGCCAGGATTACCCGCCGGGCCTTGATCCGCCCGGACTGTGTAACCGAAGCGCCGGGCGCTGCTACATTGAGATCGGGCAGCGACGTGTCAGTAAGCATAGCAGGCACAAGCTGGCCCGTCTGGCGTGGGCGTGTGCGCGGCGGCGGCATACCGGGTCTCGCAGCAGCGGGAGCGGGAAAATGGGAAGCCGCATCATACAGATCTGAATTGCGGGAGCCGCGTTCAGCGTTGTGAGCGCCATCAGCAGGTTGGTTGAGCCATGTGGAGCTGAGGCTGCTGGAAGTATACGCAGGCACCGCAGGCGAGAGGACCCACTCAGGCGTGATGCCCGCGTTCCCTATCGAGAGTGGAGCTGTGGGCTTCTCGACATCGCCATCAAGAGAGGTGCTGCCAAGGGAAGGGTCGCCCGCGAGCGCGGGGTGGTCGGGCAGGGGGTCAGGGATATGGAAGCCAAGCACCCGCGCCAGACCCGCGATAGTAGGATCGGGCGAAGCGATAGAGACGCGCACCTCGCGCTTCCATTGGAGCTTGCCGAGGGCCAGCAGGTCATGTGTGGTGTGAAAGACAAAAGTGCCTCTGGGTATGATCAGCACCACGTTCGGCGAGCGCGCAAGGGCCTCTTCCACCCTTTCGAGGATGGCGGGCATGGTGTCTTCCACCCCCACAGCTACGTACTCAGGGGGATAATCGCTTGCGTCGAACTCTTCTGTCTCTAATGGACCCATCTTGCGTGGTTAGCGAACAATGAACGTTTATCCTGACAATTGGCAATTCTACCCTGCCAACCTCGACTGATACAGGTGGCGAGTAGGCAATAACGCCCCGGAAGCCGCTTCGGGTTGTCAGTTGCATTATATACATAATGAATGAGCCGTGGTCAAATATCCACCACGCGGCAGCTGTTCAGAATCGGGGTAGAGTAACACACAAGCGACCTAGATGGGAGGCTTAGCATACAATAGTACTCATCTCCCATAGACAGGGTAGCAGATCAGTTATAGAAT
>JADMIH010000284.1 GCA_015478675.1 Chloroflexota bacterium | reverse complement strand
GACGACCCCAGGGCCTTGAGGATGCCTATCTCCCGCGTGCGCTCGTATATCGCCATGATCATTGTGTTCACGATGCCTATTGAAGCCACTAGCAAAGCAAGCAGGCCAATTGAGGAGAGCATCACCTGCAAGATTGTAAAGATGCGGTTCACCTGGTCGAGGAGCGTCTGCAAGGTAGAGGTCTGGAAGCCCATCTTTTCTACTGTCGCCGCCACAAGAGTAGCGTCATTCAGGGTGTCGGTGTGTACCACAGCGGAGGAATAGCCCTCGGTTTCGAGAACCTTCGGGTTGTTGTACCACCACTTCTTTATGTCGGCTTTGTCGGCATTGCCCAGCTCGGCGGTAGGACTATCGCCGCTGCCCATCACCACGTCGCTCACACCTACTATAGTTGTTTGGAAAGTAGTCCTGTCGCCCCTCGGCGCAACCACTGTGATCGTGACGGCTTTACCTACCAATCCGGCATAATCCGACGTCTGGTAGCCTGCTCGCTTCAGCCCGCGCTGCCCCAGGAGGATACCCCGCGCATCCTCGCTGTAAGAGAGCGCTTTGCCCGCCAGGATCGTCTGCTTGCTGCTGAAAACCCGCGCCTGACCGCTCAGGTCGCTGAACGCCACCGGGAACGACTTGCCCCCAACAGTCAGGCTCATCTCAGGAGGAGTGGGCAGCGACAGCATCACCTCTATTGATGCCACGCCCTTTATCTGGCGCAGGCGCTCTACTGCCTCAGGTGAAATCGCCGTCTGCACGCTCGGCTGAGACAACGGGTCTTGCACGCCTGCGGGCACGCTCGCCCTTTTGGGGCTAACAAAGACAGTATCGAGGCCGAAGTCGCGTATGATCCCTGTGACTTGCTGCTGGATGCCGATACCAAGCGACACCATCGTCACTATCGTCAATATGCCGACAAAGACACCCACGGATGTGAGCACAGTGCGCACCTTGCGCCTGCCGAGGTTCTGAGTGGCTGAGGTAAATGTGTCGCGGAGTTTCATAGGTCAAGGGTTAGGAATTAGCAGCCGGTCAGCCGTCATTGCTCGTTCATCGCCCGCAGAGTTATCTACGCCAACTACTTTGCCATCGCGCAGGCGGATAATGCGGTTAGCGTATGCGGCTACCGCCATGTCGTGGGTGATCAATATAAGGGTAAGGCCCTGCTCGTTCAGGGAGCGCAGGAGGCCCATCACCTCGGCACCTGTTGCGCTGTCAAGGTTGCCTGTCGGCTCGTCAGCCAGCAGTATGGAAGGTTTGTTGGCGAGGGCGCGGGCGATAGCCACACGCTGCTGTTCGCCGCCCGAAAGCTGCGAGGGGCGGTGGTCTATACGCTCGCTGAGGCCCACCAGCCGCAGCAGCTCGCGGGCACGCTCGCGCCTTGCCGCTACCGGCAAGGCGCCCAACATAAGAGGCACCTCTACATTTTCGAGAGCCGTACGGTAGGGCAGCAAGTTGAAGCTCTGGAAAACGAAGCCCACTCGTCTGCGGCGATGGTCAACCAGCCTGCGGGCAGAAGCGCGGGCGATATTCTCCCCTTCCACCCATATCTCACCGGAAGTAGGGCGGTCCAATCCACCTAGCAAATTCAGCAAGGTAGACTTGCCGGAGCCTGAAGGCCCGACGAGAGCTATCGCCTCGCCTCCTGCGACCTCAAGGTCAACCCCTGCTACCGCAGCGACAATGTGAGGCCCCACCCTGTATTGACGGGTGAGGCCCACAAGTCTGATTATCGCTTCCTGTCTGCTGGTTGAGGTCATAAGGGTAGTTTGTGAAAGGCAATGGAGCTTTTACGCCACTACGCTTTACTTCAAGCCCTCAGCGATCTTTGTTGCCTCATCCAGCGATACGTTGCCACTAATCGTAACGAAAGGCGTGCCGCTCTTTTCCTGCCATGCGAGCACCGTCCACGTTCCGGTGGAAGGTGTGAAGGCGCTGCCCGCGACGCCCCGAACCGTTACCGCTTTTGTTGTGCCTGCTCCCTTATCGCTGCTGTTTGTACCGCTCAAGCTATCGCCAAAAGGCTTGGCTTGCATATCTTTGCTCTGGGTGATGGTAAAGTTCACTCCCGGTGCAGAGTAGTTCTGCAACAGCGTGCCCGAAGTTCCGCTCATGCCTGACGTTTGATTTACCTGCACCAGTGTGGCGTTGCTCGTTACATAGCTCGGCTCAAGAAGCTTGTAGCCCTCCTTAGCCGCTATATCCCGCGCCTGCTGAATGGTTATAGCTTTAGGTTGTGCCATCTTCTGGTACGCATCCAGGTCTACACTCTTCGCCCCCGCCGGTACCTGTAGCACAAACTGCGAGGCTTCTACAGGCTTGTTCAGGTCGAGGCTGGTGGCTGTGTATGTAAACTGGCCCAGGCTGGGGTGCGTCAGCGTCAACTTGAGGGGTATATAACGGTCCTTGTCTACCCAGAGAGTAGCGCGCAGGTCTTTCAGAAGAAGCTCGGCCTGCATCTTCGACTGTGTGGGCAGGTTCAGCTTCTGCAAGGCGTCTGCTTTGGGAGTAATGTCCAGTTTGTAGGCGTCATAACCCGCGACCTTCTCGCTGCCTGAGCTTACTATGTCGGCAGAGCTAATGAGAGTATCAATCTGCTTCTGCATGTCGCCGCTTTGAGCTAGCTCTTTCATCATATCGGGCAGCTGCTGCATCTCCGAAGGGGTAGCAGTATAGATGGTGTTACGCGCCGTGTCGTAGGCGTAAAGCTTCTGGCCGTCATACACTACTACATCACCCTTGAGGCCGGGGATAGTGGAGCTATCTACTTCCAGGCGGGCCTTATCGGGCGACTGATGCCAGCTTTTGAGGGTGATAGAGGCAGCGTTGGGCAGTTTGGCCGTCCAACCATCTGTGGATGAATCTCCTGACCTGCCGGGCATTAGGCCGGAAGCCAGGGCTTTGAGGCCATCTTTGTTGATGGTAAGCGACAGGTCAATGGTGCCCTGCGCGGTCTGAGTGGTCTGCATTGTATCGCGCATCTTCTGGATAATGTCGGAAGCAGACATTTGCTGCCCGGGCGTGCAGGCAGACAGCGCCGCAGCTAGCACCAGCAGGAGCGCCACAGGCGCTAGTAGCTTGATATGTTTCATTTCCCTTCTCTCCTTTACGGTTGTACCGGCGAGCCTGGCTTTCCCACCCTCGATATGTATACGTTTCAACTCGCCTGAAAGATACAATATCTGCATAGATTCTACAGCCAAAGCGCAACGTTGTCTAGAGGGTTACGCAACTTAAGC
>JADMIH010000283.1 GCA_015478675.1 Chloroflexota bacterium | reverse complement strand
AGGGTCGGAGACCGGGCGTTGCTTCGCGCATCGTGCTGCTCACCGACGGCCAGACCTGGGGAGATGCTGATCGCTGCCGAGAAGTGGCAACTCTGGCAGGAGCCAAAGGCATCCCGATAACCGCGCTCGGGGTCGGCGCGGAGGAGGACTGGAGCATCGAGCTGCTCGATTCGATAGCACGTGAGAGTGGCGGGCATGCCGACTACATAGCAAAGCCCGAGGAAATATCACGCGCTTTCCAGAGCGCTGTCGAGGGGATGAGCGCGGCTACAGCACGGAACCTGCGTATGACATTCAACCCGGCAGGGGGCGTCTCGTTGCGCGCCGTCTATAGAGTAGCTCCTGTGATTGCCAGGCTCTGGCCCGGCTCCGAAGCCTCGGAGAGCAGTGGAAGCGCCCTCACCCTGCCACTCGGAGACCTACAGTTGGGCGCCGGGCAAAGCCTCCTCTATGAAGTGCTACTGCCGCCGCGCAAACCGGGGCAGTACAGGCTGGCCCGCCTTTTGCTTCAATATGAAGGCGCCGGTAATGATGCGGAAGAAAGCGACGTGGCGCTCAACCTTGTGGTGAGCTTCTCGCAGGCTGCGGTAAAAGGCCCCGGCAATCCCCGTGTAATGAACAGCGTGGAAAAAGCCACAACTTTCAAGCTGCAAACTCGCGCCCTGGAAGCGAGCATGGCGGGCGATGTGGCGAGCGCTACTCGGAATTTGCGTGCAGCTGCCACGCGACTACTCGGTATGGGAGAAACAGAACTCGCCCAGGTAGCCGAAAAAGAAGCCCAACTGCTCGAAAGCACAGGCCAACCGAGCGCGGCAGGCACAAAGAAATTGGCCTTCGACACACGTAAGCTAGCTGTAGCTGAAACGGACTCGTGAAACGTGAGAGATCAAGGAGATAAATACTCTATCCCGCGTGCGATATATAACATACAATAGTAAATACAAACTACGATCACATCATCACCTTTCACGCATCACATAACCTTTCCCAGGTACTCAACGATGAGGACCTGATGCCGATGAATACAATAACCGAAACAGATCCGCTCAAGGTGGGTGGCGACGCGCACAGCGGCTCGATGCCAACCACAGTGTTGGTGCCGATGCTCAATGTGGGCGTAGCAACAGAATTGTTACAGCTTGCAGGGGCGCTTGCAGCAGGTTTCGGCGCACCCCGTGAAAACGAGCGTCTTTCCTCACACCCTGTCCCTTACCTGCCACATCTGGTTGTGCTAAGTGTGGTCGAGGTACCTGCGGGCCAACCCCTCAGCATGGGGCTGGATATGGCCCGCTCATACCGGGCGCTTCTGGATTTTCTTCCTTCTCAGGTTGCTGTCGGAGACTACGAGGTGCGTATAGATCGCATAGTCAAAGTGGCACGCGATGTGCCCACAGCCCTCCAGCAGGCAGTTATTGACGAGCAAGCAGGCATGGTCCTTCTACACTGGAAAGGGTATGCAAGGGAGCCGAAGCATTACAGCTACGGTCGGATAATTGATGCTCTTGTAAAGAATCCTCCCTGCGACCTGATAGTCGCCAGGGCAGAAAGCTGGCAGAAAAGCCGGCGCATCTTGCTCCCTGTGCGTGGGGGCCCAGGGGCGGAGCGAGCTTTGCAGCTTAGCATATCGCTCGCCGAAAGTCTCCAAGTGCCGTTGAGCGTGATGCACAACGTCTCCTCGCTGCCGCAATCCGATCCAAAGGGTAACACTGCCATAGATACCACGGGCGATGAGCCTTACATCATCTTCGATGAGCATCTGGAGAGGGCGCAGAAAGAAGCCGGAATAGAGGTTGAGCGCATCCTGACGGTGAACCAGGACCCGCTGTCGGCGCTCCTGGCGGAAGCAAAAGAAAGCGACTTTGTAATCATGGGCGCGCCACCCCACACAGGCTCAGGGAAGAGCCACGATGCTCCAATACCACTCAAAGTATCCCAGGTGAAAGGGCCTCCGCTCCTTCTCTTGCGAAGCCCTGAGCCGTTGGACCTGGCCGGATATGCCCGTGAAGTGCGCTCGCGCAGGCCCAAGCGAATAAAGTCGGATATGCCTTCAGAGGCATGGTTCGTTGAGAACACCTACGACTGTGACGAGTTCAAAGACCCCGTCGAGTTTCTCAAGACCAAAAAAGCCACCGGGTTCTCGCTGAGCATAGCCCTGCTAACAATGAACGATGCCCGCCATATCCACTCGATTATCACGGGCCTAAAGCGTGTGCTTGTTGAGATGCACCCTGTAGCCGACCAGATAGTAGTTGTAGACGCTGGGTCGGACGATGGCACAGTAGAGATCGCACGTGACCTGGGGGTGGAAGTGTACAATGCGGGAGAGATATTGCCCGAAGAAGGGGTACTTCACGGGCGCGGAGAGAGCTGGTGGAAGAGCCTGGGCGTGCTGCGCGGGGATATAGTTGTGTGGCTTGACCCCAAGGCTCGGAGATTCCACCCCGGGGCGGCCCTGTCGCTGGCAGGGCCGCTGATGCGAGTACCGACTTTGCGCTTCGTAACCGCTTTCGCACTGTCAGGCAGTAAAGCAAAGAACGAGCAGAGCGGCAAGAAAAGAGAGGTTGCTAACCCCTTAGACGGCGAGGGCTTCGAGAAACATGGGTTGCACTGGGGAGAAGTGGCGGTTCCACGCCGCAACGGTGATGCTTTATCCGAGCAGATACGCGTGCAATCGCTGAGACCCTCAGACCTGGAAAGTATGTCTGCCACGCAGATCGCTGCGCTCCCGCCCGCTGCGATCTTGCAGGTGCTCGACCCATCGCTGGCGGGGGTCATATCGCCATTCAGCCGGGATGTGGCGGGGCGGCGCACTGCTATGCTTGCTTTGCCTGCCTTCATAGGCGAAAACTTTGAGATTGGACTGCTTTTATCAGCAGCAAGTAAATTCGGAACAAGAGCGATAGCCCAGGTAGAGTTGCGGCACGCGCAGCCTGCCCCCTCTCCTCAACCGGGGCTGCGCCGGAGCCTGGATGTGTTGCAGTTGCTGGCCTTCCGCCTCCCGGACGCTCGTATGCGTAAAGTGGCGACTGAGATAGGTGAGCGTGTGCAAAGAGAGTTACAAAACAAGAGCGCTCCCGCACAGAGCGACCCGACAGGCCCGCTCTTCGAAGTAAGGGCGTTAGCCCCCATCGAGCGGCCTCCTCACGAGGGATCAGCTACTAATCCATAATCCCGCCTGGTAAGCTCCCCATGCCAGGCGGCGATCACTCCTTGCAGGAAGCGTCTGCCGTCGTCGGCTCCTAGCAGGGCCTCGGCAGCACGTT
>JADMIH010000282.1 GCA_015478675.1 Chloroflexota bacterium | reverse complement strand
ACAATAGAAGACCTGTACAATGTGCCGGATGACCTCAATGCTGAGATCATTAGTGGAGAGGTATCTTTTATGTCACCTACAGGTGGAGAGCCGGGTGTAGCAGAGGATAACATCTTCATTAGCCTGGTTTTCTATCAGCTTCATGCGGGGCGGGGCATCGCGGTGGCCGACGGCAAGGGCTTTGCGGTTGATCTGCCCAATCGTAAATCATTCAGTCCTGATGCTGCATACCACATTGGCGAGGTTGGCCCCGGCTTTTATGTGGGTGCCCCTATTTTTGCCGTCGAGGTTCGGAGCGAAAACGATTATGGCGCTGCTGCCGAGCAGAAGATCAAAGCTAAAATAAACGACTACTTCAATGCGGGCACACAGGTGGTATGGGATGTAGATGTCCTGAAAGAGGCAGCGGTCCGAGTTCACCGGTGCGGGAATCGCGACGAACCGACCAACTACCACCGAGGAGAGATAGCGGAAGCCGAGCCTGCTCTACCAGGCTGGTCAATGCCTGTTGATGATATATTTGACCCGACCCGCAAGAGCTTACTAAGATAAGGATATATAATGGCAACTACTAAAAGGGACTACTACGAGGTTCTGGGTATAAATCGCAGCGCCACGGCAGAAGAAATAAAGAAATCATTTCGAGCAAAGGCGCGGCAGCTTCACCCTGATGTCAACAAAGCCACCGATGCTGAAGCGCAATTTAAAGAGGTGAGCGAGGCCTATGAGGTCCTTATAGATACTGATAAGCGTGCTGCTTACGACCGCTTCGGCCACGCCGCAGTATCAGGCGGCGTGGGCGGCATGGGAGCCGATCCCTTCGCGGGCTTCGGAGGCTTCTCCGATATCTTTGAGACCTTCTTCACATCGGCAGCCGGAGGAATGGGGAGCACAGCTACCAGAAGGCGGCCCCAGCGTGGCTCTCACCTGGCGTACCGCCTCTCCATAGAGTTCGAGGAGGCAATATTCGGCGCAGAAAAAGAGGTGGAGATACCGCGCCTGGCAACCTGCCCACATTGTACAGGCAGCGGTGCCGAACCGGGTACGCAGTCGCAAACTTGCCCTAACTGCAACGGCAAGGGCGAGGTACGACGCTCGCAGCAGAGCATCTTCGGCCAGTTTGTTTCCGTGGTGCCTTGCGATAGGTGTCATGGCGAAGGAAAGATAGTCACCACCCCTTGTAGTGTCTGCAAAGGCGAAGGCCGCGTTCATGAGACGCGCAAGCTGGCCGTGAAAATCCCAGCGGGCATAGACGACGGCTCGCAGATCAGGCTGGCGGGTGAGGGAGAAGCGGGACCGCACGGCGCGCCCGCAGGCGACCTCTATATCGAAGTGAATGTCAAGCCGCACAAGCTGTTCAAGCGCGACGGCAACGATATCCTGCTTGAGCTGAATATCAACATGGCACAGGCGGCCCTGGGAGCCGACATACAGGTGCCCACAGTAGACGGCAACACAACCCCGCTTACTGTGGCCCCCGGCACACAGAACAGCAAGGTCTTTCGCGTCAAAGGGCTAGGCGTGCCTTACATGCGCGGCTCCGGGCGCGGCGATATGCTTGTGCAGACTAATGTGCAGATACCCACTAACCTCAGCGAGGAGCAAAAACGCCTCCTGCGCGAGCTATCCAAGACGTTGGGTGAAGCCGCGCCTGAACCTCAGGAGAAAGGCTTCCTCGGGAAAATAAAAGACGCGTTCGGAGGCTAAAGGGCGGTAACAGCCTAACTTGTGGGGCTTACAAAGGTAGGTTTACGCAGGGGATTCAATTCTCCTCAACATCGGGGTAAATGAGCACCCATCTCATCCTCCTGATCTCATTCCCCAATGGCAAGGGGGAATAGATTAGCTCATTCGTAGCCCCTCACTTACTACCCTGGGCTTGCGGGCGGGTGCGCGACTTGAGGAAGGCTACAAGGGCGTTTACCTCGTCGGGTTTGAGGATGCTGCCGTAGGCAGGCATATTGTTGCCGCCGTTTAGTATGCGGATTGTGAGCTGTTGCTCGTTGAGGCGGCTGCCCACTTCGGTGAGGCTGGGGCCCCGAGCGCCGCCACTGCCTGAGATGGCGTGGCAATACTGGCAGCCCTTCGAGTTGAAGAGTTTAGCGCCTGTAGTGATCGTCTCATTCGTGGTGCCTACAACTTGCGCCGTCAATGGCTGGGCGGTGAGGAGGGGCGACCAGGGCGAGGTCTCGCCCGCTATCCATAGGGTGCTGATTATCAGCACAGCTAGGAGCACAATACCTACAGCCCAGGGCCGCCTCAAGGGGTGCCGCTCGCCTTTGTTGGCGACGAATGGGAGCAAAATTAGCAGCACGCCGAATAGTAGCGGCCCAAAGATAATCACGATAGGCTCGGCGCTTGGTGGGATCAGCGCCAGCACAGAGAAGTACCACAACAGATACCAATCGGGGCGCGGATAAGCCTGGAGGTTCGTTGGGTCAGGTGGCGCGCCCAATTGAGGCGGGCCAACTACCAGCGCCAGCACCACAATGCCGACAAGCACAGCCACCCCCACCACCACGTCGCGCCAGGCAGCATCAGGCCAGAATGGTACGCCATGCTTTTCGAGCATCTTGTGGTACCAATCTCGGTAAGTCCTGGGGTCTACAATACGCCCGATCTTCGGCGGCTCAGAAATGCCGTTGCGTAGCACCAACAGGAGGTGCGAACCCAGGAAGAGAAAGATGATCGCGGGTATGAAGAATACATGAAAAGCAAAGAAGCGGCTAAGGGTGGCTCCGCCCACAGTGTCGCCTGCCAACAGGAATCGAGCAATCTGCGGCCCCAGTATCGGCGTGCGCCCCGCCTGCTCGGCAGCAACTATCACTGACCAGAAAGCTGTCTGGTCCCAGCGCAATAGCTGGCCCGTAAAGGCCATAGCCAGGGTAAAGAGGAGCAGGCCTGCACCGGTGAGCCAGTTCATCTCACGTGGGAACTTGTATGAACCTATAAGGAATGTTTGTACCAGGTGGAAACCTATGAAAAGCACCATAGCCGATGCGCCCCAATAGTGCAAGCCGCGCAGGAAATTGCCGAAAAGCGCCTGATTACTGATAAATTGCAAGCTCTTGTAAGCGTCTTGCGTAGAAGTAACGTAAGAGGTGGAAAGGGCGATGCCTGTGACAACCTGTACGATGAAAGTGACCAGTACCGTGCTGCCGAGCGCGTAGTCCCAGCCTGTGGTTGGAGGAACCGGGTGTTCCAACGCCGGTTTGACCAGCCCGACGATGCCGGTGCGATCATCAAACCACTGCCATGCTGCCTTGAAGACCTTCATCTCCTGCT
>JADMIH010000281.1 GCA_015478675.1 Chloroflexota bacterium | reverse complement strand
CTACTCCCGCCGTGCGGGTGAGCATTCTCATGCCGCCTTTGGCGCAGCAGTAGGGTGTATTGCCGGGCATCGGCCAGTCCTCGTGTACTGACGAGATATTTATTATCCGCCCCGGCCCTCCTTGCTTTATCATTTGCTCGGCTGCCGCCTGCGCGCCGAAGAAGGCTCCTTTAAGATCTACCGCGATCACCTTGTCGAAATCTTCTTCGGTGCTGGTGAGTATGGAAGTGCGTGTCTCCATACCAGCGTTATTGACCATAATATCTAGGCGGCCTAAGCTCTTTACTGTTTGCTCAACGAGCGCGCGCACATCGGCCACTTTCGACACATCGCCCTGCACCACCAGCGCTTTGCCTCCCCTGCTCTCTATCTCTGCTTTTACAGCGTTAGCCGCCTGCTCGTTGCTGTGATAGTTGATCGTCACCGCAGCGCCTTCTTTCGCAAGCTCCACAGCGATTGCCTTGCCTATGCCGCTGTCGCCGCCGGTTACGATAGCGACTTTGTTCTCAAGTGTCATCTTACTCTCCCATTTGTCTCTTCTCTATCCAAGGGCCTCTGATAATCTCACCTGACCCTCTACTTGCATGACGCGTGCCGCCTCCAAAGCGGGCTTCATGGCCGCCCAGTGAAGTGGGAGGGTGCTTTCGATGTGTTTGTCGGCCCAATGCCAGTTGTGCTTTGACCTTGCAAGCACAGGCCCGACAGCGTTTTCAAGCCCGCGCGCCTGCAGTATGCCAATGACGTGCTGTGCTCGGAAGTAGTTCGATTGCCATGGCTCCGCCGATTGTGGTCCGCTACGGATCATCCACTGGATGCCGGCGAGAGCATCGCGCTCGTTGCGCCAGAGGAGATTCGCGGGGCTGTTCTGCGTGATAAAGCTCATATCGCGGGGCATGCCAAAGGCAGGAGCAAATATAGGGTTGTGTATCACCCGGTCGTTTGCTCGCACTGCTTTCCCCCTGTTTATTGCGTACAGAAATGTACCGTCGAAAGCGCCCGCCGACACGAAAAGCTCCGGGTGCTGAGCCGCAATCTTGATAGCGGCGAAGCCTCCCAGAGAGAAGCCGTCCACCGCCCGTGCGCCTCTTTCCGCCAGCGTGCGGAATCTGCTGTCTATATAGGGCACAAGCTCCTTGAGAAAGTAATCTTCAAAGCGTCCGGTGCCGATGCCGGGAGCACGCTGGGCAAGCTCCGGTGCGCGGAAGTTGACAAGGATGCCAGGTACGCGATTGTCGTCGCTGCTGATGCCCGGGAAGACCAGGATCATAGGCCCTACTTTGCCGTCGGCAAGCAACGCTCGATAGAGGTCAATAAGAGTGCGGCCCCGGCGCGATTTATCCTGCCACCTGTGTACCCATTCGCGCTCGTGCCCCCTGAAGAGATAAAGTACAGGATAACGCTCTCGTGCACTAGCCAGCCGATTGTATCCGGGCGGCAGCGCTATGTAAAAACCCTTGCTTACCCCAAGCGTCTTGCTCTCGATAGTGATGTGCCGCCCCCGTGCGTCTATAGCTCTTTGTTCAGCGCGCTGCAGGGCATAATGGTGAGTTGGCGTTGTCTCGTCAGGCATAGGGTCTATTATACTGTCGTCCGGGGATTTTCGGCAAAAGGCGTCGGTGGTGCAACTGTTCAGATTTAGGGTGGAGGAACAAAGTTCAAGGGGTATCTGTGCGGGTGTTGCGCCCTCAACTACCCCTCATCCGCCCTCACCCCAGAGCTTAGCTGGATGTCATACTTGCCTGCCGGCAGGCGAAGCTCCGCGGGATTATCCCATGGGGTGCCAATTGCATTGTTGTGGTCGGTTTGGAGAAAGGCTTGCGTTACAAGCCTGATGCCTGCGCCCCTGGGACGCCATCTTGCTCGTCGACCGTCAAGCTTAGCAGACCGCTCCCCAAGTTGATCTCTTGCTTTGTAACCACTCCGGCCTTGACCTGCAGATTGTACGTACTCTGCTCCCGCCCCTGATACCCGGCTTTCACGTCATAACTGCCTTCCCATGCAAGTGATATGGGAGGTCGCCCGCTGGCAGCTAGGGGCATCTCCTCACTGGATACTTTGGTTGTTGCAGGCGCGTCATGATCTATCTTGTTCGTGTAATCAGTCATGCCCACTCCTTTGTTGGCTCCTTCCGCGTTCTGACCTCACATCTCTAATTCGATACACTAAAGGGAAACGCGTCTGAGTTCGTACTTTATGGATCGCTATAAGAGTCAGTACTCCTTGCTCTCCACGATCTCGACAATATGAGCTTGTGGGTTCCACATGATCGTGCCCTCCACGCGACCCCACACCTCGAGTTCAGCGGCAAGAAGAGCATCCGCTTCGCTCTTGCTGCTGAACTCGAGATCGATCATGACATAGTTCGGGTCGTCCATTGATCGTAAGATTTGGTAGCCGCGGACGCCTGATCTCTCCCGACCCGCGGGATCGCTGTCAAAGGCAGCCTTTCACCCGTCGAAATTAGGAGCCGGGTGTTCAATCCTGAGAACCGGCATGTGATCTCTCTACTTTCGGATATTCATATGACGACGTATCGAAAGCTAACTGCTCACGGGCTGACCAGGGGAGTGTCAGTAGGCGCGTCCGGCGGTGGCGTATCCTGCGCGCCTGCTGTATCAGCTGGGACCTCGGGCACCAAGGTATCGGTCGGCTCCGGGGGAACGGGGGTGTCTGTGCCGGCTACCTCATGCGTCGCATCGGCGCTCACGACACCCTCCGCCATCTGGACGAATGCTGTCTGAGTGGCTGCCACCTGGGCCCTCAGGGCGACCTCCGTCGCTTCGGTCACAGGCGTGCCTGCCGAGGCGATATCGCTCGCCTTGACTGCAAAGACGGCCTGGTTGGGACCAAAGTCCTTGAAGATCCACACCATGTCGCCCCCCGCCATCGGCAGTTGGTAGCCGATCGCCCCGCTCTTCTTCGCCCCAGGATCGAGCGCTCCATCGAGGTTAGTTGTCGCCGGGTCCAGGCTGATGCTGAACGGGTCCATGAAGTATTGCTTGCCGCCGGTGTCCTCCCAGTGGGTGCCACTCAACATGTTCGTCTGAAACGCGTTCTTGCCCCGGTTCTCCACAGTAATGTAAACAAAGACGAAACGATTGCCCGCTGTTGGCAGCACGCCGCCGCTCCCAGGCAGGCTCACCACCTTGTCGAGGCTCACGCGCAGGTCGCCCACGGTGGCCGTCTGGCCTATCTGGTAGCTTGCTGCCAGGGGTGTGGCTTGCGCACCGGGCATCTGCGCCTGGGGTACACTGGCCGATACGCCCGGGCAGGCACTATCCACCGCACTGTTGATAGCGGAAGTCATCTTGAC
>JADMIH010000280.1 GCA_015478675.1 Chloroflexota bacterium | reverse complement strand
GAATTACGAGCACCGGGTGGGCGGTAATGCAACTCACTCCCCTGCACTGCGCAACTCGCGACTGGTAATTCGTAATTCCGCCGAAGGCGGTAAGTGATGGCACAGCACAATAGAAATGGCGCACATGGCGATAAGAATGAGACCTTTGAGCAGAGCTTCGTCAGCTTGCAGGAGGTTGTGCAGAAGCTGAGCGAGGGGAACCTGACATTGCAGGAGGCGCTCTCGGCTTTTGAGGACGGGATGGCGCTGGCTGATAGTTGCACAGCAATGCTCGATGAGGCGGAGCTGCGCGTAAAGCAAGTTAGCGAGCGGGCGTTGAGGTCAGCGGCTGCTGCCGCGGGTGACTTTGAGGCGGGGACTGCCGAGCCGGGTGAAGACGAAGCGCTGTCGTTTGAGGTGGAGAGCTTCGAGAGCAACATCCTTTTCGGCACGGCTACAATTGAGAAGGAAAACGGACGACGTACCTCGATCCAGAGTAACGACGCATCGCCCATGAATAGGACGCAGCGGGGCACGAGCAGGGCTTCCACCTACACCTTCGGCAAAGGCCAGTTCCCCGACGAGCTTGAGCCGCTTTTCGATGAGGATGACTGAGCGTTGTTATTCGACATTTTGAGCCTCTTTCCAGAGATGTTCCCCGGTGTGCTGGGGGCCAGCATCTTCAAGAGGGCAGTCGAGGCGAGGCAGATAGCTGTACGCCTGCATAATATACGCGACTACACTACTGACAAGCACCACACAGCCGATGACTACCCGTATGGCGGTGGGGCGGGCATGGTGATGAAGCCTGAGCCTCTATTCCGGGCGATAGAGTGGGTCTACAGGCTCCCCGAAGCAACCGAAGGCATCAGCCTCTACACACCGCCCGCAGAAGCCTTGTTGGACGCGCAACCTCCGATCCCTGATCCGCCGGAAGTGCCCATTATCCTGATGAGTCCACAGGGTAGGCGCTTCACTCATGGGGTGGCTGAGGAGCTAGCGCGGTATCCTCGGCTGATCATCATCTGCGGGCACTACGAAGGCATAGATGAGCGGGTGATAGAGCACCTCATAACCGATCAGATAAGCATCGGCGACTACGTGCTCACCGGAGGAGAAGTGGCCGCGATGGTGGTGACGGACGCGGTGGCAAGGCTGGTGCCTGGTGTACTGGCGGAAGGCTCAGCGGAGGACGAATCGCACGCCCGAGGCATGCTGGAATACCCGCAGTACACACGGCCCGCCAGCTTTAGAGGCTGGGGAGTGCCTCCGGTGCTGGTGAGTGGGCACCACGCCGAGGTTGAGGCGTGGCGCAGGCGGGAGGCCATCGCCCGCACGCTGAGAGAGAGGCCCGATCTGCTTGAAAGAGTTGAGCTCAACAAACAAGAGCAAAAGTGGCTAGATGAGATGAGAGCGCAAGGTGAGGGATAGCTGTCGCCCACCAAACAGCGCCGCTATTGCAGGGTGAAGCCGATTACCCCGTCAAGCCCCGACCGAAGCCCTTTTAGCTCAAAGAGCCATACGCCTGTGGGGGCGGCGGAGAATGCCTGCGCGGGCACCAGAGAAAAGGTGACGTTGCCTGCGCCATCGGCTGTGTAGATGCCGTTGTTGGAACCTGCTGGATAGACTACCGCGCCTGTGGGGTCGGTGAATTGCACCTGTGCTTGCTCACCGGCGTTCAAGCCGCTCGCGCTAAAGGTGAACTGGCTGCCTGGAGAACCAAAGCCGGGGCTTATGGTGAGGATAAAGCCCGATGGAGGCTCGGTAGGCACGTTGGGCATCGTGGGCGTTGGCGTGGGGCTGCCCTGGGATACGTGCGTCGGCACTCGTGTGGAGGTGGCGATGGCTGTCGCTCCGGCGGGCGGTGTCGAAGCAGGAGAAGTGGGCTGCTGGGCCATGCGTGTTGGTGTCGCGGTGGCGGATGAGGGAGTAAGGGTGAAGTAGGCTATAGATTCGTGGTTGCTGGACTTGCCATGAAAAGTGATGGCCCACGTGCCCGCGCCGAGGCCCGCAGTGGGTATAGAGACATCACTGACGGTGCCGTCCTCGGCGGCTTTGAGGTTGATACGAGCGTCGCTGGCGTCACCGCCGGGCCCTGTGAGCCACGACACAATCGCTTCGCCTGGGCGGAAGCCGGTGAGCGATGCGGTGAGGGTCGCGCCACTGGCGGCGGACGACGGCGCTATAGTGGCGTCTATGTTAGCAGGTGGCGGGGGCGCAGCAGGCGTGCCCAGAGGCACAACGGGGCTGGGGAGTGGACCTCCATAGAGCCAGCGGTAATAGTCGCGGCCAACATTGCCCATCTGCACCTGCCAGCCTTTGGGGTAAGAGGGGATGTAAGCGAGGGAGCGCCGCTCGTACATCTGGAACATCACATCATAGTAGATGCCGCCGATCTTTACTCTCGCCCAGTATGGCTCGGTGATGGGGTAGCCCATGGTGAAGACCCAGTTGGCGAGCGTTTGGCCGGGCTGGATAGCGCCGTTTTGCTCAACAACTCCTTTGAGGTTGAGGAAGTTCCACATGGCCTGGGGAATATTATGGCCCAGCACATCGCTGTAGGCGGCTATTTTGGTGCCGGGATAGAGGGCAAGTGACGGATTGTCGCCCACCTGCCCGGCGCGGTTGAGGGTGGCGGTGACAGGCTGGCCTGTGCGCTGGGGGGCGCGGTTGGCGCCCGGCCCGGTTAGAGAGGCTATGGGGCGAAAAGAGGTGTACGTTGGGGCGTCGGGGTCGGCGAGGAGGCCGTCACCGCCCACTGCTATCTCGGCGGGCTGCTTTGGAACGAACGACTTATCGCCCACTTGCTCCTTGCCGGAGACCATCTCAGCAACGAGCAGCCCGGTAGTGACGAACCACTGGCTGCTACGGTCTCCTGCCGGGTTGTTTATCTCCATGCGGGCTTTGTCGAAGTACTGGACGAGGCGGGTGCCGCTTTTGCTGCCGGAGTACGGTTCGTTCTTAGTGATGCCGGGCTGTGGACCCCAGTACCAGCTGCGCTGCGTCTGCCCTGAGAGGACGGGTGCGTCGGTGCGCTCCCAGATGCGCTGAAAGGCATTGTCGGCGAACGCCACGGGCGCAGCGCTGCCTGGGGAGGGCTGGGCCGCCAGCAAGGGCAGCAGGCTTATGAGCGCCGAGGCGAGAAGCCAGCGGGAATAGCGCCGGGGTCTTTTGGAGCGATGCCCTGTCACGCGACCAGTCTAGCACGGGTGGGGTGCGGTGTCAACGCTGAAGGGGCGTGTAAGTGTTCAGAGTTGGGGTAGAACAATCTTCAAGAGGTATCCTGCGCTGTGCGCCCTCACCCCCAACCCCCTCTCCCATGAAGGGAGAGGGGGCTT
>JADMIH010000024.1 GCA_015478675.1 Chloroflexota bacterium | reverse complement strand
GGCTTGGGGGAAAGCGCGAAATCAGCTGCTAGCAGCCCTAGCAGCCCAGCCGCGTATAGCCCGGCCCCCCAGAAAGCCGCAGAGCTAATAGTCCCCAGCGCCAGAATAGGCGCAACGAAGAGTAACATGTAGAGCGCGCGACGAGTGATCACCTATGCAGACGGTCCTCCCCTGCCTTCAACCTCAGGTAGAGACAGGAGGACTTTCCACTCTGTGCCTTCTGACAGCGATAACCGCTGTTGCGCCTGCAATTCTTCGGGGGTGCAAACCAGCACGCAATCGCCATCGCCAAAGAAGCCGTATGTGACACCAGCCCTGTAGCTACCATCTCCGCTGCCTATATATACGCTGCCACCCTCAAATTGAAGCTTGAGCACATAAGGCAGAACGTCCCACCCCAGCAGGTCTACTCTCTGTAAGGTGCTGTCAACCAGGAGTTTCCATGCCCGTGCTTCACTGACCTCAAACGAAGTAAGCTCGGCGTCCATAGTAAAGCCTGATGCATCCAAAGCACATACCATATATGCTGCGTCCTCTCTGTTGGGGCGAGGCGCCGAGCACCATGTAATGAAAATAGATCTTCCCAGCGCAAATCTAAGCTCCACTTCGCCATCAGTGTAGAAGAAAGGCTTAGTACGCTCTGCGGTCCCCTCAGGGCCTAACTCAAAGGGGAACCTGCGGTAATAGACATTGTGCAGCCGCGTGCCGATAACCTCAGAGAGATTAGCCGTAATCTTTTCTTCTATTCGTCTCCTGATTGCATCGGGGTCTATCATCTCGGCAGCTTGGTCTGCCTTAGCACTCTCCGCAACCTTCGCCTCTACCCACCTTCTAAGCTCGTCAGGATCTATCAACGTGGCACTTCCACTCTTCCCAGCACTCTCTCAAGCGCACGGTCAGCATTTAGACCTTCTATTTCGGCTTCAGGCTTGAGGATCACGCGGTGTCTCATTACCGGGGCTACCAGCGTCTTGATGTCGTCCGGCACCACGTAGTCTCTGCCTTGCAGGGCGGCAAGGCACTTGCTCGTCTGCAAGAGTGCTATAGCGGCGCGTGGAGATCCGCCAAGCGAGAGGTCGGGCGAGCGCCTGCTCTCGTCCACGATCCTCTGGATGTAGTCGAGCACGGCATCAGCCACCTTGACAGCAGCTATCTCCTGACGGGCAGCTTTGACGGAGGCATCGTCAGCCACCGCCTGTACGCCCGGCTGCGATAGGCTGCGCGGGTTGAAGCCCGCCTGGTAGTTCCTCAGCACTTGCATCCCCTCGTCGTGCGTCGGGTAGTCTACCAGCACCTTGAAAAGAAAGCGATCCAGCTGCGCCTCCGGAAGCGGATACGTGCCCTCGTATTCAACGGGGTTCTGCGTTGCTATCACCATAAAGAGGTCGGGCAAGGGGTGGCTCACGCCGTCTATAGTGACCTGTCGCTCTTCCATAGCCTCAAGGAGCGCCGACTGCGTCTTTGCCGGAGCGCGGTTTATCTCGTCCCCCAGCATGATATTGGTGAATACAGGCCCGCGCCTCAGCGAAAAGGTGCTGCTCGCCAGGTCGAAGACATTTGTGCCCACCACGTCTGATGGCATCAGGTCGGGGGTGAATTGTATGCGCTTGAAATCAGCCCGCAGGCAGGTCGCAAGTGTGCGCGCCATCAGCGTCTTAGCCACCCCCGGCACTCCCTCCAACAGAACGTGCCCATCGGTAAGCAGGGCCACCAGCAGCAAATCAAAGGTCCATCGCTGGCCCACGATTACTTTGCGCCTCTCAGTGTCGAGAGCACGATACAGGTCTATCAGCGGCAATTGTTGTCTCCTTTTAGTCACCAGGATTGACGTTATGATGCGTAGAGTACTTCATTCTTCGTCAAGAGAGCCTAGTTCAATAAGGTCATAGGTAATTCTCGTGATGCCGATGTTGTACTCAACAAGCAATGCCACTAACTGCTCTCCATTCATCAGAGCTACCGGCACAGCGTTAGACCTTTCCGCTTCTTTCCGCGCACCTGAGCTAAAATCGCTCGTAGTAATGATCAAGCCTTGATCGTGGGTACCGAGGCTGCCCCGCACTTGCTGGACGATAGGCGTTTGCACATTATATTTCCAGCGCTTTGCTTGCACCGCCATGTTGGTTCTTATAACACCCGCTACGACCAATGTGCCTCTCACATCTACACCCCCATCATTGCTGCGACTTGTAACCTGTACAGACTCAAAGCCAATCTTGGTTAGGAGGGAGCCTATCAGATCCTCAAATTCTCCCGGCGCTACAGCGTGAAGACGCTCACGTAGCTTTTGCCGAACTTCATTATTGTGTTGCTCGATTTCACTGGCGAGACCAACATCGGCCCAATTGCTAAGGCCAAACATGCCGCGCCCGTGTTTAGTAAATCTGCCTGATTCTCCGCGCTTTTGATTGCGCTCAATCTCGGTAAGGATCTGTGCATACATCGTCTGTGCAGGCGTTTGTCCGTGTGTTTTGATCAGGCCTAGTTGTAGTGCTCTGTCAGTAATGTCGCGGTAGTTCATTGGTTGTCTGTTGCCATATTGACCGAGAATTTGCTTGGCCGCATCCGTGAATGACATAGAGACAGGATATTCCGTCTGCACGCCGCGTAAGGGAGCAGCAGCCTCCAGAAATTCAGAAGCTGTCGTCTTCTTACGGAATGGCTTGCCAAAGTATTCTGGAAGGTGCCATGATCGCAGGGCGAACGTTCTTTTCTCTACTCTCTGAAGACGTGAAGATGTTCCATGCTCCTTTATATCTACTGCAATCCTGGCTTCTACTGTTGCTTCAGGCGTTTGGCCGCTCGTTTGCCAGAGATTTTGCGCCAGGATGCGCCGAGTTATCTGGTCTACACGCAGCGGCCCGCCTTCCTCCTGCAAAACTTCTATGATTGCATCAAAGGCTTTCACTCTAACAATCTCCCGTGGACATACCCACTGTCAGTCACATCTTAGCTCACATCTAGCATGAGCACGAGAGGCTTCTGTAGCACAATTTGCCACCTTCCTCCACAACTATAAGATACACACCGTCGATAGTATAGCATACAGTCAACGCACTACCACATACATATGCCGAGAAGCGCGTGCTCCTGGTCTGGCACAAGGGTTGCAGTAGAGTACATCAGGTTGTAAGAGCACTCAACACCACAGATACAATGGTAAATACGAAAGGGGAATACGATGGGTAGTCTGGCTTTACTGATTTTGCGCCTGACTGTAGGCACACTTATGGCAGGGCATGGCTCGCAGAAGCTATTCGGTTGGTTCGGCGGGTCCGGGCTGGAAGGCACGCGGGGCTGGCTAGAGTCGATGGGGCTACGTCCCGGTCGCCCCTGGGCACTCAGCGCGAGCCTGTCGGAGTTCGGCGGTGGTTTGCTCATGCTACTCGGCTTTCTCAACCCGATTGGCGCTCTCGGAGTGATAGGCGCGATGAGCATGGCGACTGCCAAGGCGCACTGGGGCAAGCCAATATGGGTATCGAGCGGTGGGGCTGAATTGCCCGTCATAAATACGTCCGCTGCCCTGGCTATCGCTCTTGCGGGTTCCGGTCGCTATTCTTTAGACGGCTTACTGGGTATTCGCCTACCGCGCTGGCTGCTCATCCCCGGTCTGCTGGGCGTGGCAGCAAGCGTCTTTTTCGGCCTAACATCAGCTCAGCAACCTGGGCAAAGCAAGCAGGAATCTACCGACCAATCGCCCGAAGAAGAAGCAGGCGCATAAAAAGTGGCGGGGGCTAGGTAGTAACTTCCAACCCCAGTGCCTCTCGCCGCACCTTCTCGGCTTCTTTGATTGCTTTCAGCGTCGCCACCTCAAAACTCTCACCGCCTGTGGCGTTGCCTTCCAGTTGCCTCAGGCGCTCGATGGCGTGGAGCATCTCCTCCTGGTTGAAGCTGTGCCTACCCCGCTCGGCCAGCGCCTGCACGAAGCGGGCATCGGTGAGGAAAGGATCAATCTCGGCGTGGCGCGAGAGCGTGCGCTTGAAGTATTGCAGATACCTCTCGGCTGCGTAGCCGGGCTTGCGTGCTCTCCTGAAGAGGGCGGCCACAGAGTTTACATACTCCGCTGTTGGCCGCCTCTGGTCTGCTTTCCTCACAGGCACAGGCGGCCCGAGACGGCGGGCGCTCCAAAAAACATAAGCCGCTATCGCCAGCACTCCGTAGATCAGCGCCCAACCCCATGCATTGTTCGTTACCAGCGCAATCAGGTCGCCCCCTACGCTCTGGCCGTGGTGCGCTTCGTCAAAGGCCACGCGTTTACCCCCCGACATCTGCACCATGTTGTAAACCAGCGCCCAGTTGCTTTCCTGCCTGATCCCCTCGTTGCTGAGCGGATAATCACCGGCGAGCAGAAAGACGCGACCCCCTCCCAGCTTCATTACTGCGGCCAACGGCAAGCGGCTGCCGTTATCGCTTTTTGCGGACGCCAGCACTACTGTATTGCTCAACGGCACGTCCAAGCTGAGACTCCCCGGCAAATCCACATTACCGAGCGGAGGCCTGTTGAAAAAGGGCTGCGAAAGAGGCACCGTGCTTGAATAGCCCGCCGACACAGCAACATCCACCCCAAGCTCGCGCAGCATAGGGTGCTCGCCCCCCAACTCCGTGCTCAAGTCGCCTGCACGCCCGCCGAGCGCCAGCACGAGGGTGTGCCCTTCCTCCACCCACCTGCGCACGCTCCCCGCCTGCCCCTCAGGGAAATCACCGTTCGGGTTGATCATGAATAAAGTGTCAACGTCGGGAGGGAATTGCTGCCCGCCCTGCGTGCGCTCAACCTGAAAACCTGCTTTCTCCAGCCATCTGTAGAGCGCGAGCGCCCCGCGTGCTCCCGCACTCAACGACGACCCCGCGCTCTCCGGCGTATCGGGCGTGCCGCCTTGCCCGGTGAGCCAGATCAGCCCTGCAAAGAGCGCTATAATCATCACCCCTATGATAGCTAAATCTCCGAGCTTGCTCCCCGAACGCCTTGAGCTAGCGCCTGCGCTCACGCCGGACTCCTCTGCACCTTGCGGCCACCTGGCTGCGTGCCAACTTGAGCGGCTACCCTGCTCTCGATGGCCGTCGAGCGTACATTATATCCCTGCCATTCCTCCTGGCTGGTGGGCGCGCCGCCGTACCATATAGCATCAAAGCGATCAAGGAGCGGCTGTAGCTCGTCGTGCAGCGCGCCCTGTGCACGGAAGAGGTATTCGCGATTGGTGGCCGCCCTGTCGAAGTGGAGCATCCCCGCTTCGTCCAGCGTCAACAGCACAGCCAGGCATCGGTAGCGAATAGCCAGGTGGTAATCTCCCGCCGATGCCGCCTCCTCTGCCTTATGTCGAGCCTCACCCGCGCTCATGCCAAGCACCACCGCAAGCTCAGAAATACCTCTGGGACGTGCAGGCGTCGACGCCCTGCCCACTCCTGAGAAGATGAGCGCCACAGCCACAGCCGCCACCACCAGCCCCACAGCTCCAAGCACCTCTATCGTCGTGCCCAGCGCACCCAGGCTATCAAAGAATAAGCCGCCAGCAACAAGCCCTACCAGCGCCGACAGCCCCAGCCGCACCCATATATTTCCGAGGCCACTGCTCGACAGGAAGGTGACGATCCCCGCAGCCAACCCTGCCACCAGCGCCGTTATCCAGCGCCATAGCGTGTCGCCGGGGTCAGCCTGGCCCGTCACTCCCGACAACCATCGCGCCAGTCGCTGCAAAGGCGATAGCTGCTGCTCATAGTTGAAAGCGGCATCGCTCAGCACACTTTTTAACTCGCTCTCTGCCCTGTCGCCGGGAAGCGTGCCTGCCTGGTATTCCCCTTTGCGGTTCGTAAGCTCCTGGTTGAGCGTCGCCAGGCTGCTCTCGATCCCTTCCAGCTTCGGGTCGCTCTCACTCAATGCTGATAGGATGCGCCTGTTGTCTATCTCTGCTGCGCCAATTGCGCCTTCTACCTGTATATCTGCCCCTTCAACCTTTTCCAGGGCTTTGCTTGCGGCCTGCACAGCCTTCTTGCGCGCATCGCCGGAGACAGCGCTGGCTGTGCGTACATCAGCAAGTGCCTCGCCAACGGCTGAGGCATAGCTCTCATAGGAGATTACCTGGCCCAGCGCGGGCCGAGACGGTGGCGATCCTGCTGGCGGTGTAGCCCCAGGCGGCGTGCGAAAGAGGAAGAACCAGAGTAAAAAGACAGCCACAACGGTGGCAACTCCGCCAGCCGCCAGCCGCCGGCGCACCTCTATCCTCTCTAATCCCAGCCAACGATTTCTCATTACTCCGGTCTTTGTTCGGGTGGTGCGTCGCTGGCTTCCATCGTCTGCTCTGGCGCTGCCGCCTCGCTCTTTATTCTTGCGCTGCCTTCTATGTCTGCACGCGCCTCTTTCTCTCTGACGCGGGCCAACCAGTCAGGCACCGGAGCCGTGCTTTGCCCGTACGCTCTGTTTGCTACTGCTACTGTTGGTGGCGGCATTTGCGGAGCCTGTAGAGCCTGCTCGGGCGCTGTAGGCGTTATATTGCCCGGCGCAGTATCATTTCCCGCCTCTGGTGCGCCGGAAGGCTGTGCGTAACCTTCTATTGTCGCGGGCTGCCCATACACCGGCTCTATCGGGTCAGCTATGCCTCCTTGCTTGTACGCGCCCTGCTGATATGTGGGCTGTGGCGCGCCATAGCCGAGCGCCGGCGGCGCTATCATGCCCTGGTTGGTCTGCCCATACTGCGGATAAACCCCAGCCATAGCGGTCTGTGGCATCATCCCTCCCGCGCCGGGCCAATACCTTTGCTCTATAGCGGTTTCGATATCAAAGCCCTCCTTCCGAACCCGCAAGTCGAAGTAGTAGAGGGTCATGCTTATCAACTGTAGCGGAACGAAGACAAGGCCTGTCAATATCTGCACGCCACCCAGCAAGGCTTGTGATACCACAGGATCAAGCTTTACAGCCAGCAGCACCAGCATCTGGATAAGATAGGCGGGGCCCGCAGAGACTACAGCGCCGAGCAAACTGAGGGCTATTATTATACCGAGGGTGCGCCACCAGTAGTTCATCACCAGCCGCCAGCTTCGCTTCCACGCCTGCACAGGGCCGAGCTTCTCAACCATAACAGCGGGTATCACCACCGCGAGGCGCACTACTATATAAAAGAAGAGGATACCTAATGGAAGCAGCAAGAAAAGCCCCAGACACGCAGCGCCAAAGCCCACACCGGCATTGGAAGCGCCTAGCCCAGCGGCGGTTAAGCCTACAATAAATAAGAGGGCAACAGGAGAAGCAATGGCTATCCATACTGCCACCTGTAAGCCTATGATGCCAAACAACGGGCCTATACGCTTGAGCATTTGCCGGTACGAGCCGCCAAAGCTCACCGGCCTCTCCAAATAGCTATCCGCCACCCCCGCTGTAAGCGCACCCTGGCTCAGGTATTGCAGCAATCCTGCCGCTACAGCCAGCACTATCACCACCAGCCCTAGCAATGACTCGGTGAGCGCCAGCTCGTTAGTTGTCGTATAAGAATAGCCGCTGCTACCCAGAGCTGACGTAGCGCTGAGATTGCTTGAGCCAATGAGGGCCAGCGTAGCTACCTGCACTGCCAACTGGAGCGGCACGTATATCACAGCGATGATCGCAAGAAAGGTTAGAAAGTGCTTGCGATAAAGGCGAAACGCCTGGTCAAGTATCTCTCCTACGCTACGCGGACGCAGCCGCGAGATTATCGGGTCGGTAGTTGCAGTCGGCGTGGTTATCATACTGGAAGGCTCCTACTCTTGTGCCCTGCTCTCTCTCTACCCTTGCCTATTGCGAGCGTTGCAGCCTTATCTTACCACAATGTCAGGCAAGGAGTGCAGAGGGCTGAGGCGGCGATAATCCACTCATTCCTCTGCACTCCTTGCTCGTTGATCAGCGTTCGGCGCTGTCGAGTAGGATGGTTACCGGCCCATCGTTGAGTAGGGATACTTCCATCTGTGCGCCGAAGCGTCCTGTCTCTACCCGGATGCCCGCCTCGCGAAGCAGTGTGGCACAGCCTTCTACCAGGCTCTCTGCCATCTCAGGAGGGGCGGCATCGAGGAAGGATGGCCTGCGCCCCTTTCGCGTATCGGCATAAAGGGTAAACTGCGATACGAGCAGGATCGCCCCACCCACATCAACAAGCGACAGGTTGAACTTGCCCTCCGCGTCGGAGAATACGCGCATACCTGCCGTCTTGCCTGCGATATAGCGCGCATCTTCCTCGCTGTCGTCACGCCCAACCCCAAGGAGCACCATCAGCCCGGCTTCGATCTGGCCTACAACCTCGCCGCCAACTACCACGCTGGCGTGCCGCACGCGCTGTATAACTGCTCTCATGGTGGGCTTGTGCCGTCCGTTGCAACTCCAGTTTCTGGCGTGCTGGCTTCTTGCTGTCCTGCCAGCATGACCACACAGTAAGACACCATTCCCTCGCCCGCGCCTGTGAAGCCCAGGCCATCGGTGGTTTTGCTTTTGACGTTGACTCTGCCTTCCTCAATGCCGAGCGCCGCAGCTATCGCAGCCTTCATCTTTGGCGCGTAGGAGGAGAGGCGCGGCTGTTGCGCCACGATAGTACTGTCTATGTTCTCCACATGCCACCCGGCCTCTTTAGCCATCGCCATCACGCGTCTGAGCATATCCACACTTGATATACCCTGTAAAGAGATGTCGCTGGAAGGGAAATGTGCGCCTATATCACCAAGACCGGCCGCGCCGAGGAGCGCATCAATAAGCGCATGAAGCAGCACATCGGCGTCAGAGTGCCCCTCCAGCCCCCGCTCGAAAGGCACCTCAACGCCACCCACTATAAGCGCCCGCCCCTCTACTAGCCTGTGTACGTCGTACCCAAAGCCCACACGATATGCAGTCACTGGTGACACTCTATCCAACTACTAATCCTAACTCCTGAATGCCTCCCCTTGTTCCCTGAGTATCGCCTCCGCCAGGCGCAAATCGAGGGGTGTGGTTATCTTGATGTTGGTTCGTTCTCCCTCAAAGACCTTTACCGCGCGCCCCGCAAGCTCCAGCACACGCGCGCAATCTGTAGTTCCCGCCTCATCTTCGTTCCCTTCCAGCGCATCATATGCGCCCAGTATCAGCGAAAGACGAAACACCTGCGGCGTTTGCGCCAGCCACAGGTTGCTCCGCTCAGGCGTGCCCGTTATCGTGCCTGATGCGTCTACTGTCTTGACTGTGTCGGTGGAAGGGAGAGCCGCTATAGCCGCGCCAACCTCCTGCGCTGCCGCTAACCCGCGACTTATCAGCTCCGATGTCACAAGGGGTCTCGCTCCATCATGCACCGCCACCCACTCATACGGGGTGCCGTCGCGCCCCAAAGCCCTGACTGCTTTCAACCCCGCCAGTACAGAGTCTTGCCTGCGCTCACCGCCAGGCACCATAGACCGCACCTTCTTCCAGCCATATGTAACGCCAAGCTCCGCAGCCCCGGCCATGTTGTCAGGGTTGATTACCAGCACGATTGCACCTACATACTCACACGCCTCAAAGGCCGCCACCGTGCGCGCCAGCACCGGCAACCCGCCAACCGTGCGAAGCTGCTTATCAACCCCACCCATCCTCTGGCTCTGCCCCGCAGCTACTATAACGGCTGCCATGTTGCTCATAGTTGCTCCTGCCCCGCTTTCGGCGCGAAGTGATACATAATTGGTCAGCTTCGCCCATTTTTCATTTGCGCGAATATCATTCGGCCCGCCACTGTTTGCAGAACGCGAGTCACTACCACTTCAACGTCGTTGTGCAGGTACTTTCTGCCATTCTCAACCACCACCATCGTGCCGTCGTCCAGGTAGGCGACCCCTTGCCCCAACTCTTTCCCTTCTTGTATAACACGCACGTTCATCTCCTCGCCTGGGATCACCACCGGCTTGACGGCGTTCGCAAGCTCGTTGATGTTCAGCACCTTGACGCCCTGGATCTCGGCGACCCGATTAAGGTTGAAGTCGTTGGTGATAACAGGGCACCTGTAAACCCGCGCTATCTTCACCAGCTTACCATCCACCTCAGGAATGTCTTCGGCATCCACTTCGCTTATTTGGATAGGCGCTACAGCTTCTTTTTGTAGGCGGTTGAGCATATCCAACCCCCGCCGCCCGCGAGCACGACGCAGTGGATCGGGCGAATCGGCGATGTGCTGCAATTCATTGAGGACGAAGCGTGGCACGAGCAGTGTACCATCTATAAAGCCCGTTTTGCTTATATCCGCTATGCGCCCGTCAATAATTGCGCTGGTATCCACAAGGAGGTACTTATCGAGCTGTATCTTCTCGCCTGCGTGTGAATTATCGCCAGGCTGGTTGCCATTTATGAACATGCTCTCAATTTGCGGCACCTTGCTGCCGGTTATCGCTTGAGAGGGCACGGTCCCTCGCACAGAGTGTAACGTGTCAAGCAGGTCGCGCTTGCGCAAGATAGCGGCGTAAACGCCCACGCACGCAAGGAGCAGCGTCGCTACTGTGGGAGCAACCCGTCCGACCCACCCTGGCAGTATGCTGAGCGGCCACGAGATGAGCGCACCCAGCACAAGCCCCACGAAGAGGCCCAGCGTGGCCCAGAGGAGGTCGGTCGCCGGCATCAGCCGCAGGCGGTTACGCGCAGCACGCAGGGGATAAACGGTCAAATAAGGCGTAGCCATAAGGCCCACGATTGCCCCCACAATAGTGAGGGGCAGCACAAGCTCGGAAAAGCTATTCGGGCTATCGCCGTAGAGTACAGGAGACAAGTAGAGGGCCAGAAGGAAACCTGCCGCAGCGAAAAGCAGCATGCCAATCACACGGACCGTTCTGCTGAATGACATAGAAGCTGTCTCTATATATGTCGCTGCCCGCAGTAGCTACAAACACTCTCTTTAACTTTGTCCGGCCAAATAGATCAACACCTGAGACCCAACCTTCTGCGGGGGATTACAGAGTCGTCTCGGATGATGATAGCACAAGGGTACCGGAGTGTCAAAGCAACTCGTGCCGTAAATGTTCAGAACAGGGTGGCGCAACCTTCTTGGGGCATCCGTGCGGGTGTATCCTCTCCTCACGCACCCTCACCCCCAAACCCCCTCTCCCTTCATGGGAGAGGGGGCTTTAATTATCCCTGTAACCTCGTCAGGGGCTTGCCTTTCCACCCTACTCTGAACATTTACCGTAACAAGTAAATGTTCAGAGTTGGGGTGCAGGGGCATAGCCGCCGATACTCAGCAGGAATAAAGCCCCCTCTCCCTTCATGGGAGAGGGGGTTGGGGGTGAGGGTGGGTGAGGGCCGGTAAGGGTACGCCTCCACAGATACCCCAGGAAGATTGCTCCACCCATACTCTGAACGCTTACCGTAACAAAGACTTTTGCGTATCGTTGTAATAGATGGTAAAATAGGGAGATTATCCTTAGTGCCCCTTGGCCCCAGGTCAGGTGAGCGCACCGCAATGTACCTCTGTTTCAGACCCTCGATTTATTGGAGATAAGCCAACAACATGCGCACTGAAGATTTGCTGGAGCAATGCCTGCAAGCTCTTTCGTCGGGCCAGGAGATTCCCCTCGATGTAGCTCGCTACCTGGCACGGCACCCTGAGCAACGTTCCGAGCTCGAAGATTTGCTCTTTATAGCGCAGCGCGCAAGCAGGCTCCAGTCAGCTGAGCTATCGCCTGTCGCTCGTAAAGGGATGCAGAATAGCCTGGCTGCACGGTTGGGCCTCGACCCCGCGACCCTCAACGCCTCAACTCAGAATACAGGCGAGCAATTTGCCGGCCTTGCATCAAGGAGGAAGCCTCTGCTCTCCATTGGGCGTGTCTCCCTCACCAAGCTCCGTTACGCACCCCCCGACTCAACAGGAGATATAGATAGCACAGAAGCGCGCATTCGTGCGGCCTTCCGCGACCTGACGCCTGAAGACATACGCCGCTACATAGGGGTGCGCGGCGAAGATTATCTTTACTACCGCCAGCGCTTCCCCGGTTGGGAGCCTGTTTTTGCTTTTATGGCTGCGGTGCTTCGTGGCTTCAAGCGCCTGGAGAAACTTACCAGCTTATAAACCCTGGTTGTTAGCTCCCAAACGACAATTATGAATCTCTCTTTTTCCGTTGATGATCTGCCCCGATTACTGGTGCTTGTGCTCCTCGCCGCCTTGATAGGTTATGTAGCTGACCTATTCGCCGGCGGTCGCGTGCCCCTTGGCTTCTTTGGCTCCATCCTATTTGGCGTGCTGGGAGCGTGGGTAGCCACCCAGATCGTCCGTCCGCGCCTGCCTCTCTCCTTGCCTAAGGAGCCGGCTCTTGATGGCGTAATGCTCATCACAGCAGCCATCGGAGCTTTCGTCTTCTCCCTCTTCTGGTGTATCTTCACCTCTCGACTCGCCCGACGCTAGGCTCCAACGACTAAAGAAGCCAGTTGTGCCACCCCTCTCCGGCTGTGGCAGGCTCCTGATCCTACCCCAACGATGTCCATGGTAATACAAGCCGCACCGCTCACCTGTCGTCTTAAGGTATATATAACCCGCTGGCGGTCTGCTTGCCTCTACCCTTACCCGGGTCATCGCCCGGCCTCTGCGCAGGCCCGGCATCGGCTCGTGGGTCCAGCACCAGGCTCGAAGGTGGTAGCGGCGCGGACGGTTTCGCGGCAGGCTCCAACTCACTCTTTCCATATTCGGGGGCGTGCTTATCCAGGTTGGCTACACGCTCAGAGGCTGCTGTTATAGCCTCCTCCGATTCTGCTTCCAACTGGGCCTCATACTGGCGTATCGCCGCCAACGTCTGGTAAATCCAGGTCTGGAATTGCTGTGTGGGCAGCGCACCCTCGGCAGCGTTGATTATTTGCCCCTTGTAGAAGATCAACACCGTAGGCAGCGCGGTTACGCCAAGCCCACGTGCTAATACAGGCTCGGCTTCAGTATCCAGTTTCGCGAACTTCACAACACCCGCGTACTGCCTGGCCGTCGCGTCAAACACGGGCGAGAACTGCTTACAAGGCTCGCACCAGTCAGCCCAGCAGTCTACCACTACGGGCAACTTTGAGCGCAGCACAGCACTTTCAAAAGTGGCGCGGGTAAGGCTGAATATACTTTCCGCGCTCTTCACCCTGGCGGCTTCTTGTGCCTCTTTGGCCTCTTCCTTGTGCTTGAGACGCGCCGCAGCTACCTGCGCGGGCTTCATTGTGCCGTCTACCTCGGCCTTCACCAGCTTGAGGTCTATAAGGTCATTGCCCCAGTGAAGGGCATATTGATCGCAAAAATTGAGGCACGGGCCGGGGCAGTCTCCGCATATCGTGGCGTCTATCTCCCAGGTCTTTTTCATCGAGTTATGCAGGAAGGCCCCGTAAGGGCACGCCGCGGCAGCAAAACAGTGCTCGCGGTCAAGGCAAGTTTTTGGGTTCACCAGTACAGGCATATGTAATCTCCTCTAACTACATTATACCAACAGGTGGCTATCAGTGACCAGGATTGGTGGTTTCAGAGGTTGGCTTCGAGACGGCACTGTTGTGCAGGTCTTTGGGCATTACTGCCCGGCAAAGTATGCCTGTATACCGTCGTAATAACCTCTGGCGATGGCCGAGAGGACCGAGTCATTCGCCAACAGCGACGCCTCAGTCGGGTTGCTCAGGTAGAGGGTCTCTCCGAGCGCACCCGGCATATTACTGGCGCGGGCTACACGAGGCGTCAGCGGCCCCAGCACAAAAAGATGGCCGTAAGGCTTTCGTAAAGGCGCATCGTCGCTTATCCCCTTGTTGGCGGTGTTATAGCCTGCTGCCCTTATCGAGGCAACCAGATGCTCCTCAAGCGTAGACGTGAGCCGCCTGTTTTCCGCTGCAAAAGGCCGGGTCTCGCAGTAATAGACGGTGGTGCCATTCGTCGCAGGATCGTTGGTAGAGTCGTTGTGCAGACTGATTAACAAGTCGGCACGAGCGGCATTGGCTATATCCACTCTGGCTTGCAAGTCGTCGTCATTATCCACCACGCCGTTGCCGTTGAGGTCCTTGCCCCCCACGTTCACGCCGATGTCGCTGTTGCGCGTAAGCACAGGCACATAGCCGTTTGTACGCAGCAGATCGGCCAGCTTCAGCCCAATCTCGAGGTTGACATTCTTCTCTATAAGCCCACGAGCCGACTCAGCGCCTGTCTCTTTGCCCCCATGTCCAGGATCGAGGGCTACTATCCTGCCCGCGCTCTGTGTCACTTGTGTCGCTTGTGTCACTATTGCAGGCTGCGCCTCCGGTGTAGCTCTGTTGGGCACAGTTGCTTGTGCAGGCTCCGCCATAGGCCCGGCTACTTCATCGGGTGGCGGCTCTGAGCAGGCAGGCATACCAGGCAGAGGGATAGTAGCGGTTGCTGTCGTAGCCACAGGCTCCGCTGTTGTGCTAGCCTCTTCAACAGCAACCTCAGACTGGGTGACGGTAATAGTCGCTTCGACCGGAGCCGCAGAGTTCGTAGAGTTGATCTGCCCGCACCCTGCTATGAGCGCGAAGAGGAGAGCGCAGGAAAGAGCCGCTATGGGCAATCTCCACTTCCGAGCTTCACTCACAACAACTCGAAGGCAAGCTCCATCTTGCCCAGGAGAATCCGATCTCCTGATCTGAGCGGCTGCAATGTGTAGGGGGGTATGCGCTGGCTGTTAACTATAGAGCCGTTCATAGAATTGAGGTCTTCTATATAGAACTGGTCATTATTGCGCGTCAGCCGAAAATGCCTGCGCGATACTCCCAGGTCAAGCCCGCCATATGGCCCCAGGTCTACATCGGGATAACTGTTGCTTTGCTGGTCAGAGCGGCCCACTATAAGCTCCGGCTTATCGGGCACAGTAATCGTCGCGGGGGGAGGCGGCGACTTCACAATTATCTGTGGGGTCAAATGGGCAGGTGGGTAATTCGATACAGCGCCTTGTGAATAGAGAGGCAGCGCGGCTTGCGGCGGGGGCGCGGGAGAGGCTGGAAGCAAAGCAGGCGCATATCCGGTCTGCGGGGCGGGCGCTAGCAGCGAAGCGCCGCAGTTGTCGCAAAATGCCTCGCCTGGCAGAGCGCCCGCCCCGCAGACCGGGCATGCCACAGCCCCTATACCTGCTCCGTTGCCGTTAGCACGCTGCGTTGCAGGCGCTCCTCCGGCGGCTTGCCCCTGTTGCCCCCGTACAGGTGTGCCGCAGGCATCGCAAAACGCCACTCCTTCAGGCAACTCTACTCCGCAATTCAGACAATATATCGCCATATCTCTAGCTCTCCACTCTCTTTGTCTCAGCATTCCTTACCCATAGCAATCTTACTCCTTACGCTGATCCCCCACAGGCCAATCACCCCTAGCTCCGCCACTGCATCCAGCAAGTAGATCGGCGAAATCTGTTTCTTCGCCACGTACACAATGTCTATTCCGGTGAGACCCAGCGCGCTCCCTATCGCCAGGAAAGAAATCTCAGGTGTGGTTTTCCCTCTTAGTCCCGCCACCCCCAGCGTACTGTCTATGGTGGTAATCAACACCCCGGCGGTTTTGACGAGCCACAGGTCGGTCTTGCGTCCGGTGATCGCCATGAAGCTGCGGATGTGTACCAACGGCCAGATGCCTGTGATGACGTAGTAGCCCCCTTGCAGCAGCGCGATGTAACTTAGAAGCGCTCTCTCCGTTGGTTGTTGCTTACCCTTCATATGATGGTTACTGGCTTTGTCCCAGCCTGACGGTTTTGCCGCTCTCAAATCTGATCGTTTTGCGCCCCTCCGGCGTCATCGTGCGTCCTTTTTCCAGGTTGGAAAGCTCCTGCTGTACAGTGGCGGCAAGCTCCATATCGCCCTGGTTAAGAAGATGCGTAAGCGCGCCTTGCAGTTTCTGCGTGGCTGCATGTACATTGCCCGCCTCAAGGTCCTCTAACGCTCTCGTTTGCAGCTTGAAGGCGCTCACCTTTTCCACTATGTTCATCACACGCGGGTCAGGTGGCGATGCGGCCGCGGGGTCATGCGAGTAGTTGAGCAGAACGTCCAGCCCAGCACGCTGCCCAACAAGGCTCGACTGCGGCACGTCGTAATCCACCTCTATCTGAGCTATGCGGTAGGAGCCTGCGGGCCTTGAAGGTACCACAAACTCAACGAGCAGCGTCTGCCCGTGCCCCCTCTCTAATTCTCCCAGAACTACACTTGCCCCCCTATCTTCAGCCACGCTAGCCTGGCCGGGCTGTATACGTGCTATAAGTGGGTGGACGCGATACAGGCTGCGCACCTCTATGCCGAGCGCCGGCCTCACCCTCATCGCGGCCCGCTGGATTGCCACTGCCTGCATCTGCTGCACTGTGCGAGTGAAGTGAACGCGTATACTCTCAGGCAATGAAATGTAATCAGAGTCGCCGCCACTGCGCTGGCCGATCTCCTGCATCAGCTTGTCGTTCCAGTCTTTGCCGATCCCCAGAGCGGTGATAGGCACTCCGATGCGGGCAGCTTGCTCGGCTTGCTCCAGACAGCGCTTCTCCTTTTCAGTTATGCCGTCAGTTAGAAGCACAAGCCTGTTCACCTGCCCACCACCCGGCGCGCCGCTCATCACCATATGCTTGCGTAGCTCAATAATCCCCGCTTCCATAGCAGGGGCCATGTTGGTCCCGCCCTCAGCAGGCAGCCTGGCGATAAGAGCCTTCAGGTCGGCCCGGCGCGCAGGATCGGTTATCTGCTGTGAAGGAAAAGCCACTTCGTTGCGGCTATTGAAGAAGATAATCGAGATATAATCTTGCGGTTGGAGCATATCGAGCAGCAGCGATGTAGCCTCGCGCAGGTTCTCTATCTTAGAGCCATTCATCGAGCCGCTATGGTCCAGCACCAGCGAGAGGTTGAGAGGCAACGGAGCCTGCGATCCTGTCTCTGAAGGGCGCAGCTCAAGCAAGCAGTAAACAAGCTGCTCCACGTTCATCACCGGTATCGTAGAGCGCGATAAGGTAGACTGTATGCTTAGCTCGCCTGCCATAATGCCTTCTCCTGGTGCTATAATCTGTTAGAAGCGGGTTTCCCGTCCAATCATTATAGACATACGCAATCGCTACGTCAAAGTTGCACACCCCTTCACCGCAAGGCGATTGTATCTAAATTGAAGTACGACTGAAACAAAATGGTCACCGCTTGCGTCTATAAGATACTGACAATGGCGGGTCTACTTATGAAAGGAGCTTACAGATATGGAAAAGAATGAGCAAGAGCGCAACGAGCAGATGGGCGGCCTGGCAGGGCTCGGTGCAGGCGTAATCGCGGGGGCAGAGATCGGCACCGCTGCCATCCCCGTCCCCATAGTCGGCACCTTTGTCGGCGCGATGGTGGGCGGCGTGGTTGGCAGCGCGATAGGACAACGCGTGGGTAGTGCGGCCCTGAGCGGCCTCAACGCCTTTCTCGATAGCCTTTCCACGCCCCGTAGCGGCAGTTCCGGTGCTGATATACACAACGATGCAGGCGGCAACGCCTGACTTTCCCTACTTGATGCGATAACCGGGGCGATAATCCTACATATTTGGCCGGCGATAGACCGCTGCCTCTTGCGCCCCCACCCGCCAGCCAATCTATAGGTGTACCCTCACCACAAAAGAAAGACCACTGCCAAATAGTAGGCAGTGGTCTTTCTTATCCCCGTTTGCCTTACATCTGAGCTTACGCTGTAGGCAAGATCAAAGGCTCATGGTGGTGCGTTCGCGGGCAGTTATGGGGTGACTGTGACAGTGCCGTACATACCTGTGCCAGGCCCTCCATGATACTGGCAGTGGTAGCCGTATGTGCCGGGCACAGTAAAGGTGTACTGGAACGTCTGCCCTACCGGGATATTGCCGCTGTCGAACGACACGGGGTCGCCAGGGTCACTGGTGACGGTGTGAGCACGTGTATCATTATTGGTCCAGAGCACCGTTGTGCCTGCTGCCACTGTTATGCTCATCGGGTCGAAGGTGGTGTTTATCAGGGATACGTTGACCACAACAGGCGTGGGTACGTTCGTGGCTGTCTCTGTAGGTGGTACTGTTGTGGCGGTGGGTAGTACAACTGTATCAGTAGGCAGCACCGGTGGAGTAGACGTGGGGCCGGGAGGAGTAGTGAGGCAGTTAGGGAAGAAAGTGTTGGCATCAATCTTGGAAGCTTGCCCACGTGTGGTGTTGTTCCCCCACCTGAAGTATGGCCTGTTCTCTGTGTCACATGGCTCCTGTGGGATACTCCCACAGGCGTACCCTCCCATTACTCCTCTTCGTGTGAGACGGTTGATGTAGTCGTAGAATGGATTGCCTGAAGGCACATCTGTGTATATCTGTGGCCCTGGGTCCTCCTGTATCCCTGCTGCATTACTGATGATCTTTGAGATCTGCCCTCTTGTAGCCTGTGCTCCTGGTCTGAAGTATGGGCGGTTCTCCATGTCGCATGGCTCTTGAGGTATCTGGCCGCAGGGGTACCCTCCCATGTATCCTCTTTGTGTGAGACGGTTTATGTAGGGGTAGAAGGGATTAGAAGGGGGCACGTCTGTGTATATCTGAGTGCCAGGGTCATCAGTGTAGCCAACAGAGTTACTCACTATCTTAGCAATCTGTCCTCTGGTCACCTGGTTATTAGGTCTGAAGGTGCCATCATCATAGCCTGAGACGATGCCCTTGCAGGCAAGGCATTCTATGCTGGCGTAGAAGGTATTTGAGGGTGGCACGTCTGAGAAGGAGATGGTGCATGCTGTTGGTGAGGGTGCGAAGGTGGCTGTGGCCTCTGTTGTAGAGGTCTCAGTTGCTCCGCCTGGTGTTGTGGTAGCCTGAGTTGTTGAGGTAGTCTCTACAGTGGCTGTAGTCTGGGTGGTAGAAGTGGCTCCTGTTGTACTGGTCTCTTGAGGTGTGCCGGTAGAGGTGGCAGCAACAGAGGTGCTAGTTTCAGTGGAGATCGGAGTGACGGTAATTGTCGGCGCCGCTGTGTTTGTTTCAATGGGCAGTTGAGTTTGGGTGGCGGTGGGTGGTATAGCTGTTACTGTAGGGGTGTTAGATGTTGTGCTGTATGTGCCGCGCACCACGTAGACATCTTCGCCCGTGCCTGAGCGCGTATCCGTCCAGACTCCGTACACACTGCCGTGGGAGGCTGTGACGTTGATGTAGTCACCTGCCGCGCCCGCGTAGCCACTCGGTATGCCTATCCGCAGGTCGCTCGTTGCCGTGCTGATGCGCGCAGCGACGCTCCACGTAGCGCCATCATCGGTGGACTGGCTATAGTAGATGTTGAAGATGCTGGTGTTAGGGTTCTCGCGATCATCGTACCAGATGGCGTGCATGATGCCGTTCTCGTCAGAAGCCACCCATGGCTCCACCTGGTATGTATTCTGCACACCTGGAGGGGCCAGCTGGGCAGGTGCGCTCCATGTCGCGCCATTATCTGTACTGCGTACGTAGACTATCGCGGCGGTACCTGTTGAGCCGTCGGCCCAGGTAACTATCATATCGCCACTCGTAGGATCAACAGCGGTGGCAGGCACGGCACTGAGCCGCCAGATGCCACAGCCTGAATTATCAGGAGGGCAGTTAGGGTCGCTTATCGAGGCTATCGTTTGCCCCGCTCCGAAAGTGACGCCGCCATCAGTTGAGCGCGCATACCCCAGGCCTGAGTAGCCATAGTAAGTGACAATCACGCTGCCATCAGGCAAGACGACAGGCTGAGGGAACTGGTTGGCGGATTGCACAGCGCCTACAGGGTTGGACCAGGTAACGCCGCGATCTGTCGAGTAGTTGAGCTCAATGTCGGGGCCGCTGCCAAAGTTGCGCCAGGCCACGTAGATACGATGATAATAAGGGCTGGTAGGGAAATTGTCGATCCAGGTCCATTCCTTGTCGGAGTTATTGCTGGTGCCGTTGAGGTGGGTAGCGGTGGAGAAAGTTATGCCGCCATCGTTGGAGCGTGCCACCTGGATGCCATCGCCGCTCCGACTTCCACTGTCAGTGTATGGAAGCGTAGTTACATAGCAGACGCCATCATCGCTGAAGCTGACTATAGGGTCGCTAGAAAACTCTGAGATCGGGGCGGGAAAAGGGAACTCCTGGTTAATCCAGGTGGTTCCGCCGTCGGTGGAGGTGTATATCCAGATTTGCTTGGTGTTGGCTCCCGCTCTCTCGTCCTTTGCCGCAGCTACTACATTCAGCGGGTTTGTGGGGTTGACAGCTATGCTTGGCTCTTGTTGAGCAAGGTTCGGTGGGCCTTGAGTGTCAGTGTTCGCCCTCACATTAGGTCCAAAGTTCGGCAGGTCAAGAGGCTTGAATTGTGAGGCGGGACCTGTAAGGGGCGCGCCGTTATGCGACGGAGGGGACGACTCGCGGCGTTGGCCGTTCTGCGCCTGCGACGGAGCAGCCCCCGGCAAATTGTTTGGTGAAGGAGCAGCTGCCTTCGCCACGCCCCCTGCTGTGGGGGCTGACAGCCCCCATGTTCCTGCTAATAGCGCGGCCAGTAGTGCGAGTAGCGCTGCCCAATTGCGTCCACGACTCATAGATTTACATGCTCCTTCCCTGATGTAGAGTAAAGTAAAGTTTGTACCCGCGAATATCATATGCGCAGGTACTCACCCATTATACAGCCTGTCGCCAACCACACCAGTTGAACTCTCCTACGATGGGAGGCTGCGGGCTGCTGCGAACGGTGGAGCGCACAATTCGGTGATCATTGCCCCACTATATGATACCTCTGCTCGACGTGAGTAGCGCGAGATAGGAGGGCGTGGACCGGGCAGTACTTGGTTGTGGATAGCTCCAGGGCACGGGCCACAGCAACGGAGCTTACGTTATCACCGCCGATTATATGCTCTACCAATATATCTGTGAAGATACGGGGGTGCTCGATGGCCTGGTTAGCATAAACATTGATGCTGTAGTGGGTGATAACCTGCCGCTTCTTACGCAGGATGGAGATAACGTCCATCCCTGTGCAGGAGCCAAGCGCAAGCAACAGGAGTTCTAACGGCTCAGGACCCATCCCCGCGCCGCCATGCTCTACGCCTACATCTATGTTGATGGAGCGCATAGAAGGAGGTACAGCCACAAACGCCATACCGAGCGAAGCATCAAGCATAGATAGATGGGCCACCGACGTATACATCGCAGGCTCAGCTTGCGAAGGCAAGGAAGCAGGTGAACTCTCCCCGGCGGGGTCATTAGTTGACATGGTTATATATCCTCTCTTGTGTAGTCCGCAGTGCGTAGTGCGTAAGTTGGAGTTAGAGGCACTCTATCCATAATCCCTTACGCACTACGCACTATCTATCCCCTTTTCGCCTGCTCAGGAGCGTCAGAGCGGCTGCCACGCTTGTCCCAGCTGCCACCCAGCCCTTCCAGCCCTGTTTCCTCTCTTGAAGCTGCGAGAGAACTGCTGTAGCTGCGCTTCTACCGGCTGCTCCCGATACGCCACCGCCAGGGTGGGTACTGGCACCCGTTAGGTAAAGGCCGTTAATCGGCGTTTTGTACTCGGATATTTCTGGCAAGGGGCGGAAGATAAACATCTGGTCGAGAGACATATCTAAATGCATGATATTGCCTTTGAGCAAGCCTGTATTACGCTCAAGGTCAAGAGGTGTTTGGATATATCTGTCTGTGACGCTGCTGGCTACGTTGGGCGCGTACTCAGCCAGCTTCGCTAAGAGGCGATCAGCCTCGCGCTCGCGAATGTCGTCCCACTTCTTGCCGCCCGCCAGCGTGTAAGGGTGGTATTGCGCCCAGATGTAGAGCGAGTGCTTTCCTGGGGGCGTGATAGTATGGTCAACCGAGGAGGGGGTCATCACGACGAGCGCAGGGTCTTCGGCGGGGTAGCCGCGCTGAGAGGCGTAGTAGGCTTTTTGCAGATAACCAACAGTAGGACAGATAAGCTGCATGGCGTGGTGGCACTCGGCGTGGCCCTGCTGAGAAGGAAAACATGAGCTATAAGCAGGTAGCTCGTCCACCGCGCAACGTAGCGTCATCCCAACGCCATCGCCCACTCTCAGCGACGTAATCTTATTCAGCAGAGGCTGAGGTAATTGCTCGCGCCCTATGAGGTCGAGGAAGGTGGTTTGCACATGCGCGCCTGACACTACGATGTCAGCGTTGATCCGCTCGCCCTCTTCCAGCTGCACGCCTGCAACTTTACCGCCGGATAGTAAGATGCGCCTGACCGGGGCATCGCAACGCACTGAGCCGCCATGATGCTCCAGGCAGCGTGCAAGCGCCACCGCCAACATACCCGATCCTCCGCGCGGGTGCGTCGCGCCCACATCGTGGTAAAGGCTCTGCGACCCTGCCAGCGCGCCAGCGCCAACTTCTGAAGGTGGCGGGCCTGACTGGGCTGCCAGCCATGCCATCGCTGCCTTGAGGTGAGGGGACGTAAAGGTCTCATCAAGCATCTTGCCGTAGTTGCCCAGCACCTTGCGCAATAACTCCAGCCCAGACATCGAGCCATCAGCCTGCCCGCGACTGCGTATCTGCTCCATAGCAGTGCGCCGAGCGATACCGCCTACGAGCGAGCCGGGGGTGGGAGCATGCGTAAATTGCTCGAATATCTGCTGGTTGAAGCCGCCCCACTTCGTGATAAAGTCGTGGTAGGCTACAGCATCGCGCTCAGATATCCGGGCTATAGATTGGCAGGTGCGGTCGAGGTCGCGGTAAAAGAGGATATTATTGCCGTCAGGAAAGGGTGCGAAACCCCAGGGGTCCATTTGCATATATTCGAGGCCAAAGCTGCGCAACCCAAGCTCTTCGATAACAGGCGTTTTGTGGATCAGGACGTGCATCACCGAGCAGGTGTCTACCTGATAGCCGCCCCACATCTCCTCGGTGTTGACCGCGCCACCTACTCGCGAGCGGCGCTCGTACACTGTCACAGCGTGTCCGGCTTTAGCCAGATAGCAGGCGCATACGAGCGCGTTGTGCCCGGCGCCCACTACCGCGATTCTCAAGCCCTTCATTCACCGCCCCTCTTACTCCCAATCCGAATAGAAACGAGCGAGAGCGCTCGCGCCCCTTTCTATTCTATACCAGTCTGCTCGATGCACCTAATCCACAATAGGCCGTAACTGTTCAGAGTAAGGCATGACCCTATGGGCCACCATTACGAATGGAAATACGAGTGATTTAGCACCCCTCTATACTACTACCCTTCCCATTTTCAGAGGAGTTGGGGTGCAGGGGGCTAAGCCCCTGACGGGGGTCACAGCGGTGTCCCCTGGCTCTTCCCATGCACAAAGCCCCCTCTCCCTTCATGGGAGAACAACTGCATCTCTTGTGCACTCAGCATGAGTAAAGCCCCCTCTCCCTTCATGGGATAGGGGCATGGGGTGAGGGTAGTTGATGGCACGCCCGCACAGATACCCCAAGAAGGTTGCTCCACCCCAACTCTGAACTGTCACAAAAAATAGTGCCAGGCAAAAGGCGGGCGCTGTGATATCCAACAGCATCTCAAAGAGATAAGCCGTTGAAGACAGCGAGATGCTCATGAGTGGTAAAAGGTCCAGGGGCGCGTGCGGTCGGAGTGAGGGGAGAGGAAGTTCCAAACGGTTCCGATGAGAAGCATTGCCAGGCCGAGATAGTAGAGCGGGTCCGAGAGTACGATATAAATACCCGCGTAGAGGATGAGTGACGCCAGGAGAATTAATATGAGCGGGCCGATTTGCCTGTGCGCCCTGTAAGCAAGGTAAGCTCCGGCGATGCCGAGTATAAGCAGCGCTATAAAGAGTGGGCGCAGCACAGCGTCGGGTATCTGCGTCAGCGCTTCCAGGCCAGCGCTCCGCAGTAATTGCGTCACGAACGCTACATGAGTGGCCCCTCCCGCCGCAGCCCCACCCATACCTGCCATACCTGCCGTTGCGGTAGCCGTTGCGGTAGCCGTTGCGGTAGCCGTTGCCGCTAAGCCCATAGCTCCCATGCTGCCCATGCACACTACAGATGTGAGCGCGCTAAGGAGTGTGCCTGATGATAGCACTTTGGTCTTGTTGCCCTTTTGCATAGCACAGACCTCCGAAGCTAACGCCTGTACTTGTAGATCACGGCCATAAGGTCGTCATAGGCCCTGGCCTGCTCCTCCTCGCTGCCCGATTGGAGGGCGTCAGTCATGCATTTTTCCAGGTAGTTGCGCGTAACAAGCTTACCTACCTGTGAAAGCGCCTCTTGTGCCGCCGACAGCTGCATGAGCACGTCGAGGCAGGGCCTATCCTCGTCTATAAGGCGATGCAAGCCGCGCACCTGCCCTTCTATCGCCTTGAGACGACGCCTTATCTGGTCGGCCCGCTCCTCTGCAAAGCGCGGCTTCACCGCTGACGCTGGTTCATTTACCATACGCTGCCTCCTTTAACTCGCCCTTGACTAGCCCCAAAAGAGTGATTACAATCAGCATGACCCTGACCCCCTTGGGGTATTATGCCAGTTAGCTAAAGCTTTGTCAACGAGAGGAGTTTTCAGAGTGCATTCAAGGAATGTAGGGGCGCGCTATACAAAGATCATCACGAGCAGGGCGTACTTTCCGCTCTGGTTAGGCCAGCTTGTCTCGAACTTCGGCGACACGCTCAATTATATCGCCCTGGTGGTGCTCGTATATCAGCTATCGGGTTCAGGGGTGGCCGTGTCGCTTACTGTGCTCTTCGAGATTGTGCCTCTGCTCTTGCTCGCACCCATAGCCGGCATTGTAATAGACCGGTTCCCCAGAAAGACCATCCTTGTGGCCTCCGACCTTGTCCGGGGCGGGCTGGTGCTAATGCTGGCCTTTGCCAATGCGACCTGGCAAGTATACGTTATAGCCGCGCTGCTGACGGCTGCGAGTGTCTTCTTCAGTCCCACATTACAGGCCGTGATACCCAGCGTTGTTGATAAGGAAGCGCTGCTGGCCGCGAACTCGGTGGCATGGTCTACAGAGCAGCTGGTACAGATAGTGGCATCCGCGGTAGCTGGCGGCATGATCGCTGCCATAGGCACAAGCCCTGCCTTTATTGTAAATGCGTTCTCCTTTCTCTTCTCAGCGCTTATGATTTCCAGGCTCACCATACCGGCGCATGTAGGCGAGATCGATCGCAGCAGCCGGCGAGGTTTCGCGGGCTGGTTAGGAGATGCCGGAGAGGGGTTACGATATGTGCGCGAGGACCGCTTCGTATCAAGGCTATGGCTCGTGCAAGCCATAGCGTCTCTCGCAGTAGGTGCAACAGGTGCGCTATTGATCGTGCTGGCGGAGCGGCATTTGAGACTACCACCGGAGGGTTTTGCCTGGCTGTTGCTCGCCATAGGAGCAGGAGCGCTGCTGGGGCCAATCGTGCTGGGGAGTTTCACCTCGAATTACCGGAATGTGAAGCTCCTCTTCGTGCCGTACATAATAAGGGGTGCGGGCGATATATTGATCGCGCTACTGACGCCCTTGCCTGTGGCGCTGCTCATCCTGTTTGTTTACGGTCTCAACACATCGACAGGCATGGTGGTATACAACTCGCTCATGCAGAGCCAGGTGCCTGAGGGAGTGCGCGGGCGTGTTTATACACTCATGGACCTGACGTGGAGCCTCATGCAGCTGGTCAGCCTGGGTGCGGGAGGCTTACTGGTGGACAGAGTGGGTATACGGGTCGTTTACTATGCCGGGGGCGCTTTGCTGGCGCTCGCGGGGTTGCTCGGTCTGGCACTGCTTGGAAATCACACCTTCAAAGGTGAAACACAAGAAGGCCACTCCTAGCTCTATGTCCAAAGCGCGGCCTATCCGCCTATGTTTCTCTTCTCGGCTGGACAATTGGCACACAAGAACGTATCATGAGCACGATGGAGAAGATTGAGGGTGCGCCCAGGCAGGTTGCCATCAGCCACACCCTGTGGCTCTATGCGCCCGCACCCTTCTCAACGGTCCAGTCACTTGGAAAGCTCAGGAGGTAGATGGGTGAAGCCTGACACAGGCCAGTTCGAGCAGCTTGCATCACTGCGTGATAGCTGCTATCGCTACCAACCCGACCCTGCTAGAGTCAAGCGTGAGCTAGAGCGCGTCGAACTCCTTGTTCCTGAGCTTCCCCACACTACAGGGCACGACCTGCAAAGCTACGCCCTGGCTTATGTCGAACGCTATCAAAATGATCTGCTGCAACTCGAACACGAGTGGGAGTTCTTGTATGCTGCGCTGATTCAAGCCTGGCAGCAAGCAGAATATAGCGCCGTCGTGCGTCTCGCCATCCCCCTGGCGCACTCCGTTGGACGCCTCAGCAACCCCGCAGTGGCACAACATATTCTCGGCATTGGAATCGAAGCCAGCCGCCGCGCAGAAGACATGGAGCACCTGGCGTCATTCCTGAATCGCCTCGGCGGTCTGCTATTTTGTGGCGGCGAATACCGTCGCGGGCGGCGCATATGGTATGCGGGCCTGGAGCTTGCAAGCTCTTGCGGGTCTTCGTCCGGCCTTTGGGAGCCACTCTCTACTTTTGCCCAGATAGCCGATGTTCTTGGCGACTACCCATCGGCGCAGCACTTCGCTGACACTTTCCTGCACTCGCGCCGGAACGACAACCCTGATGCAATGGCTGTAGCAATCTTCATTCGGGGCTTCTATGCGCACGTGACAAACGACCCCGAAAGGGCCATTGAAGATCTCAGTTGCTCTCTGCGTCTCCTCTCCCAGCAAGCTCCCAGTGCACCCCCCACTTCCTACCGCCAGCTCTTCACAATAGCTGTTCAGGCTGAGCTGGCGCGTGTGCAGGGCGATTATACAGGCTCAAAAGTGTATGCTGAAAGCGCGCTCTCGCTGGCGCAACTCTTCAGCGATCACTACACCGCCGTTGACCTGCTTATCGACGATGCGCTCTTTACCGACCGCAACGAACAATTCAGAGATGTACGGGTAATACTCCAGCGCCTGCGTACCCTATCATGCCAGAGCGAGGATCCCCGTTCCCATGAGCGCTGTCATTTCATAGCGCAACGCCTGGCTAAGCATCTGCCTCAGAGGTACAGTAACCAGGACCGTGCCTTCCATGCAGAATCGGCAGAACTCCACGAGCCTCTGAGCGAGAGGGAAGTAGAGGTACTCCAGCTTGTGGCCGCGGGCTTCGCCAACCAGGAGATTGCCAGGCAGCTGGTGATTACCCCTGGAACTGTAAAGAAGCACCTGGAGCATATATACACCAAGCTCGATGTGCCGAGCCGCACCTCCGCCATCGCCAAAGCCAGAGCGCTCAATATCTTCCCATAGGCGCATCGACCGGCAGCAAACAGCGGATCACCAGCCTCTATACTGTCGCCGGTTGTCAGCCGTTCGTTGTTCCCTTCCCCTCCGTTCTGAACAGCTACTCAGAATACGTCCTTTGACGAATGACACTTCATCTTCTCTATGCTACGCTCAACATACATCGAGAAGGTAAGTCTTTCTATGAAGGAGAAAATGATGGTGCATCTGAGATTGTGGGGAACAAGCGCCTATAATTGTGGGTTTCACAGGTCCGTACTCCATATATTCTGTTGTTGCGTGCTCACTATGGCGGCTGTATCTGCTGCTTTCGCGGGCTCAACTTCCGTCAGCAAGGCTGCTCCTTATATGCAATCCGCCCCGACGCTCTCCACCGCCCTTGTGACATACAAAGGGCACTCCGGCCCGGTGATCGGGGTAGCATGGTCGCCCGACGGGAAGTGGCTCGCATCGTCCGGTAACGACGGCACAGTGCAGGTGTGGAACGCTCAGAACGGGGGTCTGCGTTGGAAGATGTCTGTCGCCCGGTTTGCCTTCGCGGTTGCCTGGTCGCCCGATGGCACAAAGATCGCGGCGGGTGGCTCTGCCGGCTCCCTTGCCGTCCTGAACGCCGCGACAGGAGCTTCTATGGCGACCTATCAAGGGCAGACCGGCGACATCGAGGGAATAGCATGGTCGCCCGACAGCAAATACTTTGTGTCGGGCAGCCAGGACAATACCGCCAACGTATGGGATGTGCAAGCGGGCAAAGCGCTTGTAACATATAAAGGGCATTCTGACGCTGTCGAGCGCGTGGCCTGGTCACCTGATGGCAAGAGCATTGCATCAGCCAGCCACGATGGTACGGTGCAGACCTGGGAGGCGGCCACAGGGAAACAGATCACGACCTACACCGGGCACGGTGGTGTTCCGGTATGGGAGGTCGCCTGGTCGCCTGACGGCACTCGCATTGTGTCGGGCACAGGATCGGCGGGTGCGTTTGGTCCTGTGACCGCCAACAACTCGGCAAAGGTATGGGAGGCTGCCACAGGCAAGACTCTGCTGACCTATAGCGGCCACAGCGGCCAGGTGTATGCACTCGCCTGGTCGCCCGATGGCAAGAGCATAGTCTCAGGCGGAGACGATAATAGCGCCCGTGTATGGAACGCCGCGACTGGGCAAACTGAGCTTGTCTATAGTGGGCATAGCAGTATTATCTTCAAAGTAGCCTGGTCACCTGATGGTAAGTATATAGCCTCAGCCAGCGTAGACGGCACCGTACAAGTCTGGTCCCCGTCTGCCCCGCCGCCTGCCGCAGCAACCGCTGAGCCATCAGCCACAGAAACGACCGAGCCATCGGCTACTCCAACCACAGAGCCGCCAGCTACCCTCACACAGGAACCTTCCGCCACACCCTCTGCTACGGAGGCTCCTGTGCTGCCCACCACACCGCCAGCTACCGCAACCGAGGAGATGCCTGCCGCTCCGGTCGCAACTGATACCCCCGCGCCACAGGTCGCCCCTATTGGGATGCCAAGAACAGGTGCGCCCTACAGGGAGTCACTGCCCCGCGCACTGCTGCTAACAATAGTGGCCCTGATAAGCGTGGGGGGCATGCTGCGCCTGAGCGCCCGACGCAAGCGGACCCGCTAAGGAATGCCTGGAGAATAGCGGCCAGGTTCACTCACGAACCCCTGGCCGCTATTCTCTAAGCACAAACAGAAAACCCAAACAATCCGTGAGGACCGTCTGGGTTCCTGTTCCTTCGAACCTACAACCGAAGTTGTAATCTCGAAGTAGCCTTAGTATACGGGAAGCTGACAGCTCTGTCAATGCTCTATTCCCAAAGTTTTCCACATCCGCTCCTCTTGTGGAAGGGCACCGTAGCAGAGCCTCTTTGTCTAACCTCCCCCTTGCCTTTATAACCGCAACGCCCTTCGTCTTCTTGGCGGTTCAATCGTTTCGGCGTCGGTCGTCCACTGTGCGAGTTATCGCTTTTCTCTAGCTGCCCGTATTTTCGTACGCAGATCATCTATCAACGACAAATCTCCACTGCCTGGGTCGCGATAATACCAGTGCTCCCAGCCGTTGAGCGACGGTAGCCCCAACAAGCGAGCGCCCAGTGAATGTATAGAGCCTTCTTCTCCCCCACATCGAAGTGTACCATCGGCCATGACCTGCGCCACGCCTTTCGTTTTATCCAGATATAGAGTGTCGCCGGGTTGCAGAAGCCCTGCTTCGAGCAAGTTGCCAAAAGGGATGCGCGGGGCGTTGCCTTTGCTCCTCGTTGCGAGGACAGCTTCCTCAAAGAGTACAGGAACTACCGCGTCAATTCTCTCCTGAGCTAATTTTATGTACTCCGGATCGCGCTCGATGCCTATCCAATGCCTGTGTAGCTTCTTAGCGACAGCGCCCGTAGTGCCTGTGCCGAAGAATGGGTCGAGCACCAGATCGCCCGGGTTTGAGCTTGAGAGGATAACACGGTAAAGCAGGCTCTCAGGTTTTTGTGTAGTGTGCGCCTTTGCCCCATTCACGCGTATTCGCTCGGAGCCTGTGCATAGGGATAGCTCCCAATCTGAGCGCATCTGCTTCTCGTCGTTCAGCTTCTTCATCGCGTGATAATTGAAGGTGTACTTCTTCTGATACTTCGACTTTTTAGCCCACAGGAGGGTCTCGTGCGCGTTGGTGAAGCGCACACCCTTGAACTGTGGCATGGGGTTAGTCTTGACCCACACCAGGTCGTTGAGCATCCAGAAGCCCAGGTCCATCATTATCTTGCCGACACGGTAAATGTTATGGTAGCTACCTATAACCCAGATTGTGCCCGTATCTTTGAGTACCCGGCGGCACGCTGACAGCCACTTCTCGGTGTAGTTATCATACGCCTCGAAGTCGGCAAAATGGTCCCATTCGTCGTCCACGGCGTCCACTTTGGTCATGTTTGGCCGCCACAGATCGCCTTGCAGCTGGAGGTTATAAGGGGGGTCGGCGAAGATAAGGTCTACGCTCTTTTCGGGGAGCGCGGCGAGAAGATGCAGGTTGTCTCCGGGGAGAATCCGGTCCAGAGTCAGGCTTTCCATAGTGTACTAATCAGCCCAGGCCAGCTTTATTCCGCTCTCAGCATGGAGACGCCACAGAGTGATGCCGGCAGTAGAGGCACGTAAAATTGCTCCCATACGCTTGGCTTCGGTACTGAGTTCGTGGTGGGGTAGCAGACGACGCACGAGAGTGGCTACGTCATCCTGCTCAATAGCCATATAGACAAGGTAATAACGAGGTTGCCGTAGATTGCGCTTATGAAAGTCGAAGTCTCAGGTGAAAAAGATTGGGCTTCGCAAGCTATGCAAAAGAGGCACAGTCTCGTCGTGCATTCGCGCCCTTCCAATATCATGACCAATGTGCCCAACTGCAATCCGCCAATTCTTTAAGAGTTCGCGCTGCTCTTAAGATATGTTCTCATCAAGTACAACCAAAATACGCGTGCCCAAAAGATTGGTTTGCAATCACAGGGTCGGCAACTATGTATTTCCCCAAAACTTCCGTGCTCCGCGCTCATTGTATCACCTCCTTTGTCTAGCCTTCAGGTAGATTATACACCAACCTGCGCCAACCTCCGCCTCCACGCTCCCCTTCCATATAGAGTGCGGCCCCCGGTTTAGACCCTTCTACGTTCATCTCGTCCTCTCTGCTATTCCCCAAGTGATATTCCCTCTCACTTGCAGTGTTACCTGCCCCTCAGGGCAAAACGGCAGCAGAAGGCTGTGGAACTCGGCATCGAATGCAGACATATGATCATCTCCCATACGCTCGCGGGAGAAGCCATTACGGGAATGCATTGCCTCAATATAGCTACTGACAGGTTGTGTGAAATGCGCAGGCGCTGTGCGTATCTCTCCAACCTTGCGAAACAGACGCCGGGCCTCTAACTCTGTAATGAGGTCAAATTGTTGGAAGTCCTTGTTTGTAGAGAAGCGCGAGATCAGGCGTCGTAGCTCACTATCCCAGGGCAGCTGCGCCTCCGCACGCTCTACTATAGCCAGATAGCCACCTGGAGCAAGCACCTCCCGCAAGCGTGGGAGCACCACATCCCACTCCATCCAGTGCAGGCTTTCTCCTGCGACGGCAAGGCCGTAAGGCGGGTGAAGCGCCGTTTCCTCAATCCTATCACAAATCCAGTTGATCTTTGAGCTTGCGCCTCCCGCTAATCCTTTGCCTTTCTCAATCATGAGGGGCGAGAAGTCAACAGCATCAACCCTCTCGGCCATATCTGCCAGAGGACGAGCAATATCGCCGGTGCCGCACCCTATGTCGAGAACCACACGTGGATTACCTCTTATAAGTGCAACAACTCTCTGAAACGTTTCCCCCGGATAAGGCGGGCGGCAAGGATACGCCTCTACAATGCTCTTATCCTTGAACTGAGCCGCATATTCAGCGCTTAGATGCTTCGGCTTGGGCAACATGGCTTATTACCTATTACCACGTCCTATGTAAGTAACCTCACTATGTCGAAAGGAAATCGAGCAGCAGGTTCGATGTCAAGCGGGGTTTTTCTTCGGGGAGCCAATGCCCGCTCTCCTGTATGCGCTCGACACGCAGGTCGGGGACCCAGGGTTCCAGCCCCTCGGTTAGCTGCGGAGAAAGAGCGAAGTCTTGCATACCCCAGAGGAGGAGGGTCGGGTTGGTGATTGTGCGCCTGTTTTTCTCGAAGAACGCCGGACCTGTGCGGAAGGTGGCTCTGTAATAATTGAGCGTAGCGGTGGCGGCTCCCGGCTGAGAAATGGCACTCTGGTATACATCGAGCGCATCTTCGGAGAAAGCCCCCGGCACTCGCGCGCTTTCAGTAAGGGTGCGGCGCAACAGCAGCCGTACGCTTGCTTCGGGTAGTAGGGGCAGTTGGAAGTAGAGAATATATAAGCTGCGCGACAATTGGCCGGGCGTTTTTAGCTCGCGAGCGAAAGCGGCGGGGTGGGGCGCGTTTATTACCGCTAGCCTGTTCAGGCGATCAGCGTGGTACATGCCGAAGTGCCAGGCTATAGCGCCGCCCCAGTCGTGGCCGACGAGATGGGTGCGCGCCTCGCCAAAGTGGTCCAACAGGACGGCTATGTCGGCGCTCACGTTGCCCGCAGAATAGGAATCCACCCCTTTAGGCTTATCGCTCCAGTTATAGCCGCGCATATCAGGGGCTACCACATGGAAGTGCCCTGCAAGATGTGGGATTATATGCCTCCACTCATACCAGCATTCGGGAAAGCCATGCAGCAGAATGACAAGTGGGCCGGAACCAAGCTCGGCGTAGTGGAGGCGCACGCCGTTGGCGCGGGCGTAGCCGTGCCGCCAGGGGCCGGAATACTGCGCGGCCTCAGCACGGGCGGCTACGCCAGGGTCGGGCGGTGCAGCGGCAATGCGGTTGGCGGCGATGAGCGTAGCGCCTCCGGCAGCCGCCAGCCCGATTAGTGGTTTAGGAAGCGACTTCATTATTGCCTACCTGTGTGTCAGTGACGGGCATTGGCGGGTCGGTTGGGATGCGGGAGAAGTAGAGCATTGTACGCAAGGTGCCATCAGGGGCAAGCTCGCGGTTGCGTACCGCCGCCTCCTGAACGAAGCCGAGGCGCCTGGCTACTCCTGCGCTACTGGTGTTTCGGGCATCACAGCGTATCTCTACGCGGTTGGCGTCATGGACAGCAAATATGTAATCGGTCAGCAGGCGCACAGCTTCTGTCATGTAGCCGTGCCCTACTTCCGACGCGCGGAGCCAGTAGCCGATCTCGAAGTAGCCGATTTGCCAGTCATGGGGATGCATGCCTATGCCGCCGAGGAAACTGCCCGCTTCATCGGCATCGGTGATACGCCATATTCCCATGTTCATATCTTCTCGCAGGAGCCACCGGGCGGCCTGGTGGTTGATCCAATCGAGGCTTTCTTCTACGCTCTGATGGGCGTCGGCAAAAGGGAGATAAGGGCGGATATGCTCCCGCGATGCGGCTACGGCCTCGTGTAAGGCTGCTGCATCTTCAGCGCGGTAAGCTCTCATTAGAATGCGTGGCCCGCGCAGCTCATCGGGGAGGGGTACGAGGGTTAGGTATTGTGGTTTGTCCATCTTTTTTAGCTCGAGAATATGATTGCCATTTTGAGATTGTCTATCTCGTTGCGCAAGCGCGCTATGTCGCGGGCGAGGATCTTCTGGTGTATCGGGTCGCCGTCCGGTAGAGAGTGTTTGCGGAAGGCCAGCTCGGTGGACAGGTCGAAGAACTTGCCCAGTTGCCGCCAGCGCTTTACGCCGGACGAAAAGAGAGTTGACCAGCGAATGCTCCAACGCTTGCGCCCTGAGACGAGGGTGGCATACTCATCGGGGGTGAAGCGCCCCAGAGCTACCTCTTCCCAGAGGGTCTGGCTGATGACGCGGCCTTCATTCACGCCGGAGAGGAGAGCAACGACTACAATCAGGAGTAGCCCTCCCCAATCGCTTACAAAAATGCCGAGGCATGCGCCAATCACCAGGCCCGAGCCAGCACGACCATCAGAGAGGACGCTGATGGCGCCGGCGAGGGAGTTGTGCAACCCATGGAAAATCATGCCGGTGCCGAGGCCGAGGGAAGGGACCAGGCCGCGCTGCCAGCGCAGCTTTAGAGAGCGAGCAAAGCCGAGGGCAGCCCCCGTGAAGGCAGTAAACATGCTGTGATTGAGGCCAAAGAGGACGCCCCGGAGGAGCCAGAGGCCCAGCATCTTGCCGATGTCGGGCGAGTCGCCGGGGTTGAGATCATCGAGGGCGGCTGAACGCAGGTAGAGAATGTTCTCCACCAAAGAGAAACCGAGACCGACCATCGCGCCGTAGATGACGCCGTCGAGAACGTCATCAAACTCGCGCCAAAAAGCACGAAAGAGAACCACCAGGATAATAGCCTTCACTGCTTCCTCAACGAAGGGAGCTATAAGGATAGCCTCAGTGATCTCACGTACTTTGGCGGTGATTATAATCTGTTCAAGTGGTATACCTGCGCCTAGCTCAAGAAGGATAGCGATAATTGTGGCGGGGACGGCCCCCCAGATGAAGGCCACTAATAGGAGAGGGATAGGTTCTTTCTCGTAGCGGTCGAGCCACCAGAGAAGAGTAGCGTAAAGCACCGTCGGCACGAGAGCAAGCAGGATTGCCAGGAGCAAAACGGAGATAGGGTCCATGAAAAGGATTGTACAACGGCTGTGGGTAGTGGCGCAAGGGAGCGCACATGGGTAACTGTTCAGGTTAGGGGTGGAGCAATCTTCTTGGGGTA
>JADMIH010000023.1 GCA_015478675.1 Chloroflexota bacterium | reverse complement strand
TGTAACTGTAGTTGCGACTAACACTGCGACCGTAGCCCCGACCGGCACAGGCACAGTAGTCAGTACAGCTACAGGCACAGTAGTCAGCACAGCTACTCCATCGAGCACAACAATAGCGCAGACGCCTTCGGCAACAACCACAGGCACTGTAACTGTAGTTGCGACTAACACTGCGACCGTAGCCCCGACCGGCACAGGCACACCCGCCACAGCAACAGCCACTGCTACTCAGGGCACACCGGGTACAGCGACTGCAACTAACACCATAGTTAGCGGCACAGCGACTAACACTCCTGAATCCAGGCCGACAGATACTTCTACACCTGTGACCGGACCTACCAACACCGCAGTTAGCGGCACAGCAACAGCTACCAACACAGCAGTTAGCGGCACAGCGACTGCAACTAACACCCCTGGCGCGGGGGCAACTGAAACTGCGACAGTCACAGTGGTCACAGGCGGTGCGCCTACTAATGTGCCTTCCGCTACATCCACACCTATATCAGAGGTCTTGCCTGCAACAGTAGCACCCTCAGCGCCGACGGCAACAACAGAAGTCCTGCCGCCAAGCGTGCCGCAAGCCCCTGTTGAGACGCCAACTCTGGTAGTGGGCACACTGCCACTCGAAGGGCCAAACAACACATCGTCATCGTCCCCAGTAGAGCAGGCAGCAGGTCAGCCAATGCCTGTAACCGGACAGAAGACACTGATGCAGTTGATCCTCTCTCTCGTACTGGGCACATCGCTCCTGGTGATGAGTGTCGGGTGGTACCTGAGAAGGCGGGCCATAGCCGGCGAAAAGAGGCAATAAAGTAGAAAGCTGAACCGCCAGGTTACAGAACAAATCTAGCGGCGGTGCGTTGCTTGCCCCGCCAGGCCCCTCCCCCACAGGGAGGGGTCTTTCTTTATACATGGGCGACAGCAAGCCTGATGTGCATCGGAAAGTCATCACTACTCTCGACGAGATCTCGCAGTAGCAGAATACCAGGCAGGTGACGAGCGGATGATATGATCGTAGTGAGCCTGCTCACACAGGCCGGGAAACCCTGAGTCTTCCCACTTTTTGGTGAGTCGGGCTAGACGGCAGGCGATCAGATGATTTGATAGACTACCAACCAAATGTCAAAATCGCCGGTATCAATGCTACTTCCTTCGCCGAACGGGCTCAGGCCACTGCCATCCCATAAACACCGGATGGCCTTCTCGTTTGTGTTAGCTCAACCCACCGCTCCGCTGCCTCTCCCTTGTGCTCTACGCTGAAAGCACTACAGCCTGGTAGAAAGCCGTGTGCCGGCTCCTGAGCAGGAAGACGACATACTGGCCGGATTATTACAGAATATTCGTGCTATAATAACCTCCATAAAAGGCGTAGCTGCGCCTCTACCTGGAGGTTATTACATGGATAGCATCGAAACCGGTCTTCCTGACTTTGACGCGCTGTGGGACTACAATAATCCTTCCGAAACGGAGGCGCGGTTTCGCATGCTTCTTACCACACTCGATACGTCTCAGGACCGTAATTATCATGCACAACTCCTCACTCAGCTGGCCCGCGGGCAGGGTTTGCAACGCAATTTTGAGGGGGCACACCGAACGCTCGACCAGGCTGAAGCTTTACTTACGCCGGATATGGCCGTAGCCTGGGCCCGCTATCTTTTGGAGCGGGGCAGGGTATTCAACTCATCGGGTAGTCGGGATAAAGCTCGCCCATTCTTCTTGGGAGCTCTTGCTGCCGCGCAAGAAGCGGGTGCACAGGCAGATTACCATGCGGTGGACGCCGCGCATATGCTGGGCATAATTGAGCCTCCGGACGAAGCATTGGAGTGGAATCTGAAAGCAGTGGAAATGGCCGGACAGAGTGAGAATAGTCATGTGCGAACGTGGCTAGGATCTCTCTACAACAATATCGGTTGGACTTTCCACAGCCAGGGCAAATATAAGCAAGCACTGGACGCTTTCCACAAATCGTACGACGCTTGGAGCGACAACGGCACGGCAAAGAATAGGAATGCCAGGATTGCGCGCTGGTGTATCGCCAGGACGCTCCGCTCGCTCGGCAGGTTGGACGAAGCGCTCCAGAGCCAGCTAGAGATCGTCGCGGAAGCCGAAGCCGAAGGCGATGAGAGTGGCTATGGCAACGAAGAGATAGCAGAATGTCTGCTGGCGCTGGGACAACCGGAGGCGGCGCGCCCCTATGCGCAAAAGGCGTTTGTAATCCTCTCCAGGGATCCGTGGCTTCCCACCGACGAACCGGAGCGCCTGGAACGCCTCCAAAAGCTGGGTGGACCCGCAAGCCAACAATCGAACACTGCCCACTAAAGGCACCTTTCATCCCGCCAGGATTAGCTACAGCTAATAGGGCGAGAGCACGGTCGCGCAGGGCATATTGGCGTTGAGTCCTTTCAGTATGTTCGAGCACTTGTTGGAGGGTACTCTGGCGGACATACAAATATGCCAGCGTTGTAAATGTCGTGCGGTAATCTGCTGCGGATGCATTGTTACACCTGCCAAGACCCAGTAGGCCAAGAAGCTGGGGTAGGTAGGTCGTCGCCGTCGCTGTCAATGTTGGCTGTGTGTTGAGGTCGCGGCAGTGACTTCTCTAAAGCTAGCAGCAGTTGGACCGAAGAATGGAGGTCGGAGAGGCGCAAGCAGGCACGACCGGCAGCGAGGTGAATGAAGGGATCGGGTGTGGCTTGGTCGGTCCAAGCGGCAGGTATAGAGCGGACGAAGTTGGTGTCAGGATCGCGAAAGAAGACGCGGAACTCGCTCCCGGTGAGGCGAACCGACAAAAGGATGAACTGCGTGTCGGCTAAAGGGTGGAAAAGGGTGGAATGGATGGGTTATAGTGAAAACAATATCACCCTCCGGGCGATTGGGTGTAGTTGATGGTTCACTCGCAGGGCCAGACTGAAGGGCAGGTGAACAAGCTGAAAACCCTTAAGCGTGGAATGTACGGGCGAGCAGTTTTCGCTCTGCTACGGCAGCGGCTGCTCTCCAGTGGCGGGGTGGCCAGTTGATTTCACCAGAAACCGGGAAGAGCCAAACCTTTGACCCAAAGAGTTGAGTTACAAACGATCCCACCTCAGAAAGCATCAGGAAGCAAAAGCATGGCGCTAGAGAAGATAGAAAGCGGGTTTGGCACCGAAGGGGGCGTAATAGGTGTGGAGGCGCTGGCAGTGGCGCTGGGCAGGGCAACGCGGCTGGTGGCTTTGACGGGCGCGGGGATCAGCACGGAGTCGGGGATACCGGACTACAGAAGCCCAAATGGTGCCTGGGCACGGCACTCACCTATCTATTACGCCGACTTCGTGCGCAGCCCTGCTGTGCGCCGCCGCTACTGGGCGCGCAGCCTCAATAGCTATGGGCGCTTCCGCAACGCGCAGCCTAACGCCGGGCACCTTGCCCTCACAGCCCTGGAGCAGGCAGGGCGGTTGCACGCGCTGGTAACTCAGAATGTGGACCGCTTGCACACGCTGGCCGGGAACCGGAACGTGATCGAGATGCATGGTGAGAACGGCAACGTACACTGCATTGACTGTGGCTACCGAGAGCCACGAACCCAAACGCAGGCGCGGCTCGAATGGGACAACAGACATTTGCGGTTGCCTGCCGATGAGGTGGGGGATAGTGAAGGAGTTGTGATCCCCCTCTGCCCTGAGTGCGGGGGCCTCGTAAAGCCTGCCGTCGTATTCTTCGGCGAGCCGGTGCCGCCGGAGGTTACAGCAAAGGCTCTTAAAGCAGTTGAAGAAGCAGATGCGCTGCTTGTGGTCGGTTCATCGCTCACCGTCTGGTCGGGCTACAGACTGGCGCGGGCGGCTCACCAGGGTGGCAAGCCACTGTATATAGTGAATATCGGGCCGACAAGAGCAGATGCCGAAGCCACAATAAAGCTCGAAGCGCCTGCGGGCGCGACGCTGGCGAGGATTGCTGAGCAGATGATGGGTGAAAGGTGACGGGTTGTGGGTACCAACTTTGATAAAGAAAGTTGGCTTGCGGAGATCGAGCAATCGAGGGTCGAGGCTGCGGATTACTTGCTGAGTGACTTTGACTGGCGCAGCGCCAAGATGCCATCGGGATTCAAAGGCCCAATATACTACCCTCCCAACGAGCGGTGGCGCGTCTCGGCGCGTCTCGACAAAGAAGCTGCGGGCACCGTAATGCACGTGCAGTTACAAACATCTATCGGTGACTTGCGCGATTTTCACGTAGAGGGAACATTTGTCTTCTCGCTGGATGGCGAGAAGCAGCAATTGACTGCTTACAGGATGATACCTGCGCATGCTGACTTCAACGAGTTGTTTGTACCGTTCAGAGACGTCACTTCGGGCAAGGAAACATACGGTGCGGGGCGCTATCTGGATATACCGGCGCACAATGGCAATGTAGAGTACGTGCTGGACTTCAACAAGGCGTACAATCCTCTATGCGCCTACAGCCCCAGGTATAACTGCCCCTACCCGCCCCCACAGAATCACCTCAAGATAGCTATAGAAGCAGGAGAGAAGATTCCATTCGAGCACTGATGTGTAGGGATTAGTACAGCGCCTGTTCAACAGCTGCTGCTCGCTAACCCCTCGTCACCTATCTTCACGGAAGAACTCGATAGCTTCTTCGCGCTCCGTCTCGGTGGTCATCACCTCAACGAAAGAGAGACGGTGCCACGGATACATGAACGCTTTAGCGCCTGTCGTGACATAGGCGATAGCTTTGCCGTCGCGCCGTCTGGGGTTGGTGAACTCAATAAACTGATCGGTAGGCTTCGGCAGCTCTTCCACCTCGGCCAGGATCGGGTCTTCCCCCATTACATGTATGATTACTACTTTCGACATTACTTTCCTCTAGGCGCTGTCAGGGGCCGGTGATCAGTAGCGGTTGGGGGGCTTATACAATAGCCACCGGCCACCCGCTAAACCGCGAACGCGTACAGCTTACGGTCCAGGGAGCCTATATATACGATGCCATCTTCTACGGCGGGCGAAGAGACTACAGGGCCGCGCGTTTTGTAGCGCCAGCGTACTTCCCCTGAGCTGAGATCGAGCGAATAAACATAGTTGTTGACAGCCCCGAAATAGACAGCATCAGTGGCCGGAGAGACGCGGGGCGACGACGTTATCTGGCTGCCTGTGTCATATCTCCAACTTTCGCGCCCGGTGCGTGCATCGAGAGCGTACATATAGCCGTCCGATGAGCCTATCAGCAGGCGCTCTCCCGACACCGCGGGCGATGACGAAACCGGACGCTGGCACTCAAAGCGCCATGAGGTGTAGCCTGTGTCGGCGTCAACTGCGTAGATATAGTTGTCCATCGAGCCGACGATCACATTATTACCCACCACTTGAGGCGTGCCAATTATCGCACCCAGGGTGTGCAACTTCCATTTCAAGGTGCCGTTCACGACATCCAATGCATAGAGGTTGCCGTCCGATGAGCCTATATAAACAAGGCCGCGACCGGAACCGGCCGACGAGCGTACAAAGTTCCACGCGCGATACTTCCAGTCGGTTTGGCCTGTGGCAACGTTCAGAGCGTAGATGTACTGGTCATCCGAGCCGACAAAGACTTGATCCTTAAAAACCTTGGGTGATGAGCGCACAGCCGCGCCGGTACGGTACGACCAGCTTTGGCTGCCGCGCCGGGCATCGAATGCGTAAATATAGTTATCTTCTGAGCCGATTATCACCTGCTCTCCTGCCATAGCGGGAGACGAGCAGATGCCGGCCTTCGTGGGCGCTTTCCAAATAAAATCGCCGCTCTTGGCGTTGAGAGCATAAAGATGAGTGTCATATGCCCCGAAGAAGACAACGCCTCTGTTGCTCAGTGGCGATGAGCGTATCTCATCATCGGCGGTGAAGGTCCACAACACCTGAGCGCCCTCGGAGCCAATTTGCGGCGCGCCTACAGGGGTGCTATAAGCAGGCAGAGCCGGCGCGGCCATAGGGTCGCCCGTCATGCTGCCATTGTGCGTTGATGTACCCAACGGCATAGGCGATGTACCCATTGCCGATGTGCTTACGAACGCAGAGCCTGATAGCTTTGGCACATCAATGGGTTCTAAGAGAGAAGATTCATCGTCCAGGAGCGGCCCTGATGAGCGACGCTTGAGCTTGGCGTCGAAAATGTTGCTTTGCATCAAGGCCTGGCGGAAGGCTTGAGCTGTAGGCCACCGGCGATCAGGGTCGTACTCAGCAGCGCGCAGAATGATCGACTCAATGTAGTCAGAGACGCGCGGGTTGAACTTGCGAATTGGCCGCTCATGGAAGGTAAAAGGGGTCTGAGCGCGGGGGTCAGAGTTGCTGAGCAGATGGTGCATCGTAGCGCCCAGGGCATAGATGTCGCCACGTGGCTCGGCAAGGCCGCGATACTGCTCAGGAGGCGCGTAGCCCTCTGTGCCGATCATTGTGCCGCGTTTATCCGACTGGAAGACCTTTGCAATGCCGAAGTCTATCAGTGTGACGGTGCCGTCGCCTGTGACAATAATGTTCGAGGGTTTCATATCTCGGAAGATGATCGGCTGAGGCTGGTGCCCATGCAAGTATTCCAGCACATCGCAGATTTGCACCGCCCACTTCACAACATCCTCTTCCATCATAGGCGCGCCACGCGTTTCAAGCTGCGACTCCAGGTCTTTCCCATCTATATATTCTAGGACCAGGTAGACACGACCATTATGAGAGAAGAAATCATAGATATTGGGTATGCCGGGGTGCGATAGAGTAGCAAGCATGGCGGCCTCTCGCTCGAAGTTGGCGAGGCGCAGCTGGCCTGTGCGTGGGTCGGGCGCGGTGTCAAGCATCTCCTTGATTGCGCAGTAGCGCGCCACTGTGGAGAAGCGCAGGTCACGGGCTTTATAGACGGTACTCATACCACCTACGCCAAGCACCATCTCGATGTCATAACGATTCTGAAGAACGGTATTGCGCGGCAGCGGCGCAGTGCCCGGCATCACTCCCGTGGGTAGTGTGTCACTGATGTGCTGTAGCGCACTTTCGGCCTTATCACCCTCTGTTGTAGATTTGGAGCCTGCCTCCGGTGGAACTCCCCCCAGGCGTTTTATGAGCATGACGTATCTCCCCTGCTTCTTGTGGTCCTCTTGATTATATTAGTGGCTAGATGATAGGCACAATAGCCCTAATGTCCCATACAACATGGGCTATTAGTTCAGCGGCTGGGCGGCTGGATGGTCAGCAATTGCCGGTTATGAATATTGGGTTTCAAATTGATAGCGCCTTTGGATTCCGGTTGGCCGCTCCTCTTTAGCACCCCTCAAAAAGAGTGCTAGATTCGCGCCCGCAAACCCTTGCAAATTAGAGAAAGTTGTTTTATAATTAGCAGTCGAGAGCATTGTTTGCTAATTATTGAGAGAGCAAGTATGCCGACTAAAAAAGACACAAGGAGGAACATCGTAATGGCTGAAACAGCAACCCAGGTAAAGACCGGCATTCGTCCACTCGGCGACCGTGTTGTGGTCAAGGCAGCAGAGCGAGAAGAGCAGACCAAGAGCGGTCTCTACTTGCCCGACACAGCAAAGGAGAAGCCGCAGGAGGCGATTGTAGTCGCCGTAGGCCCGGGCAAGCTCCAGGATAACGGCACCCGCACACCCATAGACCTCAAAGAAGGCGACCGTATTCTCTTTTCCAAGTATGCGGGCACCGAGATCAAGCAGGGTGACGAAGAGTACCTGATACTGCGCGATAGCGACATCCTGGCTGTTATAACCAAGTAACGTTGAGGTCTGAGCCTTGAATTGCAGCTACCATTTCAGGCTCAACTTCATAGCGCTGAGTTCATAATTCAACACTCACAATTCATAATTCAGGAGGAATAACCAAGAATGGCTAAGCAAATAGAGTTCAGTGATGATGCCCGGCAGTCTATCCGCGCAGGCGTGGATGCTGTTGCCAACGCAGTAAAGACTACCCTCGGACCTAAGGGCCGCAACGTTGCCCTGGATCGCAAGTTTGGCGCGCCTACTGTCACCCACGATGGCGTGACCGTGGCCAAGGAAATCGAGTTGAAGGACCCATTCGAGAATATGGGCGCACAGATGCTCAAGGAAGCCGCCAGCAAGACCAACGACGTAGCGGGTGATGGCACAACCACAGCCACAGTGCTCGCGCAGGCGATGGTACACGAGGGGCTGAAGAACCTGGCGGCAGGCGCCAACCCGATGCTCCTCAAGCGCGGTATCGAGCAGGCGACCCGAGTTGCAGTTGACCACATCAAGAGCATGGCAACCCCCGTACAGGGCCGCGAAGACATCGCCCACATCGCCACCATCTCCGCCGCCGATCCTGAAATAGGCAACCTGATTGCCGATGTAATGGAGAAGGTAGGTAAGGACGGCGTTATCACCGTTGAAGAAAGCCGCGGCTTCGGTTTCGAGACTGAATACGTCGAGGGCATGGAGTTCGACCGTGGCTATCTCTCACCCTACTTCGTCACCAACACAGAGAAGATGATCGCCGAGATTGACGACCCCTACATCCTGATCACCGACAAGAAGATTTCGTCTGTGCAGGAGATACTACCCGTCCTCGAGAAGATGATCCAGACGGGCCGCAAAGACCTTGTACTCATCGCTGAGGACGTTGATGGCGAGGCCCTCGCCACACTGATAGTAAACCGACTGCGCGGCACAATCAATGTGCTTGCTGTGAAGGCCCCTGGCTTTGGTGATCGCCGCAAGGATATGCTGCGCGACATAGCTATCCTCACCGGCGGCCAGGTAATCTCCGAGGAGATTGGCCGCAAGCTCGACAGCGTTACGCTGGAAGACCTCGGTCAAGCCCGCCGTGTTCGCTCCGACAAGGACAGCACCACGATCATAGAGGGCAAGGGCGATGAGGCCGCTATCAAGGCTCGCGTTGACCAGATGAAGGCCCTCATTGACACAACCACATCAGATTACGACCGCGAGAAGCTGCAAGAGCGCCTTGCCAAGATGGCAGGCGGCGTGGCGGTAATCAAGGTGGGCGCAGCCACAGAGACCGAGCTTAAGGAGAAGAAGCACCGCGTTGAGGATGCTCTATCCGCAGCCCGCGCCTCCATCGAAGAGGGTATCGTCCCCGGCGGTGGTGTATCGCTCATCAACACGATCCCGGCCCTCGACGGCATCGAGGCGGAGAAGGGCGACGTCGCTACAGGCGTTGCTATATTGCGCCGCGCTCTGGAAGAGCCTCTGCGCCAGCTTGCTATAAACGCAGGCGAGGACGGCTCAGTAGTCGTGCAGAATGTGCGCCGTCTCCAGAAGGAGAAGAACGACAAGAACATCGGCTACGAAGTGCTGAGCGACAGCTATGTGGACATGCTGGAGAAGGGCATCACCGACCCCGCGAAGGTCACCCGCTCTGCTCTTGAGAATGCATCATCGATAGCCGCGATGATCCTCACCACAGAGGCCCTCATCACCGACATCCCTGAGAAGGAGCCTGCAATGCCAGGCGGCGGTGGCATGGGCGGCGGCATGGGTATGGATTACTAAATACACAGCTCGGAAATACAACAACGGTTGGCTTCGGCCAACCGTTGTTGTATTTCCGAGCTGGCCCTGGCTAAGGAAAATATAGCCCAAAAACTTTCTTTAGCTGCAACCAATGAGAGTAAGCTTCCATTGTAGAACGTCCATGAAATCGTCTGCTATATAAATACGGCGTCGCTCTCTACCCACTCTACCCACACATAACCTCTTTGACCTTGCCAAGCGCCTCTCCTCTTCTGGGAGAAGAGCTCTATCCCCTGGCTCTTCCCATGAGTAAAGCCCCCTCTCCCCTCATGGGAGAGGGGGCTTGGGGTGAGGGTGCGTGAGGGCGCACATATACCTCTTGAACTTTGTTTTACCCCAACTCTGAACTCTTACGACAGGCCCGCTCCTACCCTCTAATCCTCACAATATGGTAAGATTGTATAAAATCTCTTGCTGGTTTCTCGGTAAAGATTACTACTGTCGGGCAATGGCGTTTGCCGTTGTCTAATGCCTTTAAAGAATGCTTGCAGAACTCAACATCTCCAACTTCGCTATTATAGATAAGCTATACCTGCGCCTCGGCCCTGGCTTTAACACATTGACGGGCGAGACAGGCGCTGGTAAGTCTATTATCATCGACGCTCTGGGCGCGCTTCTCGGCTCGAAGACAGGGCCGGAGTTCGTGCGCCATGGCTCGCCCTCCGCCCGCGTTGAAGGTCTTTTCGACCTCACTGCAATGCAATCCACTCCTATAGAGGCGCTACGCGCGCTTCTGGTGGAAGGCGGCCTCTCTGATAATGAAGATGGCAAGGACGACAGCCTCATTATCGCCCGTGAGATAAATACAAGCGGGCGCACAGTAGCCCGGGTAAATGGGCGTATGGTTAACTTACCCACTTTGCAACAGATAGGCGAGCTTCTTGTGGACGTTCACGGGCAGAGCGAGCATGTCTCCCTCCTTCGACCCGCCACCCATATTGACCTGCTTGATGAATACGCGGGCCTCGCGCAAGAGCGCCGGTCTATGACAGAGTTGGTATCGAGGCTCAGGGCGGTGCAGAAAGAGCTTCGCGATCTCCAACGCGACGAGCGAGAGCTTGCCCGCCGCTCCGACCTCCTTACTTACCAGGTTGAAGAAATAGAGGAAGCAGCCCCGGTACCCAACGAAGATGAAGAGCTGGCGCGCGAGCGCTCTCTTCTCGCCAACTCCGAGCGCCTTTCCTCCCTCTGCGACTCTATTTACGCGCTTCTCGTAGAGGCCGATGAGGAGTTGGGTTATGCCGCTCATAGTGGCCGCAGCCATGCTAATGCGCATACCTCCTCGGTGCGCGATGCGCTCGGCGACGCCTCCACCATGATGGCCGAGCTTTCCCTCCTGGACCCGTCAATGGAAGAGCATAGCGGTAGCCTCAACGTTATTTATGACAGCGTTGAGGAACTGGGCCGCACCATGCGCACCTATCGTGAGAGCATAGACCACGATCCCTCGCGCCTTGAGGAAATTGAAGAGCGCCTTTCCTTATTGCACGAACTCAAGCGTAAATACGGCCCCGCTCTTGACGATGTTATAGCTTTTGGCGAACGTGCTGCTCAGGAGCTTGATGCCATCACCCACAGCGAAGAGCGCATCGCCACATTGCAGAAAACGAGCGAGCGCATCGCCACGCAGATTGGTGAGCTTGGCGCGCGGATGACCGCCACCCGTGAGAGCGCCGGAGAGGAGCTTGCCCGTGCTGTTGAGGACTCTATGAAGTACCTCCTCATGGGGGCGGGACGCTTCCAGGTGGAAGTATCCCAGCTTCCCTCAGCCGATGGAGTGCCTTTGCCAGGCCGTGAAGGGCGCTGGGCATACTCGGACAAAGGCGTTGACAGGGTAGAGTTTCTTATTTCGCTAAACCCCGGCGAACCACTCAAACCCTTAGCCAAAATTGCCTCAGGGGGCGAGACTTCGCGCCTCATGTTAGCCCTCAAATCTATCCTTTCAGAGGCTGACCTAACCCCCACACTTGTTTTTGATGAGGTGGATGTGGGCGTGGGTGGGCGCAGCGGCGCTGTGGTTGGTGAGAAGCTATGGGCGCTCACAAGCAGCCACCAGGTGTTATGTATCACCCACCTGCCTCAGATAGCCGCCTTCGCAGATAACCATTACAAAATCACCAAGCAGGTGGTAGGCGACCGCACACGTACCCAGGTTGACGAAATTGCTAACGAAGAGCAAGAGCAAGAGATAGCCGCCATGATTGGTGGTGCCCCCGTATCTCGCGCCGCACTGGAAAATGCTCGAGAAATGCTGGCTGATATCGCCAGGCTAAAGAAAGGCGAAGGCGTGAGGGTCACTTCTCCGTAGTTCGTTAGCAACCGATCTCGTGAGGCCCCACCTCTTATCAAGGAGAAAAATTTGCTCACCCGGTTAGGATATTATGCCGATAAGACAATTGAGCTTGGCTGGCTGGCGGCGGCTGTATTAGCCCCTCTCTTCTTCAACGTCTACAGCAGCCGCGTATTCGAGCCGGATAAGATCTCCCTCGTACGCTCTGTTGTGTTGATAATGCTGGCTGCCTGGCTCGTAAAGCTCTTTGAAGGGGGCGTACGCGCATACTCGCAGTCCACCGCGCCGACCCGCACGGGCAAGGTGATCGCAGCCACTCAGGGCGCAGCCGAAAGGGGCTTGCCCTCATGGCTCGGCTTCTTACGCGTACCTATGATAGCGCCGGTGCTCATCTACGCCGCCGCCTATCTCCTCAGCAGCATCTTTACAGTTACGCCTGACGCCACCATCTGGGGGTCGTACCAGCGATTGCAAGGCACCTACTCGCAGTACAGCTATATGCTCCTCGGCTTTCTGGTGATAGCCAACATGCGCACACGCGAGCAGCTTGAGAGGCTCATCAGCTTTATGCTTCTCACCTCGCTGCCCGTCGCCCTTTATGGCCTGTTGCAGGCTGCGCGGCTCGACCCTCTGCCCTGGGCGGGCGACACGGCGACCCGTGTGGCATCCTCTATGGGCAATGCCATCTTTGTGGCCGCCTGGCTTATCATGGTAGTGCCCTTCTGCCTCTATCGCATCTTCCACGGCTTCAGCCTTTCGATAGCCGCCCGCCGTGATGAGACCGCCCCTGAGCTTGCCGAAGTAGACCGCTCCCGTGCCTCTCGTGCCTCTCGCTCTATCCGCTCCGCAAACGTTCTCGACTACGGCTGGGCCGTGGTCGCCAATAGCTTTGGGGTGCTGCTGGTCCAGTCCTTCGCCTTTTATGTAGCCCTCAAGATCATGGCCGGCCTGCCTTATCCTGATGCACGGATGTGGTTCGCCTTGCCTGCGGCCCTCGCCGTCTTCTACGCAGGCTGCTGGGCTATCGAATGGCTCGGTAAGCGCCGCGACGATCCACTACAGCGCACTATCTACGTGCCTGTTGTCGGTTTTCTCGTCTTCTTCAGCGCAATGTTTGCCTTTGTATTCAATTGGTCAATAGATCGCACCACCATCACCACGCAAGTCACCCTTGACGGGGTAGGCTTCATGTGGGTGCTTTTCTTTACACTCCTATGGGGTTCGGTAGCCACAGCAGCATTTGCCATCTCAGGCGGCACACGCGAGCGTTCTACGCAAAGCTCCGATAGTGGCGTAGTGCGTAGCGCGCTTAATGCCGGCTATATACTACTGCTCGCAGCCCAGCTAATCTGCATCTATCTCACCCAGAGTCGAGGTCCCTGGCTTGGTCTCGGCGCGGGACTGGTCACTTTCGCCGTAGCAATGTGGCTCACGGGCCGCAAGATTCAGGTGCGCTGGATGAACAGGCTGGGGGGTACAGTATCAGCCGTCATGGTCGCCCTTGCCCTCTTTGTGGCTCTGCTCAACATTCCAGGCTCGCCTCTCCTGTCACTGGGCAGTATTCCAGTCGTCGGCAGAGGTGTCGAGCGCCTCAGCACAATCACCCAGACCGACGAGGGCACAGGCCGTGTGCGTGAGCTTATCTGGAAGGGAGCTACCGACCTGATTCTGTCCGACCCTGTTCGCACCATCATAGGCTGGGGTCCAGAGGCGATGTATGTCGCCTACAGTCCTTTCTATCCATCGCAGCTTGCCCAGGTCGAGCTGCGTAACGCCACCCCCGACCGCTCGCACAACGTCGAGTTTGATCAGTTAGTGACGATGGGCGTCGTGGGGCTGATCGCCTATTATTTCCTCCTTGGAGCTTTCTTCTTCTACGCCATCAAGATCGCGCGCCGGGCGGCAAATGCTCGCGACCAGCTACTGACAATCGCCTTGATAGCGGTTATTGCCTCGCACTTTATCGAGATACAAACAGGCATCCAGATAGCCTCTACATGGACCTATTTCTATCTCGTGATAGGGATGATGGTGGTCTTCGGCTTCTATCTCAACGGCTACCTGCGTCCTTCCACGTCTGATCTGGAAGTGTTTGCGACCAGCGCAAAAGCGGTCGCGGATGGTGCATCGTCCGGCGAATCGCTCGGCTCCTCTGTGAGCACACAGACGCGCGCCGCGACCCTCGCTGCTTCGTCTGCCTCAGCGACTGCCACTCTCACAGGCGGCAACGGCAAAGGCTCCGGCCTGCCACAAACGGGTGTGAAGGGCAAAGCCCGCACAACGAATAGCAATCCGCAAGCACGCACCAGCACCAACACCAACACTACAGGTACACAGCAGGGCCGCAGCGGTGGAGCGCCTGCTGATGCGCGGCGTCGCACCCTGCCGCTACCTTCCGGTCCGACCGAGTGGGTCAAGAACCCTGTCATGCTGGCGCTCTACGGCATAGTGGCGGTTGCAGCTATCTGGCTGATCTTCGCCGTCAACGTGGCGGGTGTGCAAGCCGATACCCTCTACAAGGAGGGGCTTTCATACGACAGCGCACAGCGGTGGGTTGAGAGCATACAACTCTACGAGCAGGCTATAGGGTTACAGCCAAATCAAGATTACTATTACCTCTTTCTGGGCCGCTCCTGGCTTGAGTACTCCAAGCTGACCAACCAGGAGCAGAGCAACGAGCGTCCAGCGCTCACAGGCCAGCCTGTGCAGTCTTACAAAGACCAGGCGGCCCGCGATGCCGAGAGGCTCTATCGCTTGCAGCAGAGCGAGAAAGTACTGCTGCAAGCTCATGCCCTCAACCCCCTCAACACTGATCACTTCGCCAACCTGGGTCGCCTTTATCTTGATTGGGCAGACCCAAGCTCGACCGGGGGTAACGACCCGACGAAGGCTCCTTTGGCCGTGGAATATATGCAGAAAGCGCGAGACCGCACACCGGGCAACGCCCAGCTTTGGGACGAGCTTGCGGTGGCTTACTCGCGCAACAACCAATTCTCCCAGGCGGTTGATGCCCTCACGCAATCTCAATACCGTATTGATCCTACCTTCGCACGTACTCCTTTCATCAGAGCACAGCTTTTCCAGGAACGCGCGCTGGCTGTAAAGAGCGACTTGCAAGCGGGTACGCCACTGCCGACCGACGGCGAGAGCGATTACGGCAAGCTGGTGCTGGAGGCCGGCAAAGCCTTCTCCGACACGGTAGCTCTCGACCCTGGCACCTTCGCTGATACCGCGCAGAATGTGCAAAGTCGTGTAGACTTCCTTGCCGATGCCGCCCAACCCTTCACGAAGACTGCTACGAGCAAGGTTATAACCAACGTCACAGCGCTTGACCCCCAGACCTTCCGCAACGTGCTTACTTCTACACTCATGGCCGCGTTACAGCAGCAGGTCCCCAAGCGTGAAAAGCGCGTGGCCGACTTCATGAAGTCGAACGGCGGCTATAATGGCACAGCGAGCGCTGTCCCAACTACCACTCTGCAAACCCTCCTGCAGGACCCTGCGTGGGCCGCTGTCCAGACTTCTGGGGGCAGCAAAGAGTGGATCAACTCTACTTTAGCGCAAATTACTACGGATGATGCGCTCACGCATCTTACTCTGGGCTACTGCTACACAAGGACAGGTGCGAAAGAGCTGGCTAATCAGGAGCTGGAGCGTGCCTCGCTTCTCTCACCGAACAATCAGGTGCTCAAAGATATGACGCAACCTCAACAGCAGCCAGGCCAACCGTCGCCAACCCCAAGCCCACAGCCTTAGGTGTTGTTATCGAATAGTACGTCAGGAGCCGGTGGCTCACAACCTCCCATGAAAATAAAAAGTGGAAGGGCGGGGGCACCTCACTCCCCGGCAGGGAGACCCCTTTTAAGAGGCTATCCACCTATGCGTACACCGCACATCTCCAGCAGGCGTTGGCTGTAGCAGATAGGCCATCTTGTTAGTTTGCGGCGGGAGTCATTGGGGGAGTGGGTGTCTGAGCCGGCTGAAGTGAGAAGCCCCCGGTCGGTGCAGAGCTTGAGATACCAGGCCACGTCATAAGACGAGTGGTACGGGTGCCACACCTCGAAGCCCATCAGCCCGGCTTCTATCATGCTGTCAAGGGTCTCCTGGTTTGGTGGGTTGAAGCCCGATTCTGCTCGCGCCGGGTGCGCCAGCAGAGGTATAGCTCCCGTTTCGCGCGCCCTAACAATCATATCCTTCATTTGCGGCAGGGAAAGGAAGTCCACGCCTACCGTCCTGGCAAGCTCGTGCGCCTCTTTCATGTTGGGCGCGTACTCATGCTTGATGATAGCCTGAAAGAGGTGGTAGGGGGCGATAGGCTGTCCGGCGTGACACAGGTTGAGGACCGCGGGGTCGAGCGGCTTGCCTTGCTTCGCCAGCTCCTCCATGCCGTTGGCGCAAATCTCTGCATAGCGCGCCTTATTCTCCTCCATAGGAGCCAGAAACCTCTCAGCCGTAAGGTCTACATTGTAGACGAGCATATGGTATTGCGTGTCACCCCAGAGGCACGACACCTCTACCGCCGGAACTACATGTATGCCATAGCTTGCTGCCTCCCTTTGCAGGGGCAGTACATTGTCAACGCGGTCGTGATCGGCCAGAGCGATCACCGCAAGGCCTTGTTCCTGGGCAGCTCTGGCGAGGGCGGCAGGAGTGAAGCGCCCGTCTGATGAGGTGGTATGCATGTGCAAGTCCACTACTGCGTCGCGCTGGAGGGTTACGCCTGATAAGCGTCCGGTTTCAGCTTTTTCTGCTATACTGGGCATCAAACTATTTCCAGCTCTTCCTCTACATCTTGTACGCCCTCAACTTCGCCTGCCACCTGTTCAGCCTGCTCAATATCATCAAGCGAAGTGACGTTGCCGTGTAGATAGACCACGCCATCTCGCACCTCAACCTCTATATTAAGTTCAGAGGTGTAAGCGTCGGCTGCGAGCGCATAACGCACCTGCTCGGCTATCTCGTCATCGCCGGTGAGCCGCAGCGGGTGGTCTTCAGGCTCGGTAGGCTCTTCAAGAGAGGTAGTGGAAAACCCCCCTACAACGCGTGCGTTGTCGAGCGGCCTGGTGGTAAGCGGCGGGTCGGTAGGGGGGAAGTACGGCTCGCCTTCCTCTACGGATTGTATTACATCGGTGGTGCCGGGGTCGGACATGAAATCAGGCTCTTCGCTCTCCACCCGCCAGGAGTCGTCGAGGTCCAGCACGTCCATATTTGTGCTCATGCGCTCTCTGCCGAGGCTTGGGTCTACCATCAGATCGATTGCCGCGTCGTCGGGGGTGTCGCCTTCGTCAATATCTCTTTGACTATAGCTGCTGGGGCTAGCCATCGGGTCAACAGCATCTACCTCATCATCAGCCGGTGCCTGCACAACTCTCTCCGAGAGGGTATCGCGTTGCTCAATAGGGTGTGGGCCTATCCCTTGCTGCGTGCGGTCATCACGCGAGTCTTCGTGTCGCGCCGGATTAGCTTCCATGCCTGTTCCTCCATTACGGATGCCATTACGGATGCCATTACGGATGCCATTAAGGATGATTGTGGTCATTGTACCATATGAGGGCTGAGGGGTTAGTAGCTCTCTTCGTTTGACAACCTTTCCAGGGCTAGTTTACAATTTATACAGATAATGCATTTTCCGTAGGAGAATGTGGATAACTGCGTCTGCTAAAATAGACGCAAGGCTTGTGCCAGCATTTATGCCCTTTGAGGGCCTCTCTCAGCAAAGAAGGATAGTTTTTTGGTTAGCAACAGCAGCGGCGGGAACGGTTCCGGTCGCTTACTAAACGGGCGCTACCAGCTCATCAGCCCGGTGGGTGGCGGCGGTATGGCCCTTGTATACAAGGCGCGTGACAACATCCTGGGCCGCATTGTGGCTGTCAAGGTGCTCCGTGAGCAGTACGCCAGCGACGCGCAATTTGTCGCCCGTTTCAAGCGCGAGGCGCAGGCCGCTGCCAACCTTGCACACCCAAACATAGTCAATGTTTATGATGTGGGGCAGGATGGTGATGTCTACTACATCGTCATGGAATACGTGGCGGGGGCGAGCCTCAAAGAGCTTATCAACTCTTCAGCGCCTTTCCCAATAGATAAAGCGGCAAATATTGCCGCCCAAATCCTGGCGGGGTTGGAGTACGCTCACCGGAGCGGCTTGATCCACCGTGACATAAAGCCGCAGAACGTGCTTATTACCCCCGATGGCGGAGTAAAGGTGACCGACTTCGGCATAGCCAAGAGCGTGTCGGACCTCGGCCTCACCGAAGCCGGGCTAGCTCTCGGCACCGCACACTACTTTTCCCCTGAGCAGGCCAGGGGCGAGCGTGTTGTACCTCAATCCGACATTTACGCGGTGGGCGTGACGCTTTACGAGATGCTTACGGGGCGATTGCCTTTCGAGAGCGACAGTGCGGTTGGGCTGGCCTACAAGCATATCTCGGAAGAGCCACCCTCGCCCAGGGCTGCAAATCCCAGCGTGCCGCCGCGGCTCGAAGCCATTGTACATAAGGCCCTTTCCAAAGAGCCGACCGAGCGCTTTAGCAGCGCCGCTGAGATGGAGAAAGCGCTGCGCGCCCTCGTGGCGGGCGGCCTGCAAGCTACAATGGCTGTGCCTGTGGCGCAACCCAATGTAACCCAGGTGACACAAGGAACACAAGGGCGATCACGGCAGGTCCCCCAGGCGTCGCCTCGCGGCGGGCGCACAAACGCCGCAGGGCCATCTACAGCCTCTTTTCGAGGCGCAATGCCGCGCAACGTATATCCGTCGGCGGCAGGCGCTGCGGCAGCCACACGGCAGGTAACCAGCCCACTCGGCGCTCCATCTTCTGTGGCGATACGCTCTGCTACTAAAGTACAGATGGGTAGTGGAGGTTGCAGCGCAGTAGGTATTGGCCTGGTGCTGATTGGTGTCGTGGCAGTGCTGGTTGTCGCCGGCATGCTGGCCGCGCCACAAGTCTCTAACTTCCTCGCCAACCCTCCTGTTCCCAGCCCAACTTTCACGCCAACAGTACCGACAGCTACCCCGTCGCCTACCCCCGTGCCACCAACCCTCACCCCCACCTCTACGCCCACCAGTACCCCTACCGCCACTCCTACTCCGGTCTCGGTGCCTGTGCCAAACCTGGTCGGTTTCAGCTTGAACGATGCCAGGACCCTGGCCACACAGAAAGGCTTCGCGTTACTCGAGCTGGAAACGATAGAGAGCACACAGTACAGTGAGGGAATAGTAGCCCAGCAAGACCCGCCGCCCAACACCATTCTGAAAAAGACGAGCCAGATAAGCGTGCGTGTGAGCAAAGGCCCACCCACCTTTAAGCTGCCCCAGTTGGCGAATACCGACCCCACTGCCGCACAAACTACACTGGAAGGCACAGGTCTGAAGGTGGTGATTGCCTATGAAGGCAGCGCCATTGTGCCTAAGGGCGTGGTGATAAGGAGCGACCCTGCGGGCGACGCAAGCGTCAGGCCGGGTGATACGGTCAAGCTGGTCGTCAGCCTGGGCGAGGTGGTAACAGTGCCCGATTTACGAGGTATCGAAAATGCTGATCTAGCCCGCTCCCGTCTTGAGCAGATAGGGCTTACTCTTGGTACCGTAACAGAGGTTGACGATCTGACGGGGAGCGTACCGCCCGGTGCAGTTCTCACACAGGACCCGGCAAAAGGCACGACGGTCGAGAAAGGGAGCGCGGTCAACGTCCAGCTGAGCCGCAAACTGCCTTAGGAGGGCAGAGGGCCGATGGTGGGTGGTGCGCACCTGAGTCCTCAGCCAGGAGGATAAGCTTGATTGAGCCTGTACAGATAGCATCTGGGGTGTTGGTGCTACAGGTGGGAGGATATAACAGCGGGATCATACCGGGCGAGGGTGGCGCTATGCTGGTTGATCCTGCTGTTCAGCCTGGTGGGTCTGATCTCTTTGAGCGCTACGGCAATGTGCGGGTCGTGGTCTTCACGGGCGATTACCCGGCAGATATAGTTGATCTTAGCTCCTGGCCTTCGGCTTCACATCTGTTCCCAGGCGACTTTGTACCGAGCGGCGATAGGGGCCTTCCCTGGGCAGGATGGGACCTGTTGCCTTTGAGTGGCAGGCACCTTCTTGTTTACAGTCCTGCTGACCGGGTTCTCTTTTGCGGCGATATGCTGCCGGATAGCGGAGTGCCCTCTCTGACCGAAGGCAGCCAGCCGTACCTCGATGCGCTGGCTAAGGTAGAGAGCCTGGAGGTCAGGCTGCTGGTGCCGCAGAGTGGAGAGGTAGCACAAGGTAAGCGTGCTCTTCAAGCGCGCATCGAGAAGGATAAGAACTACATTTATTCCTTGCAAAGGCATATAACCACGTCGCTAGCCGCCCGTATTCCCCTGGATCGTGCGCTGCAAGCGGCTGGAAGCGTCTATGAAGATTACCCGTTTGTGGAAACTCACTTGCGTAATCTCCGCAGCGTCTGGGACGAGATGCTCAAGGGCAAGACCGCCGGGTAAGACGAAGCAGCAGGCGCGGATCTCCACGCACATTCCTGCTGGGAGCCGCCTTCTACCGGTAGGCATGTGCTTCTGCTGCGCGATAGCAGAGAAAAGGGCTAATTTGGGTCCATATTCCACACGAGCTTTTTGCTGGGTGAACGCTCTACTCAGCTACGGTGTGGTCCCTCCCCCGATAAAGTTGTTGCTGAACATACCGTTTACATCGCCCTTTTGGGTGATTATTCCCATTTCAAAGAGGAGGTCCTGGGTGGCCGACCAGACGCCGGCATCAGTCCAGCCGGGCTGGTGCTGGGCGGCGGGGTCTCCCGGTTTGGGCTGCATCAGCTTGATTGTTTCTTTCAGCACCTGTAATTGCAGAGCTTTATTCTCTGCGCTACCCGCCTGGGGAACCTGCTTTAGCGCCTGCTGGAATGCTGTATCAGGCTCTTTTATTGTGTCGTCTATCCCTTTGAGGGTGGCCCTCGCTACTTTACCTACAACTTCGGGGTTCTCTTTGAGGGTCTTGTCGTTGGTGGCAAGGCCGTTAGAGGCGAGTCTGGCGAAATCGGAGACCAGCAGGGTGCTAACGTCAAGGCCCTGGCTCCTCAGCTGCGTAGGCTCGTTCGCGGCGTAGACCATAGCTACGTCTACCTGGCCTTGTGACAGGCTCGCAACCTGCGTGTAGTTGATTGACTTGAGTTTGATGTCATTGAGCGTCAGCCCCCCAGCTTTGAGAAGCGCCTGTAGCCCTATGTAGCTAGAGCCGTATGGCCCAGGCACGCCTACTGTACGCCCTTTGAGGTCGGCAGGGGTCTTGAGAGTTGGCCCTTTGCCCACGATAGAGGCGGCGGCTACTGGGTACTGCCTGTACCATGTCATTACATAGGTGATTGGGATACCTTGCAAGCGTGCCGGGATGATCTCATCACCCGATGCCACCGCGAAATCTATACCGCTCCCAGTTGTGCCAAGCTCTCTGAGCAGGTCTGTGACAACGCCATTATTGAGGGTTACGTCCAGCCCTTCGTCTTTGTAATAGCCCTTATTGAGCGCAACGTAGAAGGGTGTGAACTGCACATCTGGTGTGAAGCCAAGCGCGATGGTAACTTTGGTCAGCCCCTGACCCTGGGTGGCCTGTGGCGTTGCTATCTCTGTTCCACCTGGCGCTACAGCAGTTCCAACTATCGCGCCGCTACTCGCCGTGCCACAGCCCGCCAAACTCAGTGATGCGACAACAGCGAAGGTCAACGATATATAAATCTTCCTCAACATGGTTGTTATTCTCCCGAAGTTCAGTTTTGTAATACTTCCTGTCTCCATTTGTAACTCGTAACTCACGATTGATAATTCCTAATTCATAACTCGTCTTACTCTTCCCATGTAATCAGTGCTTTCTCCAGCAGGGTGATAGTCGCATAGGCAAGTATCGCGAGTACAGCCAGCGCCACCAGCCCCACGAAGACCAGAGTTGTATCGAACAACCCACGTCCCAGCATTAGCAGGAAGCCAAGACCCGAGCCCGACGAAACGAACTCTCCCACCACCGCGCCTGTGATCGAGAGCATAAGCCCCAACCGCACCCCTCCAAGCAGTGGGCGAAGCGCCAGAGGCAGCTCAACATAATATATCGTTTGCAGGAGGTTAGCCCCCGACATCCGCGCCACCTCCAGCATCGAGCGCTCTATGCTACGCACGCCTACAATCGTGTTGACGAGAATAGGGAAGAAGACGATCAGTGCCACAATCACCACCTTTCGCGGCAGGTCGTCTTGCACCCAGAGGACGAGCAGGGGAGCAAGCGCCACCACAGGCAACCCCTGGCTGACAGCCAGATAAGGACTGAGGAGTCGTTCGAGCAAGACAGAATGCGCTATTAGATAGCCCAGGAAGATGCCTGCCAGCAGCGCGACGAGAAAGCCCAGGCCGGCCTCAAGGGTGGTTGTCCAGAAGTGGCCGAGAAGTGAGCCATCAAGGAGCATTGCCCACATCCTCTGACCAACCACAAGGGGCGTGGGAAGTATAAAAGCAGGATAGTTGCCTATAGCCGCTATGCCCCACCACAGCAGAAGCATGCATATGGCTGTGAATAGCCCTACAGCGATTGTGGGCATGGCGCTACGCCGTGGCGTTTGCGTCACCTCGTCTTGAAGTGCTGCTTCCTTTTGCTGCTGAGTAGTAAGGCTCTGGGGCGCACTGCTACCCTGCCACAGATTGCGGCTGCTTTTGGTGTTGCTGTACCCTGCGGCGCGACTCGGCGGCTTGAATGCCGTATTGGGCACGTTTCTGTTTGTTCCTGATTTTGACATGTAAAAAGCCCCGGTTGCTTGGCAGCTACCAGGGGCGAAATAGACACCATATCGAGCACAGCCTTGCGCGGCGCGAGTAGCGCAACGAAACAGGCGTGCTATGGCACTCTAACTTTCTTCCATCCGGACTGTAACCGTCGGCCCTGGCATCTAACCAGATCCTACCTTGCGGCTCGCGGGCTTAGCTCTCGCTCTACCGCCGATCGGGAATTTCACCCTGCCCTGAAAGTCTGCATCTTATTCGGTTGTGACATAATCATTATATTGCAGCCCTGGCCGGGCGTCAAGGCACTTTGCGGCGGTAACTGTTCAGAATAGGGGTGTAGCAATCTTCAAGAAGTAGCTGTGGAGGCCTACCCTCACCTACCCTCACCTACCCTCACCCCCTCTCCCTTCATGGGAGAGGGGGCTTTCTTTATGGGGAGTATCAGCGGCTATGCCCCTCCACCCCTACTCTGAACAGTTACCACCTTAGTAGTTCCAACCCTAACATTGGCACCTTCTTTCTGTGTTAGAGATGCGCGAGTACTGTCGTTGGGTTAGCTTTGTCTCGCCGGCCACTTTATCTGCGGGATAACTTCGCGCCCGTATGCTTCTATGAACTCTCTCTGGTTGCGGCCCACATTGTGGACGTATAGCTCATTGAAGCCGAGGTCTACGAAGTGCTGCAAGTGCTCGCGGTGCACGCTCAGGTCTGCCGATGTTAGCACACGACCCTTGAAGTTCTCTGGGCGCACCAGCTTTTGCATCGCCTCGAAGTCTTCAGGGTTACGTATATCCGCCTTCGGGAAGTTCATGCCGCCGTTGGGCCACTCTTTGATCGCCTGGTCTATGCTTGCCTGGTCTGAGTCTGCCCATGATACGTGCAATTGGATAATGCGGGGCATCATCGCCGGGTCTTTGCCTGCTCCGCGGGCTCCCTTCTCAAAGCGCTCGATGAGCATCTTTATCTTTTCATCGGCGGCTCCCACCATGATTATACCGTCGCAAGTGCGCCCTGTGCGCTCGGCGTTTACGGGGCCGGAAGTGGCGATGTAAATAGGAGGGGGAGCTGAGGGCATGGTGTAGAGTCGGGCGGTTTCCAGGTTGAAGTATGCGCCTCGATGCTTCACTGCTTTGCCTGTAAAGAGCTTGCGTATGATCTCAATTGCCTCGGCAAGCATCTCCAGGCGGATTACAGGCTCAGGCCAGTATTGGCCGACGATATGTTCGTTGAGCGCCTCGCCCGCGCCGAGGCCGAGGTAAAAGCGGCCAGGATACATTGCTTCCAGGGTGGCGGCGGCCTGCGCCAGGATAGCGGGGTGGTAGCGCCAGCCCGGTGGGGTGACGCCTGTGCCAAACTTCAGCTTGGTGCGCTCGCCTATAGCTCCGAGGAGCGCCCATACGAAGGCGCTTTGCCCTTGTGAAGGCACCCAGGGGTGAAAATGGTCAGAGACCATCAGCCCTGTAAATCCGTTGTCTTCCGATGCCTGACAGTAGTCTACAATATCTGTCGGCCCGAACTGCTCGCACATGGCGGCGTAACCTATGATGCTCATCGCTTTATTCCCTTTCTTCCCTTACCTGAACATATCCCTTGAAGGGTCTATTACCAGGTCGTGGGCTGTGGATTGTGCGCTGTCGTAGGGGTATCCTCTGACTACGGCTACAGGGCAGGCTTCTACTTTGCCCATTACAAGCTCGGCTGCCGATGCAAGCTCGTCGGCTACGGCTATTACTGTGGCGCTCATCAGGTAGCCGTGCGGATCGTACTGCCCACGATAATCTAAGAGGGTTTGCAGCCCAGACGCGCCTATGGCGATGTTTATGATGCCGTTGCGCCAGCTTCGCCCAAAGGAGTCGGAGATTATGACGGGTATATCCACTCCTAGCTCATCTTTGAGTGACTGGCGTATGCGGGCGGCTGATACGTCCGAGTCTTCCGGTAGCAAGCTGACGATGTGCTCGCCGGGAACATTGGAAGCGTCTACTCCAGCGTTGGCACAGACGAAGCCGTGCTTTGTTTCAGAGATGAGTATGCCCTTGTCCATACGCACGATGCGCGCGCTTTCGCGCAGCACGACCTCTATATGTCGGGGGTCTTTACCCCACTTGCGTGCATAGTCGCGGGCGAACTCCGACGGCTCTATCTGCCGCAGGTCAACAATCCGCCCTTCTGCTTTGCTAACTACCTTCTGAGTGACGACCATGACGTCGCCCACCTGCGGTGTAAAGCCAGATGCCTCAAAGCCACGCAGAATCAACCTGGCCAGGTCATCTCCAACCTGGATTTCGGGAACGCCGTTTATGCCTGTAATAGTAATTTGCATGGTTGACTCTTAGCACCTATTACGTATTCTTGGGAGAATCTTCTCTATGAAGGTTTCTAGCCCGCCGGTTTGGGGGAAGTCGGCTATGCGCATTTGTATATGCTTTACTCCCAATTTCACGAATTCTTCGAGCTCTCTGGTCACAGCATCCGCGCTGCCCGCTACCGTGTGGTAGTCGCGCTTTCGTATTTTGGAGAGGTCGTCTTCTATTTGGATGTCCCCGTAGTAGCTGTTTACTATGTCGTTGGGATCGCGACCTATTTCACGGCAGCGTTCGGCTAGTACCTGCTGTTTGTGGGCGTACTCCTCCGGCGCGCAGAAGTTATAGTTCCACCAGTCGGCGTACCTGGCGACGACCCGCAGCGTCTTTTGCTCGCCGCCACCTGCTATGAGCAATGGGATAGGGGGGTCGGGCTGTGGCTGGCACTCCGCGCCTTCTATGTTGTAATAGCGGCCATGAAAGGTGGCGGGGCTTTGGGTCCACATGGCTTTGATGATTTGCACAGCTTCCTCTAGCTGGTCTATGCGCTCTCCGGCAGAAGGATAGGGATAGCCATATGCTTTGTATTCGTCTTCTTTCCAGCCCGCTCCTATCCCCAGGATGAACTTTCCACCTGTCAATAGCTGCAAGTTGGCGGCCATTTTAGCGGTGAGGGCCGGGTTGCGGTACGATTGCCCCAGCACTATATTGCCGAAGCGCATGCCATCAAAGTTACCTGCGAGGTAGCTGAGAGTGGTGATTGCCTCAAGGGTTGGGCGCTTCTCCCATTGGAAATGGTCCTCGGCCCATACGGTGTCGCAGTAGGGGCGGGCAGCCTCTATATATTGCTTGTTGGCCTGCATGAGCGCCTGCCCAACTTCAGTGGGCGTAGCATATATGTTCTCCGGCGGCCAGGGCCTGGGAGTTGGAAGAATTACGATGCCGAACGATATGTCGTTGTTGCTCATACATGTCTCCTTGTCAGTGGTTACTCAGTCGCCACTTCTCAATGCTGTTTAGATCAACAAGGTGAAGGTCTGGCGCTCTTTCTCCATTTGTTCCAGGTCGGCGGGGGTATCTATATCCAGCGAGGTGCCGAGGGAGATATACGTTTCGACGTGAGCGCCATTTTGCCAGGCTTCGGCCAGGTGTTTGCTGTAGCTGTCGGGTCCGAAAGCGAAGTGAGCTAGAGACAGTGGGTGAGCCAGCATCACGTTGGTGCCATGCCCATGCCTATCAGGAGCAAGCACTACAGTCTTCTCCCGCTCGCCGAGGTCTTCGATGTCTACCAGGTCGTCGGGTGAGAGGAGCGGCAGGTCAGCGAAGGTCACCATCAGGGCATCGGCTTCCTGGGAGATTGCCCATTCGCGGCCTTGCTCAAGCAAGTTGTTCAGTCCCGACCTTGCTTGCTTCAAGAGGATCACGCCTGGGGGCAAGTGGCCGACGTTGGCAGCCGGGCTGATTAGCGCGATATTGTTTACAGCACCCGAAGCCTCAATAGTGTGTAGGACGTGCGCCAGCATATCGAGAGCGAGCGCGGCGCGTTGTTGGGGCGACAGCCAGCCTGCCAGCCTGCTCTTTGCTTCTCGCAACTCTTTGATGGGCACTACGGCCACTGTCTTCATCTGGCTGCTTGCTCTCTACATGTATTCAGCCGGTCGCAGATGGCGATTACCCGACGGGCGAGAGCGTGCCTCTCTGCGTCGCTATTCATGATTGTCTGCGCGACTTCTACTTCCATGCCCATCTCTCTGATCCGGGGCCCGAGCTCCGCGTCTACGTTGTCTATGATCATGAGGTCTATAAGGCCCTTATAAAGGGCCGCTACACCCACTGCTGACACCTCATGGCCGAGAGTGCGTAGCATGTCGGCGGCTGGGCCTTTGAGAGCCGCGCCTCCTATGATTGGGCTGACCGCCACCTTTGGAGCGTCGGTACGCTCCAGCGCTCTTTTCATCCCAGGAACAGCCAGTATGGGCCCTATACTGACGATTGGGTTTGAGGGGCAAAAGACTATGGCTGTGGCGTTTTCTACAGCTTCGACGGCCTCTTCAGTGGGCTGCGCTTTTTCGATGCCCCTGAAGATTACACCCGTCACCGGATCGCTGTGCTTGCGGCGCACGAAGTAGTCCTGGAAAGAAAGCGCGCCCTGCTCAGTTTGCACCATACTTTCGACAGGCTCATCGCACATCGGTAAAATCCTCGTTTTTATGCCGAGTGACGCAGCCAGATTAGATGTTGCCTCGGTAAGGTTGCGGCCTTCGGAGAGCATCTGCGTACGCAGCAGGTGAGTAGCCATATCCATATCGCCTATGCGGAACCAGGCATCGCGGCCATATCGCCCCAGCATGCCGAGAGCAGACCAGGTATCGCCTTCCAGTCCCCAGCCTGTCGTGGGGTTAGCAAGGCCAGCCAGGGTGTACATGACAGTATCTATATCAGGCGAGATATAGAGGCCCCAGAGCTTGAAGTCGTCGGCGGTGTTCACCACTACGGAGAGCGTGCCCTGGCGAAGGGCTCTCTGAAGCCCATCTGCTAGCTTGGCTCCGCCTACTCCCCCTGCAAGGGCCGTGATTCGAGGCTGTTCGCGCATTATTACAGGTGTGTGTCGTCTACTTTATCAATAGACATATAGACGGTGACGCGCTCTTCTTTGCTGAATATATCGCGCACCATTTGCTCGCCTGCTGCCTGGCCTTTGTATCGGATCGCCAGGGCTTTGCCGCTGGCCTGGGCACGCTCCGGGTCGTAGTCAAGCTCGGCGCGCCCCTGTATCGTCACGTAGCTGTATTCGTCTTCCAGGCAAAAAGAGATGCGCGGATCGCGCTTGAGGTTCTTCTCTTTGAGCCTCCCTACTTTTGTGTTCATCATTATACGCTCGCCCTGTAGCTCGTACCAGATCACTGTCTGCTGGGCTGAGCCATCGCTGTTGAGAGTTGCCACTACAGCGTAGCCGTTACGGTCTATAAATTCTCTGGCTTTATCACTTAGAATTGCCATTTTCTTGTATATACCTCCTGCTATAACAAATTGCATAGTGCCAGTACCAGGGACTGAGAAACGAGAGGTTACGGGATTAGCAGCTGGCGCCACCCGGCCCTTATTGCTCATCATCTTGGCCTGAAACGAGAGAGTATTCAGCGGGTGCGAAAAATACCAGCACCGTCAGCTCTTCAGTGACAGTATGAAAGTGATGCTCCATGCCCGCTTGCACCAGGATCACGGTACCTGCTTGCACGTCACGGCTTTCGCTGCCTACTTCTATCTGACCGTGGCCGCTTATCACACAATAGACTTCGTCTTCTGTGTGCGGCTGCTGCGGGTCAACACCGCCGGCGGGTATAGAGTAAAGGCCTGTGCTGAGCGATGGGATTCTTATGAATTCGTAGTAAAGTTTGTTCGACTTCTTGCCTTTGGAGATTAGCTCCGAGAGCTGAAAGGTGTTCATGGCTCCTCTTGATCTAAAGATTCACCAGCTACAATAGCAAATGCTGGGCCGTGACAGGGATCAGCTACTAACCCCTGGTCCCTGGTCTCTATCGCCCAGCTACTTTGAGGGCATGAACGGCAGGGACTACTTCGTCGCGGAAGACGTTGAAGGCGTCAGGGTCGCTGACGTTAGGCATGCTTATGAGGGCCTGGTCGAAGCCCATTTCCGCCAGGTGGCCGATAGCATCAATGGCCTGCTGGGGCGATAGTGCGTCCTGCCCTTCGCCGTGCGTCACCAGCATACGATCAAGGCTGGTCTTCTCGATCTCCTCATACGGGCGGCCCTCGGCTTCGCAGTGTCCCTTGAGCACATCGAGCTTGTGGCGCAGCGCATCGTCTCCCAGGCGTGCAAAGAGGTTGCAGGCATCGCCGTACCTGGCTACGAAGCGGAGAGTCTTCTGCTCGCCTGTGCCGCCGATGAGGATCGGGGGATGTGGCCCGGTAACTGCCTGTGGTGAGTTGAGAGTTTCGGCCAACTGGTAATAGTTGCCGTTGTACGGCCCTACCTCGCCCGACCACATCTGGAGAGTGATTTGTAGCGTCTCCTCCAGTCTCTCGAAGCGCTCTTTGAGGGGCGGGAAGGGCACACCCAGAGCGAGGTGCTCGCGCTCGAACCATGCTGCGCCGATACCAAGATAAGCGCGCCCGCCTGAGAGCACATCAAGGGTGGTGACTGTCTTGGCGAGTATGCCGGGGTGGCGATAAGTCACGCCTGTGACCATAGTGCCCAGCTTGATCTTTGAGGTTAGACCCGCGATGAACGACAGCGCTGAATAACTTTCGAGCATCGGCCACTCAACAGGGCCTATGCCCTGTATCTGGAAAAAGTGATCCATAACCCACAAGCTGTCGAAGCCTGCTTCCTCGGCTCGGCGGCCAATCGCGCCGAAGGTCTCACCAATCGGTGCATCCCATGTGAAGTTGTTGACTTGTAACCCTATTTTCATTTGCTTTGCTCCTTCTTTTGCGGTTTTCTTTTGCAGTGGGATATAGCAGGGCGGAGCCTGTCTCCAATCATGTGGCTAGCAGCGGCCACAGTAATGGTACGCAGATAAGCGCCCAGAGAGTTGGGGGATTTGTGAGAGCGTCTGGTTTTGGCTTTGCTACTTATACTACAGGTCTCATCGTCAGGCGCTCTGAAAGGCGGATAGACCAGTATATCATACGAGGCCAGGAAGGTTATCTGCCTCCCAATCGCTTGCGCTTCTTGCTTGCGCAAGGTATAATTTGCGCAAGGCGCTACGAACGCAGCGTCTTATGCCCGTCTCCCTGCAAATCCGCAACCCATTCCCTGCTACTCCCTAACTTGAGCGGAGCTTTCTATGTTTACCTCTACGCGCCTTCGATCTTTCCTATTTTCTCTCTTTACCGCGTTTTTGCTGGCTTCCATGCTGCCACAGGCGACGCCTTCACGTGCCGCGCTACCTGCCGGCTACATACCTGCCCCTTCTTCTAACCGGCAGGCAGTATCGCAGGCGGCTCCTGCCCGTGTTGCCGCCGTTGCTCCTACGGCTGTGACTGCCCCTCGCCTTTACAGAGTGGGGTTGCAGGTGGGTCACTATAAAAATAATGAACTCCCCGAACAACTATCGCGTCTACTTGGCTCGGTCGGCACGTCGGGCGGCGGACGCAGCGAAATTGACCTCAACCTTGATGTGACAAACCGCATTGCTCTGCTTTTGCGCGCTCAAGGAGTGCTGGTAGATATTCTGCCGACCACTGTGCCCAGTGGCTACTCGGCGGATGCTTTCGTAGCTATACATGCAGATGGTAACGCTTCTTCCGCGCCCAGAGGCTTCAAGATCAGTACACGCTGGCAAAGCGAAGTGGCGGTACAGGATGGCAACCTGGTGCAACTTCTCACCGACAGCTACAGGGCAGCCACCAGCCTGCCGGAAGACGCGAACGTTACGCGCGATATGCGCGGCTACTATGCTTATACTCCGGGGCGGCCCAACTACCGCATCTCCAACTATGTGCCTGGGGCTATCGTGGAGATGGGCTATATGACTAATGCGTCTGACCGAACTGTGCTTTTCAAGTCTACGGACAAGGTAGCAGCGGGAGTGGCAAACGGTGTTATGGCCTTCCTCAAGGAGGCTTATGGCACTCCTGTGGGCGTGCGAAGCTACGGCTATGGCATCGAGGACGCCAGCATAGACCCCTCGGCTCCTGAACCTCCGCCCTTTAAGCATAGCTCTGCTCCCAAGACCTCCACAGGGGACTGGCAGGTGTTACCTATGGGTAAGGGCACGATCAACGTTTACTCAGACCCAGGCAGTGGCACAGTGGTAGCCAGGTTGCCGCGTGGCAGCTTTTATCATTCCAGCCTGCGCAACGGCGACTACTACCGCATTGATCTACCCGGTGGCAAGCAGGGTTGGGTGAGTCGCAATGCCGTCATAATAGGGTTGTAGGGATCAGGCGTCAGCAGCCGGTTGCTGGCCCTTCCCTCATAGCAAGCTCGGCTCGCCGCCAGGCGTCATTCGCGGCGGCGACTATGGGGGCTGAGGCGGGGAGGCGTCCGTAGCGAGCTTCCAGGTAGGCTGCTGTGATTTCTCTCAGGTCGGGTTCTAAGCCGGGTATAGCAGCTGAGAGGATCAGCATATACTCGGTTGGGGTTTGCTGAGGGGCGCGGGGACAACCCAGCCCGGCAGCGAGCGATTGCAGGCGGGCGTAAATCTGGCGCACAGATAGCGTGCCGCTCCATTCGGGGTTGCCCCGAAGGGCGGCAAGGTCGTCCTCGATTGCTGCACCTTGCGGAATAGGAGCTTTGCGGAAGCGAGCCAGCAACCTGTTCAGTAGAAGTCGAGCTTGTTGGAGCAGTAAGCTCCACGAGCCGAAGCTCTCGCGCTGCTCGGTGGCCTCCTTGACGCGGCTGGTGCGTGTGCGTTTGGCAGTGCGGCTGACCAGCCATACGGCGGCCACCACGATCAGGAGCAGCGCGACACCGAAAAGTATAGCCTGTAGTTCTGGATATAAAGTCACCGCCTGTTGGGGGCCAAACCTTCTCGCTAGCTGCTGCTGCAAAGTTTCCTTCGCTGAAGCGCCGGGTGTGGGAGTGGGCGTTGACAGGCTGCCAGGAGGCGTTGGGTTGATGTTGAGCAGCGAGAGGAGCCAGAGGTAGGCGTACAGTATCAGGTAGGTGATAGTTCCTACCAGTGCCAGTACACCGATCACCACTTTTTGCCCGAGGTCCAGAAGGTTATTAGCGCCGAACGCGCCTGTAGAAATGCCTGCCACCAGCACAGCGCCTATGCTCACGGCCAGCACGAGACCCCAGAAACCGATGTCGGCCTTGCTGCCTTCTGTACGTATGATCTCCCGGTTCGCCAGCGCCAGCGCGCCAAGCGACCAGCCGACGAACCAGATAGCCACCCCACCCAGCCCGGCCCAGGTTGTCTCCATCTTTGTGCCCAGGATTATAGTGCCGAGGAGAGCCGACGCACAGATAACGACCAACCCGATGCGAAAAGTATTGTATGCAGGCGTGAAGTCGGGGCGCTCGCGTGCGCGGTATGAGCCGAGCGCCCACAGCGCGAGGGATACCAGCAGTACGTAGCCTGCCGTGGCGACCCACTTGCCTATATGACCGCTATCGGGGGGCGGGTTTATAGCCAGAGCGACGAGCACTGCGACCACTACACCTCCCACGCCAGAGAGCACCTGTACTACGCCAAGCGGCCAGGCGGTTCTGTCAAGCAGGTAGAGCGTCAATCCCCAGGCGGCAAGCTCTAACGCGCCCAGCACAACAGGCGAGGGCACAGGGAATGTGGTTACGGCGCTCAGCGCTATAGTACTGAAAAGCCATGTCACAGCGTATATCCAGCATGCGTCCATTGCTGCCAGGCAGACCGGCAGCGCCGCATTGCTCGCCTGCCCTTTCAATAGCATTGCCAAAGTTACTCCTTACCAGAGGCTGGGGATTAGGAATTAGGGCTGACCCTCAGCTTCCTAAAACACTAACTCCTCTATTTCGGTCGCCGCGTCTATGGCATCTACTCTGTAATATGTTATGCCTTGCATCCGCAAGCTCTCTACGGAGATGCGTTGTGCTGCTTTGGCGGCGCGCAATGAGCCTACTGTTTCTACGAGCGTTATGGGATGGCCGGCTCTGCGGAGAGCTACCAGTATATGAAGCAGATCGTCTGTTATAACGCCTGTCACCACCACTATAGTCGCACCTATCGGCAGGCTGCGCCGCTCGGCGCGGATTAGCTCCTCCACCGGCAGGCCTGACCAGCCTTTGATGCGCGCCAGGTTTTCCAATATGCGAGTGAATTGATCGGGATCGCGGCTGGGGGATAGCTTCACCTGCCTGTCTGAGTGTACAGCAAGCGCATTCACCTGTAAGCCCACCATGAAGCCTTCTTGCAGGGCGTGGTTTGCGAGCGAAGCAGCTACAGTGATGGTCAGCTCCAGAGTCTCAACGTCTATTCCTTCCCACATGTGGACGAAGGTATCCTGATTGCAGAATATGAACAGCTGTGGGGTGGCAGCAGGCTCAAAGAGCTTAGTTTGCAAAGCGCCGCGTCGGGCGGTGGCTTTCCAGTGGACGTAGCGGGGGTTGTCTCCGTAGACATACTCGCGCACACCACGTATACGCAGAGGGTCGGTAGCGAGCTGTTGGATCGCCTTGAAGTCGCCGAATGGCTGGCGCGCCGGGATGCCCAGCCGCTCAACAGGCACATAGCGCGGGTAAACGAGTAGTGTTTGTGGGGTTTCGATAGTTTCTGAGCGGCGAAAGAGGCCGAAGACATCACCTGACTGTATATCAATAGGGCCGAACTCATGCTCGCCGCGTGCCGCGCACTTGAGTGTGTAGCGCCTGGTAACGCGCTCATACCAGCCTAGCGCCAGGCTGCTTCTGATGCCTCTGGTGCGTGCTCTGTGCGAATAGACCGCCTCTTGCGACATCATTTCGAGGGCGGATGGGTATTCATCTTCGATGGCGAACCAGGGAACGGGGAGAGGTTTGGCGTTGGTGAAGATCTGAGACATCACTACTTCTTCGCCCCAGAAGGCTCTGGTCTGGTTGAAGCTGCGCTCGACGGTGAGATTGCGGAAGCACCAACGCGCCCACAGCCACGCCACAAGAAGGGTCATCCCCAGCAATATGCCCAACCCGAATACCGCCTTGCTTCCAAAGAGGGCGCCCACTGCCATCATACCTGCCGCGCCGTAGCCCCAGGCGTTGGATAGCTGGCTGGTTGTGAGCACCTCCTTGCGCCTGCTCGCAGGTTGGACAACTTCGACAGCGCCGCCTATGCGCGAGCCTGTTACTGTACTCTCTACCAGTTGTCTAGCCCCGGCGGGTGCCATGATGAGCGCTCCGATAGAATAATATTACGTCACACGTATTACGGACTGAAACAGTCAACTTTTTGCGTGAGCAACGCTCTCTACCGGCACGGGCACGCTGTCGAGCAGTTCCTGTAGTATCGCGTGGTTGTCGCGACCTCGCAGGCGTGTGCGCGTGCTGAGGATCAAGCGGTGGGAAAGGACGGGCCCCGCCATGCGCTTTACATCGTCAGGTAAGACGTAGCCTCTGCCTTTTATCGCGGCGAGCGCCTGCACTGTGCGGTAGAGCGCCAGCGTTGCGCGAGGCGATGCGCCAAGCTCGATTGTTTCGTGCTGGCGGGTGCTGCGGATTACGTTGATGATATAGCTTTCAATTGCGGGGCTGACGTAGACTGTGCGTACCAGCCCCTGTGCGCGCAATATCTCCTCGGCGGAGGCGACAGGCTCAAGGTCTAGGAGTGGGCTTTCTTCCTTGAAGCGGCGCAGGATTGTCCGCTCGTCTTCTTCACCCGGGTAGCCGAGGCGGAGCTTGATGAGGAAGCGGTCAAGCTGCGCTTCAGGGAGCGGGAAAGTGCCTTCCAGCTCAACAGGGTTCTGGGTTGCCAGCACCATAAAGGGTCGCGGCAGAGGCACCGTGCTGATGTCAATAGTGACCTGGCGCTCCTCCATTGCCTCGAGGAGGGCCGATTGAGTGCGTGGGCCTGAGCGGTTGATTTCATCGGCCAACACTACCTGGCTGAAGATTGGCCCTCGCCGCGTCTCGAACTGCCCGGTCTGCTGGTTGTAAATCGAGGTGCCCGTGATGTCTGAGGGCAGCAGGTCGGGGGTAAATTGGATGCGGTGGAAGGTGCAGCCGAGTGAGCGGGCGAGCGCTTTAGCCATTGTCGTTTTGCCGATGCCGGGCACGTCCTCGATAAGCACGTGTCCCTCGCAGAAGATGGCGACGAGCATCAGTTCTATCTCATCACTTTTGCCGACTATCACCCGCGACACGCTCTTTTGCACCTTGCCCGCCAGGCTTGTTATTCCGCTAACTTCGGGCGCGGGCTGCGCGGGTTGTAGGGGATCGTAGTCGCTCCGGTTGTTGAGTGTGACGTGGTCTAAGGACATAGCTCTTTACTCCTGCTCGGTCGCGGGCCGCCCCTCGTACGGGGTATTAGTGTAAGATAGATACATTATATAGTACAATTGCTCAGCGCAGAGGGTTCAGAATAGGGGCATGGGGTGAGGGCCGGTGAGGGTAGTCGAGGGAGCAACACCCGCACATATACCCCTTGAACTTTGTTCCTCCACCCCAACTCCTCTAGAAATGAGAAGGGTAGTAGTATAGAGGGGTGCTAAATCA
>JADMIH010000279.1 GCA_015478675.1 Chloroflexota bacterium | reverse complement strand
GCTTATTCTCCTCACCAAAGAAACCGCCACCCACCACGAGCAGTTTTGCCCTGGGTTGCTCTCTCAAGACATCTCTGAGCAGATCGAGAGGCCAGCGCCAGGGGAACTCGGCGAAACGAGTGTAAAGGAGAATAACGGGGCTATCCTGAAGGCCGTGGATGCGCTTGAACTTCTGCTTTGTAGCCTCGCCAACAGGCTCTATCCAGGCAGCATACTTTTCGTGCCAAATGCCGTTCGGCATGTAAAAGACCCGGCTTCTCGGCAGGCCAAAGCCCCAGGCTCGCCCTTGCAGGGTGTGGCTGGCGGCGGTTACAGCCCCCGCCATGCGCGGCAGCATAGCCTCAAGGAGAGTAACAGCCGCCTTCTCCGGCAGCGAATAGGGGTTGACATCAGCCCAGCCTCCTGGCCCCTCCCAGTCGTCAGTGTCGAGCACCCAGGGCACGCGCAGAGCCTGCAACACCAGCCCCGCAAGCCCACTATATCCTATCGGCTTAAAGACATGCGCTACATCAGCCCGAAAAGTAGTGAGCTTACGCACCGCCTCAGCGTACTCCCGGCTCTCAAAGGAAGTGTCGGCATGGCCTGTAGGACGTAGAGCCGCCCTGACCAGGCCGCCGGTAAGGGCAATGCTCTTCGGTAAACGCCCCGGTAATGGCAAGACAACAATATGGACGCCGGAAAGCCGCCCATCCTCTGCCCTGCGCAGTGAGGCGATGTTGCTCTCACCATAGCTGCTTGCGTTCGGGTCGTCCCAGGGGGGAATAACCACGCGCACCATATGCCCGCGCTGCGCCAGAGCATGCGCCAGCGGCAGCATACGGGCCGAAACAGTGGTCTTGGGCTGCAATCCAAATGGCGCGATGAAAGCTATGTTCATGGTGGGGAATTGGCAAGTGAAGGAGACTTGTGAAACGTTTCACGGGTCCACTTCACTCCCCATATGGCGTCCAGATGTTCTTCACCTGGGTAGCTTCTCTGAGGAACTCGCGGCCTTCACCTTGCTCTTTGCTGAGCCAGTCGCGTGAGTGGCCGTAGTTCACCCAGGTGTGCTTCATGTTGCCCGCAGAGGCGTATTCCACCGTTTTGCTGCCAGTCCCCGTGCCGAAATACCAGATGCTATCTATGTTGTCATGCTCGGCCAACACTTTTGCCAGCGTCTCGTTAGGGCCTGTAACTATATTCACCACGCCTGCGGGCACATCTGACGTCTCTAGCACCTGGTAGAAATCGGTGGCGCTCAACGGGTGGCGTTCGGATGGCACAACTACCACGGTGTTTCCCACACAGATAGCGGGCGCGACCAGCGAGACGAAACCCAACAATGGATGTTCTTCGGGGCATACCAGCGCCACAGCCCCGATAGGCTCAGGCATCGCCAGCGTCACATTGCGCGAAGGCGTGCGATGTACCGCGCCATCGTACTTGTCGGCCCACGCCGCATAGGTGAAGAGTCGCTCGATCGAGGCCTCGACCTCGCGGCTTGCTTCGTCCTCAGTGCAGCCTGTCATTCTCCTGATCTGGCGGGCAAACTCTTCGGCGCGCACCGATAGATTCTCGGCCAGGTAATAGAGTATCTGCGCTTTGTTGTGCCCGGTAGTGGAGGCCCACCCCGATGCGGCATGGGCGGCCTCCACCGCGTTCCTAATGTCCTTGCGGTTGCCCTGCCCCACCTCTCCGAGCAGGCTGCCGTTTGCCCCATAAACGAAGGCGCTGTAACCGGAGTCGGGCCGCGCCTGCTTACCGCCGATAAACATCTTGGGCGTGCGGTCTATAAGGGGCAATGTGCCAGGGGTTAGGGACTGGGGGTCAGGGGTTAGCTCCTCTCCATCTTTGCGGTGCCCATCGCTGTGCCCGTTCTGCAATGTAGATTGCGCCTCATGCTTGTCGTTCTCACTAATAGCTACTCCCTGATCCCCCTGATCCCTGATCCCTTCAGCCTCCCAGAGGGGGCGGACATATTCATACAACCCCTCCTTGCCTCCTTCGCGGCCATAACCACTCTCTCGATAGCCACCGAAGCCGGAAGCAGCATCAAATAGATTGGTGCTGTTGATCCAGACGGTTCCTGCCTTTAGCTGCGAAGCCACGTCAAGCGCCAGGTTGATATTTTCGCTCCACACTGATGCGGCGAGGCCATACCGAGTGTTATTGCCGAGAGCTACGGCCTCTGCGGGCGTGCGGAAGGTCATCGCCACCAGGACGGGGCCGAATATCTCCGTTTGAGCGATAGTGGAGGCGGGTGATACCTCGGTGAGTAGCGTTGGCGGGTAGAAGCACCCCTCTGATGGGCACGCCCACGACGGCTGCCAGAGCGTAGCGCCCTCCTTCTGCCCTAACTCTACGAGCCTTTTTATCTCCTCAAGCTGAACCGGCGCTACTATCGCCCCGATGTCCATTGCTTTGTCGAGAGGGTCGCCTATCCGCAGTCTCTCCATCCGCTCCCGCAGCTTGTGTACGAGTCGCTCCTCTATATTTTCTTGCACGAGCAGGCGCGACCCGGCGCAACATACCTGCCCCTGGTTGAACCAGATGGCGTCTACAACCCCTTCTACCACACTATCAAGGTCGGAGTCGTCGAAGACGATGAAAGGCGATTTGCCTCCTAACTCAAGAGATAGCCGCTTGCCTGTGCCTGCGGTTACTTTGCGTATATGGCGACCCACATCGGTTGAGCCTGTGAAGGCGATCTTGTTCACGTCGGGGTGGTTGATGAGAGATTCGCCAGCCTCACGTGCATCACCCGTGACTATATTCACCACCCCCGGCGGCAAGCCAACTTCGCGGCATATTTCAGCAAAAGCCAGCGCGGTAAGGGGGGTATAGCTGGCGGGCTTGAGAACCACCGTGTTGCCCATCGCCAGGGCAGGAGCAATCTTCCAGGAGAGCATGAGCATAGGGAAGTTCCAGGGTATGATCTGCCCGACCACCCCCACCGGCACCGTGCCGGGCAGCTCACTCTCCATAAGCTGCGCCCAACCTGCGTGATAGTAGAAGTGCCGGGCTACTAATGGTACGTCTATATCGCGTGTCTCTCGGATGGTTTTACCGTTATCCATACTTTCAAGCACAGCGAGCAGGCGAGAGTGCTTTTGTATCTGGCGAGCAACGGCGTAGAGGTAGCGGGCACGCACGTGTCCTGGGGTTTTGCTCCAGCTCTCGAAAGCCTGCCGGGCGGCCTTTACAGCGGCATCTACATCTTCGGCGCTTGCCCTGGCGATTCGGGCCAGCAACTTGCCGGTAGCAGGGTTGGCGCTGTCTACGTACGAGCCATCTGAAGGCTTGCGCCACTCTCCGTCAATAAATAAGCCGAAAGGCTGGTGCGCTGCAATCCACTCTATCGCGGGCGCGGCAGCTTCGGGCGCGGGGCCGTACTCCATTGTCTCAAAGATGTCAGCTACGC
>JADMIH010000278.1 GCA_015478675.1 Chloroflexota bacterium | reverse complement strand
GAATAGGGAAGAAGAACGTTGGTACTTCAAGTATCGCGTGTGTGACTTAATGTAGGTCAAGCTACTAAGGGCGCGCGGTGGATGCCTTGGTATCACGGGCCGAAGAAGGGCGTGGCAAGACTGCGATAAGCCTCGGTCAGCCGTCTAACAGGCGTAGCCGGGGATCCCCGAATGAGGCAACTCACCTGGAGTCATGTCCAGGTACCGCGGATTGAACACATAGATCCGCTGGAGGGAACCCGGGGAACTGAACCATCTCAGTACCCGGAGGAACAGAGAATATTCCGTCAGTAGCGGCGAGCGAACGCGGAGCAGCCCAAACCGCAGGTGACCGAACGGCCGGCAGGCCTATGCACAGGCGGGGTTGTACGGCAAGGCGGCGGATCCTGCCGGGTCCGCAGGGAGTTACCAAGCACCGTCGTAACAGAAGGTCTCTGGAACGGGCCACCATAGAGGGTGACAGTCCCGTATGTGAAACGATGGGTGCCTCCCGCCGATGTTCGTGAGTACCACGGGACACGAGAAATCCCGTGGGAAGCTAGGCAGACCACTGTCTAAGGCTAAATACCCGTGATGACCGATAGTGAACCAGTACCGTGAGGGAAAGGTGAAAAGCACCCCGGGAGGGGAATGAAATAGTCCCTGAAACCGCGTGCCTACAAGCAGTCGAAGGGTCGCCTTGCGCGGCCTGACGGCGTGCCTATTGAAGAATGAGCCAACGAGTTACCCTCCGTAGCAAGGTTAAGTCAGGGGACTGACGGAGCCGGAGCGAAAGCGAGTCTGAACAGGGCGCGCAGTTGCGGGGGGTAGACCCGAAACCGGGTGATCTATCCATGGCCAGGGTGAAGCGAGAGTGATGTCTCGTGGAGGCCCGAACCTTCTAGCGTTGCAAAGCTATTGGATGAGCTGTGGATAGCGGTGAAATGCCAAACGAACCCGGAGATAGCTGGTTCTCCTCGAAATGCATTTAGGTGCAGCCTCGGGAAGTATCCACTGGAGGTAGAGCTCTGAATGGGCTAGGGGGTTAATCGCCTACCAAACCCAATCAAACTGCGAATGCCAGTGGAAGCACCCCGGGAGTGAGTCCGCGGGAGCTAAGTTTCGCGGTCGAGAGGGAAACAACCCAGACCACCAGCTAAGGCCCCCAAGTTCTGGCTAAGTGTCAAAGGATGTTGAGTTGCAGAAACAACCAGGATGTTGGCTCAGAAGCAGCCACCATTTAAAGAGTGCGTAATAGCTCACTGGTCGAGTGACTCTGCGCCGACAATGTACCGGGGCTCAAGCCAGGCGCCGAAGCTGTGGACGCTCCGCAAGGGGCGTGGTAGAGGAGCGTTCCGTCCTGCTGTGAAGGCGCAGGGGTGACCCGCGTTGGAGCGGACGGAAGTGAGAAGGTTGGCATGAGTAGCGTCATGGCGGTGAGAAACCGCCACACCGTAAACCTAAGGTTTCCTACGGAAGGTTTATCCGCGTAGGGTTAGTCGGGCCTAAGCCGAGGGCGAAAGCCGTAGGCGATGGACAGCTGGTTAGTATTCCAGCACCACGTGCGGGGCGTGTTAAGGTAAAGGCGTGACCCGGGAAGATAGGTGGAGCGCACCCATTGGACATGGTGCGTCCCTGGAGCGTAGGCGTCTTCGGGCAGGCAAATCCGCCCGGAGGTCAAGCGGAGGCTTCGGGGGAAGCGGCGACCTCGGTCAAAGCGATTCCATCGAGTCTACGCCGGCAAGAAAAGCGTCGTTGCTAGCATCGCACGTGCCCGTACCGCAAACCGACACTGGTAGGTGGGGGTAAGTACCCCGAGGTGATCGAGAGAACCCTCGTTAAGGAACTCGGCAATTTAGCTCCGTAACTTCGGGAGAAGGAGCACCCCTGAGCGTGAACGGACTCGCTCCGCGAGCGCCCGGGGGTCGCAGCGAGCTGGCCCAGGCGACTGTTTAACAAAAACACAGGTCTCTGCTAACCCGTAAGGGGATGTATAGGGGCTGACGCCTGCCCAGTGCTGGAAGGTTAAGGGGAGGGCTTCACGGCCTGAACCGAAGCCCCAGTGAACGGCGGCCGTAACTATAACGGTCCTAAGGTAGCGAAATTCCTTGTCGGGTAAGTTCCGACCCGCACGAATGGCGTAACGATCTGGGCGCTGTCTCAACGAGGGACTCGGCGAAATTGAAGTACCCGTGAAGATGCGGGTTTCCCGCGCCAGGACAAAAAGACCCCGTGGAGCTTTACTGTAGCTTGGCACTGGGGCTGGGTCTGGAATGCGTAGGATAGGTGGGAGGCTGTGAAGCCGGGCTTTCGGGCTCGGTGGAGCCAACGTTGAAATACCACTCTTTCCTGATCTAACTTCTAACGTCTGATCAAGCAGACGGACAGTGCCTGGTAGGCAGTTTGACTGGGGCGGTCGCCTCCCAAAATGTAACGGAGGCGTACAAAGGTCCCCTCAGGGTGGATGGAAATCACCCGTCGCGTGCATTGGCATAAGGGGGCTTGACTGTAAGGCCAACAAGCCGAGCAGGGACGAAAGTCGGTCAAAGTGATCCTACGGTTCCGAGTGGAAGGGCCGTGGCTTAACGGATATAAGCTACCCCGGGGATAACAGGCTTATCTTGCCCAAGCGTTCATAGCGACGGCAAGGTTTGGCACCTCGATGTCGGCTCGTCGCATCCTGGGGCTGAAGTAGGTCCCAAGGGTTGGGCTGTTCGCCCATTAAAGCGGTACGCGAGCTGGGTTCAGAACGTCGTGAGACAGTTCGGTCTCTATCCGGCGTGGGCGAAGGAGATTTGAGAGGAGCTACCCCTAGTACGAGAGGACCGGGGCGGACAGACCTCTGGTGTGCCGGTTGTTCCGCCAGGAGCACTGCCGGGTAGCCAAGTCTGGATGGGATAAGCGCTGAAGGCATCTAAGTGCGAAGCCCACCTCAAGATGAGATCTCCCACTGGGTTAACCAGGTAAGACCACGGGCAGACGACCCGTTTGATAGGCGGCAGGTGTACGTGCAGCAATGCATTCAGCCAAGCCGTACTAATGGTCGAGGGCTTGACCTACATTGAATCACACCCACGATCCTCAGAAGCACCAGCGCTTCTTCCCTGTTCACAACGTGCACCGCAACGCGGGGTGGAGCAGTGGCAGCTCGTCGGGCTCATAACCCGAAGGTCGGAGGTTCGAATCCTTCCCCCGCTACCAACGACTGGTCCGCTGGAGCGCGGATGCTGGAGTCCGAATGTTCGGCCCCACATCCCGCCCCGGCGAGCGAACGAAAGCAGGCGCATCGTGCGATCGGGCTGGCGGCGCCGGGGACGAGGTTCCAACCTCTTCCCTCCTGCCTCCAGCCGCCACACAATCGCATATATTCCTGGTGGTTAGAGCGAGGTGGCCCCACCCGTTCCCATCCCGAACACGGAAGTGAAACGCCTCAGCGCCGACGATACT
>JADMIH010000022.1 GCA_015478675.1 Chloroflexota bacterium | reverse complement strand
CCATCTATAATGACCGTTCCCTCCATCGGCTTTATCAGCCCGGCTATCATCCTCAAGGTGGTTGTTTTGCCCGCCCCGTTCGGCCCAAGCAGCCCTGTGATCTGACTATCCGGGCAGTCGAAGCTCACTCCGTCTACCGCTTTGATAGTGCCGTTGCCGTAATACTTCTTCAACTCTCTTACCTGGATCACTTATTCCTCCTTCTATTCCCTTGCAACGATTTCATCCATTGTCAGATACGTTTACGGCGCGTTGGGGTTTCATGATTTACATTACGCACGGCGATAGATGAGCCGCCAAAAGGGGGTGCGAATGCACCCCCTTTTGGCTATGCCTCACTCAGCGCTAGCCCTAGGTTTATCCCCCGGTGTCGGTGAGCTTACTTGTTTACACTCACAGGTGAAGGTGTGTTCTGCGGTTGCACTGCACACTCAGGGAAGAAAGTGTTAGCATCTATCTTGGTCGTCTCTCCTCTCGTCACGTTGTTGAACGGTCTGAAGTATGGCATGTTGTCCGGTGGCACACATGGCTCACCTTCACTCCCGCACTCGTATCCGCTCATTACCTGACGATGGGTCAACCTGTTGATCCAGACATAGAAGGGGTTCCCTGGTGGCACATCTTCGTAGTACTGTGCTCCTGGGTCGTCCTGTATACCTGCGGTGTTGCTCACTATCTTCGATAGCTGCCCTCTCGTTGCGTTGGCTCCTGGTCTGAAGTATGGTCGGTCTGGTCCAACACATGGCTCCTGCGGTATCTCTCCGCATGGGTATCCTCCCATGAAGCCTCTGTGTGTCAGGCGGTTGATGTACTGGTAGAATGGACTGCCCGGTGGCACGTCTTCGTAGTACTGGTCTCCTGGATCGTCCTGGAACCCTGCCGAGTTGCTCACTATCTTGGCTATCTGCCCTCTCGTTACAGGGTTGTATGGCCGGAAGTAGCCGTTGTTGTTGGCGTCGCATGGCTCACCAGGGCCTCCACACTCGTACCCTGAGATGATCCCTCTACACGCCAGGCACTCTATGTACGGGTAGAATGTTGAGTCTGCCGGCACGTCGGTGAAGACGATGTTGCACACTGTGGCTGTGGCTCCTGCTGTAGCTGTCTCTGTCTCAGTCGGCCCACCTGGTGTTGAGGTTGGCCCTGTGGTAGTTGTTTCGGTGGCTCCTGTGGTAGATGTAGCCTGTGTTGTGGATGTGCCTGTAGGTATAGCCGTTAGGGTAGATGTACCTGTGGCTTGCGTTGTAGCTGTAGCCTGTGTGGTAGATGTACCTGTAGGCACTGCTGTAGCTGTACTTGTACCTGTTGCACAACCACCCCCACCCTGGGTGCGATAGATGTGGTCGGGTATGAAAGCGAAGGCCGGTGTTATACCACCTGTGCTCCAGATCTCACCCGTGCTGCTGAACCCTGCCTGGTTGGCCTGGCGTGCAGAGGGTAGATCGGGTGGTGATGTTGTCCAACTGCCACTCGGCCATGCTGACACATCCAGCGAGTCTACTTCTGTGGTTCCGTCGAAGTAGCCGCCGTTGTTGGCATCTCCACCCAGAGCGTACAGCGTGTTGCCTTGCACCGCCAGACCGAAGTCTGCGCGCTGCATCGTCCACGCCGGCCCTGTGCTGAAGGTGGCTGTCGCCATGTCGAGCCTCATACTTACTGCGCTGTTGGCGTCAGGAGCCTGTGGCCTTGAGGCGTTCTTGATTGCCTGCATGATCGAGCTTGCCGGGGCGGCATCTTTCGCGGAAGGGCTGCTGCCGTAGCTGCCAACCATGTACAGGTACTGTCCTATCTGCTTGTATCCTCCCAGCAGATAAGGTGAAGGAGTTGCAGGTCCTGGGGCCCACGTGTCATCTGCAATATTATATACGTAGCTGGTGGAGGTTGGTCCGCCTGAGCCGCCTCCTACCGCGTAGAGCAGGCCGTTGTATACCCCTACTGCCTCGCCATATCTGCTTCCTGGGTAGCTCGCACCACTCGCCCATGTGTTGGAAGCGATGTCGTAGATGTAGAAGAAGTTCGCCTTACTGTAGCCTGGGACCACGTAGATCTTGCCGTTGTATACAGCGGCTGCGGGTGCTTCGCTCCCTACCGGTATGGAGGCCAGCGAAGTCCACGTGCCCGTGCCTACGTTGTACCTTGATACTGTGGTCACTACCGAGCCGTCCGACACGCCGGAGATAACGTAGAAGTTATCGCCATCCTGTGCGAAGGCGTAGCGTGCTATATTCACCGGATAAGGCGCGGCTGGCGTCCACGACCCCGCACCTGTGGAAGGTGGGCATGTGGCTGTAGCTGTCACTGCTGGTGTGGCTGTAGGCACTACGGGCGTCGGGGTCTGCGTGGCTACCGCAGTGGCGCAGCCAGGCAGAGTAAAGGTAAGTTGCAGGCCAGCGGTGAGGCCTCCTGTGTTGCACTCGAACTGTGTGAACTGGTTGCTCCCACCTATCCCCTGCACACCTACTGTGGCGCTGGTGCCTGGGTCTGAGAGTGCTCCGTAGATTACATCAAAGCGCTGTGTGCTCTGGTCTTCGTACAGCCGTACTTCGTAGTTGAGTGGTGTGCCTGTGCTGTATAGCTCTGTGCGCCACTCTATGTTGAAGATGCGGTTGGGTGCGGTGCCACTCACCGAGGTGAATATCCCCTCACCCGTGCCGTTGAAGTTATCTGTCCTCTGGTCGTCCCAGTAGGGGAAGATGGTGTAGTCAAAGCCGCTTGCTGGCAGGCATACGTTGGAGAATGCCGGCTCGTAGTCTGATGGGAAGTCGAGCCTGCCGTTAGAGCTGGCATTCACTGTGGTGTATGTCTGCCCATAAAGTTTGTAGCTGAATGGCAGTGCGATTGAAGTGTCACAGTCATCACAGCTACTCCCTGTATCTGTTGTGCCTGGCACTATCGTCGCTGTGGACGTGGCTATGGCGTAGTTGCTGCCTGTGCCGCAGGACGTTGGGGTCGCGCTGGGCGTGTTAGTAACAGTATTAGTGGGCGTGCTTGTGGGCAGCGTGCCGGTAGCTGTGTTGGTGGGCGTGCCGAGCGGGGTTGTGGCGTCGTAGCGCTGGTTGAAGTTAGCGCCGTTGGGGATGCCTCCACTATAGTCATACCCGCCCATTGCGTACAAATAGCCGTCAAGCTGGGCTACCCCGTAATCACGGGTAGCATGTATCATGCTTGGGAAGCTGCTCCACGAGTTGGTGACAGGATCGTACAAATATCCTGTAGCATCGGGCACAGGGTAGACGCCTCCTGCTACGGCGATTTTGCCGGAAATCTCATAATTTGTAGAGCTATCATATGCCCAGGCTCCCATATCGCCGCGCGCAGTCGGTAGGCTGGCGATAGTGGTCCAGGTGGGATTGCGCTGGCTGGGGTCGAGCCGCTCTACGTTGACAACGGGCACAAGCTGGCGTGTCGAGGGGTTCCAGGTGTCGCCGCCGATAGCGTATATTTTACCGTCGAGGGCAGCGCCCGCGATGAAGCCGCGCCCCAGATTAAGGTTCGCGGTGGTCAACTGCGTCCACCTGGAGCCTTCCGCGGCCATGGGATCGAACTGCCAGGTATCGGAGAAGACGGACCCCGACCCAAGCTGAGAGAAACCACCAAAGACGTACAGTTTGTTGTTGACTACCGCATAACCGCCCGGAATGCGCACAGGGCTTGCAGGCCATGGGTCGCTGGTCAGGACAGAAACGGCGTCGGCATTGGGATCATAGACGCGCACGCCAGGGGTTGGTATAGAGTCAATGCTGTCGCCGCCGATGGCGTAGATGCGCGGGCCGCTTGCGTCAGTAAGGGCGGCGACCACCATGTTGGCAGTATATCTGCTGCCAACTTGTGCGCCGTCGAGCAGGGCGTTTTTTTGTACTATAGTCCCCGGATCACCGGGAGTGTACTCCCAGATCCACTGTAGCGGGTAATCCTGCCCGTCCAGGCCATGCCTGCCGCCAAGCACATATACTTTGCCGTTAGGCTCATACGCAGCGGCTCCGGCTCGCTTCAACTGCAAAGGGTAGCTGCCGGGTGTAGCTTGAATAGTCACCGTAGGCCAGGGGGCGATGTCGGCCCATGTGCCCGTCTGAGGCTGCTGATTTGTCGCGCCTTGCTTGCCCTGGGCCAACGCCGTGCTGAAAGCTTTTGCGCCGCTTGCGGCATAGGCGGGGCCAGCTGATGCATTATTGCCTCTACTGAGAGCCGAGATCAGTAAGAGAACCAGCGCCAGCGCCGAAGCTAAGATTAAAGACCCGAATAGTCGCCTGGTCATGAATTGCTCCTTCCTTAGCTGTATCTTAGTTTGTGATCACTCCTGCCTGGGCCAATGTGCGATATCTGCCCGATTTCTACTGCCGCCCATCTACCGCCTCTCTGGTGCGCGTATGCACGCAAGATAGCATAGCAGCACAATCTGCACGTTTAACTTTGGGCCTTACCGGTAAACAATTAGAAGCTCAAGCCAACTATCTGGCGCTGCTCAGCATAGCTGCCGGTGAGCGGGGTGTTGTAACGAGGAAAAGCACAGCGAAACGCCGGACGCGTGGTGAAATGAGACGGGAGAAGATCGCGCCCGGCTTTTCGCCTGTTATCTTAGAGAGCAGCGCCCTCTCTTTGTTATCCTCTGCCGGGATTGCTCGGCAAAGGTATAGGGCTGCCCGAATACATAGCGCAGCCACAGGTGGCCTGCACCGGATCGCCGCACGCGCAGTCGCAACAAGTCCAGTAGCCATTGCCTTGCGTAGCGGTCCAGCAGCCACCCTGATAGTAGGCATAGTAGACCCGGCACTGCAATATCTCGCCGTTGTACATATGCTGGAAGCAGTGCGCGCCGTTGCAGCTATCAGGCTGGGGCGGATATCCACCTTCATAATTGCAATATGGGCCTGGCGGGCTGCACACAGGCACTGATGGTATCTTATTAGGAGAGGGAGAGGGCCCACCAGCGGCAGAGGCGCTGCCGCCCAGCACGTGGCCTGCGGCGAGGGCGGCCACCCCGCCGAATATGGTAGCGCCCGTCTGCTGGAGGAATTTGCGACGGCCTACTGCCCTGGCTAAACCTTCACTCAAAACCCGCACTTTCTGTTCTACCATTGGACTTTCTCCTTATAGAATTGTTGCGCCTGCTGTACAACTGCACAAAAGAGAGTTGCTCTGCGAGCGCGCTACGCCGTTAGCCGGCCTCTGCGACTATGCCTTCTTCTTCGTCAGACTGAACGCCGGTCTTCAGTTCTTTGTAGTAAAGGTCCAGGCCCCCTTTGGAGTTGACCAGCCCCTTGGCTCGTATGGTCCCCTTCTCATCAATCATGAAGATAAAAGGGGTTACGCGCACCCGGTAGCGGTCGAGGAGGTTCTCCTGAGGTGTGTAGGGGAGAATAGGCAGTGTAGCGCCCGTCTCGGAGACAAATCTAAGGCTTTCTTCAGGGGAGGCCGCATTGAGCCAGAGCACAGCCACATCGGGGTGTGTTCGCGCCCAATCGTGCAGCTGCGGCAAGAGGATGCGGCAGGGGCTGCAATGTGGCGAGCCAAAGATCAGTGCGACGTCGCGTCCTTTGTAGTCGTGCAAGACGCGAAGCTGCCCGTGCTGGTCGGCGAGGCTGAAATCGGGAGCGCGGGTGCCTTTGTTAAGGCCATCTCGCGACACGCCCTGCGCGCTGCCCAGGTACATTATCCCAAGTTGCCGGTACAGCAATAGCACCAGCACACCGAGGGCAAGCACAAGCGCCCACAATACTATATAGCTGACCAGCCAGATGCCTTCCATCGACTCCTAACGGCGCAAAGCGAATCCATGCAGTAGCATTCTGCCCACTCAGCGACTGTGATGAGCAGTGCGCTTATTATATCCGCGCCCTGGCTCTTTGTCAACGTTTCGGGCAAGGAGAATTGTCAGAAAGTACAAAAACATGCCACCTAATATCTCGCACTACCCCACTACCCAACCTACGATCTCTGATCCCTCACCCTATTATTCTTGGCTCTCTTTACGCCCTTCTACCCTACCTGTAAGTAAGCTCCCGCGCCATCGCAACACCTAAAAACACCCTGCCACACAAGCAGGGTGTTTTTGCTTACCATCACTACTACCTAATCGAGATATTCCTTGAGCTTGCCGGTCTCCTTGGAGGCCCGCAGCTTGGTGAGCGCCTCGGCTTCTATCTGGCGCACTCGCTCTCGCGAAACTCCCAGCTCATCCCCTAGCTCGGCCAGCGTGCGGTTGTAGCCATCCTCCAGGCCGTAGCGTAGCTGTATCACCCGCTTCTCACGCTCCGTTAGCCCTGAGAGCATATCCACCACTTCCTCTTTGAGGATTTGCTGAGAGGCGGCATCGGCAGGGGCCACAGTGTTGCGGTCCTCGATAATGTCGCCAAGCGAAGCGTCCTCCTCCTCACCGATAGGCATCTCCAGCGACACCGTTTGCTGAGAAGCGCCCACTATCTGGCGCACCTTGTCGGGGCTGATATTCATCTCCTCAGCTATCTCATCAGCCAACGGCTCGCGCCCAAGCCTCTGCTGTAGCCTGTGCGACACCTGCGTCAGTCGCCCAACCGCCTCTACCATATGCACGGGCAGCCGGATAGTGCGGCTCTGGTCGGCAATCGCCCGTGTGATAGCCTGGCGTATCCACCAGGTCGCATAAGTGCTGAAGCGGTGCCCCTTGCGGTAGTCAAAGCGGTCCACAGCGCGCAGCAGGCCAAAGTTGCCCTCCTGTATCAGGTCGAGCAGCGATATACCCCGCCCCGCGTACTTGCGGGCCACGCTCACCACCAGCCGGAGGTTAGCCTCGATCAGCCTGCGGCGGCTTGCTCGCCCACGAGCATCCTCCGAGCGCAGCTTGCTTATATCTTCAATTGTCAGGTCAGAGGCTTCGCGCAAGCGCTCCTGCGCCCTCTTACCCTTTTGCATACTTATAGCCAGTGCTATCTCTTCGGTGGCAGAGAGGAGAGATACACGTCCGATCTCGCGCAGGTACATGCCTACCGAGTCTTCCGCGCTCTTATGATCGAAGCTCGTCGCACTCTCATAGTGCAACAAGTCGTCCTCTTCTACACCGCCGGCAACGGGCGTCTGGGCTGCATCCAAATTCATCACATCGCTCTCCTCTTCTTCAGCTAAAACCAGCTCCGCCATCTCAGGTTCATCGCCGTCGAATCCGCGAATATCAAGGTCTTCGAAATCGAACATGTCGAACTTTTCGACAGTACTGACTTCATCTTTGTCACCATGCTGGGCGCTACGCAGCCGCGAGCCAGGCACAACGTGCCAGGCCTCAGCAGAGTGCATATCCCAGGTCGTCTCCATCTGATCGGAGACGCTACGTACTGCCGGCATTAATATTTCCACGCCTAATGGTTACCTCCAAGCACCTCTCTATATTGCTGCCTCCGGTGGGGCCACCCCTTTGCACCGTCGGATAGCTCGATACCATTGATTATATTTATGGCGTACTCTATAAGCAGGGTTTAGATGCTTGACCATAACCTTCTACTTTATTAACGCCACTGCATACGTTTAAGTTTCAAAGGCAATCTGTGCGTGATTACTATCTCAAAGCGCTGAGACAATAAGCGCGGCTCCCGGTATTACTCGCGGGCCCGCGCAGCCAAATTTGCACCTTCGCTCTATTTTAAATTGGAGAACTTTTATTCCTCGAATCGTATTTGTACCATAATTCACATACCGAGTCAATAGCTAAGGCTTAAAGTCTGATTAGAAGTTTATCAAAATACATCTTAAGTCCTAGAGGGCATTCAGTAGTAGAGCTGCGCCTACCAACCTCCACCCCACCCTCAACCCGCTACATCATAGCCTTCTTTTGAGAGGGTCCCTTCCAACCTCCTAAGCTCAACCTTGTCGAGGTCGTAGTCGAGCGCCACACGCTTGTTGGCACCGTCCACTATCGCCTCCGCACGCCGTCAAGCTCCTTCAGCACCTCCCCCATACTCTCTTTGCCATCGTCGCATGATATAGCAGACACCACCAGACTTACTTGTGTCATTTCTCTCCCTTGCTCCCTCTCCTTGTTGTGTTGCCTGCGAACCACTTCCTCCAACCGTCGAGTTGATGGGCCATCTTCTTCTGCAAATTATGTACCAACCACAACCTGCCGTTTATTCTACTTTGCGCCCCACAACAAAGGCCCGTAACTGTTCAGCTTCAGGGTGGAGGGGCTAGCCTGGCCCCTCTCCCTTCATGGGAGAGGGGGTTGGGGTGAGGGTAGGTGAGGGTACGCCTCCACAGCTACTCCTGCAAGACTGCTCCACCCCTATTCTGAACTCTCACAGAGGCCCACTCAGAGAACAAAGGGAGTGCCTTTATGGTATTATATATCCGTCATTTATGCGCCGGCTCCCTGGCGCGGGGCCAATCTCTAGCTGCCGCTTCGACTACGACTTGCACGCCAACACACTCTGCGAGACCTGAGAGGAACAATATGCTTAAGGTAGAGAAGCTCACGAAAGTTTATCCTGATGGAACCAGGGCGTTGCACAACGTCTCCGTAGAGATACCCGACGGGCAGTTCGTCGTGATCATCGGTCTGTCGGGCGCGGGCAAGTCCACCTTCCTGCGCTGCATCAACCGCCTGGTAGAGCCTACCTCAGGTAAAATCTGGCTTGATGGACAAGAGATTACAGGCGCTTCACCCACTCAGATACGCCGCATACGCCTAAAAATAGGGATGATATTCCAGCACTTCAACCTTGTAAACCGCTCCTCCGTGATGACTAATGTCCTCTCAGGTCGCCTCGGCTATCGCGACACTCTCTCCTCGATCTTTCACCGCTTCCCCTCCTCTGACTACCAGCTTGCCATGCGTAATCTTGAGCGCGTCGGCATTGCTCAGAAGGCGTGGACCCGCGCCGATAGCCTGTCAGGAGGGCAGAGGCAGCGCGTAGGCATCGCCAGGGCGCTGATGCAGGAGCCTAAGCTGATGCTGGCCGATGAGCCTGTGGCCTCGCTTGACCCCGCTACTTCTCACTCAGTAATGAAATACCTGGAGCAAATAAACAAAGAGGATGGCATCACCGTCATATGCAACCTTCACTTCCTTTCGCTGGCGAGGCGCTACGCAGACAGGGTGCTGGCCTTTCGTAATGATGGCGAAGGCGGCGAAGTGGTCTTCGACGGCCCGGCAGTGGACATAGATGAGGCCAAGTTTCGCGAAATCTACGGTGAGGACGCAATGGAGGTAGAGATTGGGCCGGGAGGCGGCAAAGTAGCTCCCGACCCCGCGCTGGCAGGAGGTGCACGCTAATGGCAAGTGTAGAGAGACCAATCACCCAGCAGCCGAGCACAACAGGCGCTCCCGGTATGGCGCGGCCTGGGATCAAGCCGCCCCGGCCTTTCTTCGTCCGCTCTCTGGCAGCGCTCGTTATTACAGCGGCGCTCATCGCAGCCCACGTTTACGGCTGGCAAGTAGCAGCTGTTGACCCGGGCAAGCTGGTCGAAAAAGCGCCCTATATGCAGCGTATTCTCTCACAGCTACTCAACCCTGACATAATATCGCACGACCAGCAACAGATAGTAGTTGAGAACAGCAACATAGCGGGCGCTGATAAGATTGTGGAGAATGGACAACCGGCGCAAATCACACAGCGGGTAATGCCTGTCCTCAAGACAGGTGAGGATGTGAACGAGGCTCCGCCGGGCACTCAAGCTTATAACCCTACTTTTACAGTTTCTTCGGGCACTGTAGGGCCAGGCCAGACGATAGCAGTCTCAGGCTCCGGCTTTCGGCCAAACGCCGGAGGCACGATCATCTGGCAGTTCCCTGGAACCAATTCCTTTCCCACGCCAATCGCCACCTTTGTGGCCGATGGTGCAGGCAACTTCAGCGCTCAAGCCACAATACCCTCTGACCCCACCCAGGTAGTTACGCTGTTCCCAAACACGCTGCGCGTCAGCCAGACGTGGGACGTCGGCAGCCCTTATCTGAGCAAGACCGTCGGCGTTGTGTTCAACAGGATAATAGAAACTATATTCCAGGCGTTGATGGGCACGACATTCGCCATCGTAATCAGTATACCGTTGAGCTTTTTAGCTGCACGCAACTTGATGGCCCACAATATTATCGGCACCACAATCTACGCTATCGCACGCACTATCCTGAACGTGTTGCGCTCTGTCGAAGTGCTGATATGGGTGATAATATTTGCATCAGCAGTTGGCATAGGTGCGTTCGCAGGCGTGCTGGCGCTCACACTGCACTCAATAGCCTCGCTCGGCAAGCTCTATTCTGAAGCTATAGAGTCGATTGACCCCGGCCCAATCGAGGCAATCACCGCCTCAGGTGCGAATAGGCTCCAGGTGATCATGTACGCAGTGGTGCCGCAATTTATTCCGCAGTTCATCTCATTCACCCTCTACAGATGGGACATCAATGTGCGTATGTCCACAGTCATCGGACTTGTGGGCGGTGGCGGAATAGGCTTCATATTGATCCAGTACATTAATCTCCTACAATGGAACCAGGCGGGCACAGCCATTATCTTCATAGCTATCGTAGTTATCGCGATGGACTGGGCGTCATCGAGGATAAGAGCGGCTGTGATTTAGACAATCCAATATACATTGGAATGAAAGGAGATCACCCCAAAGGGGAAGGGCTTTCTTCTCTAAAAACAAATACAATAGAGCAACCTTCTGTTGTATTTGTTTTGCAAACCGGCATCTACACATCAACAACCATTCCCTCACGCCCAGCGGTTATCTCTGCGCCAAGCCTCTGCGACAGGGAGGCTAGCTCTTCCTTTATCTGCGCCTCGTGCTTCGGGTTGATATGCACGCATATCGTGGACGGATAGTACCTTTGCTTTGAGTAGAATGCCTGAAGCTCTATCTCGAGCGAGAGAGGAGTCAGGTGCTTAAAGCGGGCAGCCTTTGCATCGTCCTCAGAGCGCATCGTGGTCTCAATGATCAGCAAGTCGGGGCGTATACCTGTCCACGAAGGATTACCTGCGTCGTTTGTGTCGGCAGTATAGAAGAGGCTTCTGCCGCCGCGCTCTACAAAATAGCCCACTGTAGGAACAGTGTGATTCATCTCGACAGGCAGAATCCTGTAGCCCAGCGCCTCGAAAGCTTCACCGGGCTTCACCTGGTGGAAAACCAGGGGGTGATAACCCTCCGACAGATGCTGCATGGAAGGCCAGACCACATCATTGAAGATGTGCGCCTGCAAAGCCTGGCGTGTATCATCTATACAGTAGATTTGCAGGCTCTTGCTTTCCCAAAGATTGTGCGCGAGGGGCGGCAAATCTTTTATATGGTCGTAGTGGCGGTGGGTGATAAGCACAGCATCTATTTGCCCTTGCTCTTCCAGGGTGAGGCTGGAGGTCAGCCCTCCCGCATCTATAGCCAGCTTCTCGTCTACCAACATAGAGATGAAGCGCGTGTCGCGGCTCTCACCCTGATGCGTCCCCAGTAATCTAACTCTCATATAATCGCCTGTGCCTCCAAGTTGCTAACCCCCGTCCACCTGCCGTGGGCTGAGCTGAAAGGACCTTCGATCAGCATAATAGCCTCATGCCGGGAGCAAAGCTAATATCGCCAATGAGAAAACAAAACCCCGCATAGCGGGGCCTGTGAGGTAGCGCATAGGGGATTCGAACCCCTGATCTCCTCCTTGAGAGGGAGGTGTCCTAGGCCACTAGACGAATGCGCCACATTCGTAACAGGCACCAGTGTACCAGAAACGGCGAGACACTGTCAAGCAATCGGGGAGGGAAGTGTAAGCGTTCAGAGTTGGGATGGAGCGATCTTCTTGGGGTAACTGTGGAAGCGTACCCTCACCCGCCCTCACCCCATGCCCCTATCCCATGAAGGGAGAGGGGGTTTTACTCACCCTTGTAACCTCGTCAGGGGCTTGCCCTTCCACCCAACTGCTGTGAAAATAGCTTCTCGCAGGCACGAATTAGAGCCTGCGAGAAGCTATTTTCATTCATGGGCGGTTGGCAACCAGCGATGTAAAACTCCTCTGAAAATGAGAAGGGTAGTAGTATAGAGGGATGCTAAATCACTCGTATTTTCATTCGTGATGGTGGCCCATAGGGTCATGGCTTACTCTGAACGTTTACTCCACACCTGGTGATTCAGGATAGAGGCAGGGTATAATGCTAATATGCGTGTGGGAATAGACGCTCACCTGCTGGCTTTCACCGAAAACTACCGCCAGGCGGGGTTGAGCCGGTACATAGATGAGTTATTACGGCAGATGCCTTCCATCAGCAGGCGGGATCACTTCGTCGCATTCGTCGGCAACGGCGCTATCCCACAGAGCTACCTCACCGCCAGGTCTCCTAACCTTACCTTCTCACGCAGCCACTTTCCTACGGTGAAAGCGCCGGTGCGCATCGCCTGGGAGCAGCTAATACTTCCCTTCGCCTCCTTACAGAAACGCCTTGACCTCTTACATTGCCCCGTCAATGTCCGGCCCGTTGCGAGCGTATACCCTGTGGTTGTCACCATCCACGACCTTATTTTCCTGCGCTACCCGGGCAGCTTCCACCCCGCCAAGCGGCGCTATCTCACCGCGATGACAGGCTGGTCAGCGCGACACGCTGCCCAGGTGATTACTGTCTCAGAGGCCACGCGCCGCGATGTAATCTCTCTATTGAAGGTGCCGCCTGATAAAGTGACAGCCGTCGCCAACGGTGTAAGCGCACAATTCAGGCCTCTGCCTCAGCACGAGCTTGCGGAATTCAAAGGCGAAAAGGAGATCAGCGGGAAGATTATTCTATATGTAGGCACGCTTGAGCCGCGCAAGAGGATTACAACGCTGCTGAGGGCCTTCCGAGAGGTCGCGGATAATCCATTGTTCGACGATACAACTCTGGTGATCGGCGGCAGCAAAGGGTGGTATTACGATGAGATATTCTCCACCGCGAAAGAGCTTGGGCTAACAGAGAGTGGGCGCGTGCGCTTCCTGGGCCGCGTGCCTGACGAGGAGCTAGCGCTGTGGTATAATATCGCAACCTTGTTCGCCTACCCATCGCTATACGAAGGTTTCGGATTGCCTGCACTTGAGGCGATGGCCTGCGGTACGCCAGTAGTAGCCTCCAACAGATCATCACTGCCGGAGGTAGTAGGCGGCTCCGGTCTGTTGTTAGAGCCGGAGGCAATAGAAGAGTGGTCGCAGGCTATAAAGATGTTACTCTCAGATAGCGCGCGCCGAGCGGAACTTGCCAAACGCGCCCTGCAACGGGCGCAAAGCTTTAGCTGGGAGCGCACCGCACGCGAAACGATAGAGGTCTACAAAAGAGCGTTGGAAGCACAGTGTCATGAAGCTTGACACCTGGGGCCCGTACACAGTATCAGCTATGCACATTAGGGCGAAGAATCAGTACAATATATAGGTGCATGTCCAGGCATCTAGTTAGCAGATATTAAAGTGGCAGTACCGGCAGACTTAGACATAGTGAGTCATGGGGCAGAGCAGACGCGCAGGCTTGGCGGGCATCTGGCGAAGCTGCTGCTGCCAGGCGACCTTGTCCTCCTTGAAGGTGAGTTCGGCTCCGGCAAGACCACCTTTACTCAGGGAATCGCCAGGGGCCTCGGCATAGACAGCCGGTACGTCAATTCGCCTACTTTCACGCTTATAAATGAATACCGTGCGGGCAAGCGGCGGCTCAACCATATAGACCTCTACAGGCTCGAAGGGGACGAGCAGATCGCCACCCTCGGCCTCGACGACTACTTTGACAGCAACGGCATAACAGTGGTTGAGTGGCCCGCGGGCGCTGCGAGCTGGCTGTCAAGCGAATATTTGACGGTGCGCCTCGCCTACCTGAACGAGACTAAAAGGACCCTGCGCTTTTTCGCCACAGGCGAGCGTTATCAACAGCTAGTCGAGCAATACAAAAGAGAAGCTTTTGGCCTGGGATAACGGCGGCGGACGACCGGCGGCTGGCCGCTAAAGCATTCCCAAAATCAGATAGCGACGCGCCAGTGGTACCAGTAGTACTGCTGGTAATTGGTCAGCAGCCAATCCATAACAAGATGATCCTTGCACTCGATACTACAACCGAAATGGCAAGCATAGCTCTTTACAAGCAGGAGGGAGGCGTAGTGGCGGAGCAGTCCTGGCTGTCGGGGCGCGAGCAAACCACACAGTTGCTCCCTAACGTACAGAAACTGATGCGGCTGGTAGGCGCGGAGATTACCGATATAGAGGGAATAGCAGTGGCTACCGGGCCCGGCTCCTTTGCCGGAGTGCGTATCGGCATTAGCACTGCCAAGAGCATGGCCTATGCACTCGCGGTGCCCCTCTGGGGCGTTCCAAGCCTTGACGTACTGGCCTACCAGCAGGTAGCCGTAACTGCCGCACAGGTCTGCACTGTACTAACTATGGGCCGTGGGAGGCTTGCCTGGGCGCTCTATCGCACGCGGGGCACTCGCTGGCAGCGTCTGACATCGTACATGAATAATACCGCGCAGGAGATGGCCGAGAATATAGTCAAGCAGAAGTTCAATCTTGCCACCCTCTTTTGTGGAGATATAAACGCTGATACAGCCCGCATTCTAACAGAAGTGATTGGCAAAGAAGCCTCTATCGCCCCGGCTGCCGCAGCGGTGCGCCGGGCGGGGTACCTTGCCGAGCTTGCTCTTCAACGCGGCGCTCGCGGCGAGTCGGACAGCCCCGCCACCCTACAGGCAATCTATTTACAGCCCGCGTGACGACTACTGTGTATTGCGTATTGCGTGCGCCGCCGGATATGCTGTATCTTTATCCTCATAGACCAGGATCAGGATTAGCAGCAGTGTGGACCATCTGCCGACTCCTCGTCCCTGGCCTGAGCCCGCATGACTGAGTAAGAGATGCCCTACATACTCGACAATATGGTACAGGACGACATTCCACAGGTTGCCGCCATCGAGCGGCTTTGTTTCAGCATGCCCTGGCCTATCTCAGCTTACAAACGGGAGCTTAAAACACCTGAGAGCAACCGCTATATTGTGCTGCGCTTTGTGCCACCTGTAGCAGCGCACGCAACACATATGGCGGCACCCTCCGAAGCTAACCTCACCTCTTTCGCACACCCGGAGTTATACGGGCATGAAAACGGGCATTCGACGGAAGACGTGGAGAAGGCGAGTCGCTCGATTTTCTCTAACCTGCTACCCTGGATCCGCAACGACTCCACGTCGGGCGAAGCAAAAGATAGACGCAACAACTTCCCACTTGTAGGCTACGCAGGGCTATGGCTGATGGTGGACGAAGCGCATGTCACCACGATAGGTGTTCACCCCGACCATCGCGGGCAAGGAGGAGGCGAGCTTTTATTTCTGGGCCTTGCTGATATCGCCAGTGAGATGCGTGCGGCACGCATGACTTTGGAGGTGCGCGTCTCAAATACAGCGGCTCAGGCGCTCTATCGCAAGTATGGGCTTGAAATAGCGGGCGTACGGCGGCGATACTACAGTGATAACGGCGAAGATGCATATATTATGTGGAGCGAGCCTGTAGCCTCCGCACAGTTCAGAGGGAGAATCGCTGCGCTCAGAGCGCAGCTTACCAGCAGGCTGCAAGATAGTTTCCTCAAGGAAGCGCCCCCATCGAGACAAGTTGACACATCTCATCTACAGTAGATGACGAGGGGTTGGGGAATAGGAGCCGAGCTCTGCCCGCTCCTCAGCACTCGTTACTCACCAAGGTAAGTTATGAACATATTAGCAATAGAAACATCGTGCGACGAAACATCAGTGGCGATTGTGCGCGACGGCAGGCATATATTAGCTAACGCCATCGCGTCTCAAATTCCTCTGCACCAGAAGTATGGAGGGGTTGTGCCGGAGCTTGCCTCCCGGCAGCATGTGCTCACTATCATCCCTGTGCTCGAAGAAGCGCTTACACGTGCCAACTTGACCTGGGTGAACATTGATGCCATCGCTGTTACACGCGGCCCTGGGCTGTCACCTGCTCTCCTTGTAGGGCTGAATGCAGCCAAAGGTATAGCCTTCGCCCGGCATAAACCGTTGATCGCGGTCAATCACATCGAAGGGCATGTCTACTCTAACTGGCTTATCCCTGAAGCTGACGAGGCAGCAGGCATACGTCGGGCCGAGCCTCTCTTACCGGCGCTCTGCCTGGTGGTTTCAGGTGGGCACACCGAGCTAATCTTGATGAGCGGGCACGGACAGTACAAGCTCCTGGGCAAGACAGTAGATGATGCAGCGGGCGAGGCGTTTGACAAGGCGGCGCGTATACTTGGCCTCGGATACCCGGGCGGCCCTGCGATACAGAAGGCAGCCGAAGGTGGGAATCCTGACGGCTTTTCGTTCCCGCGAAGCACACTTAAAGGCACCTATGACTTCTCCTTCAGCGGATTGAAGACGGCGCTCCTGCGCAAAGTGCAGGAGTACGGGGTAGCTGCCAGCAAGCCCCTGCCCTGGCAGCGCAACCCCGAAACGCCACAGGCTGATCTCAACTCCCAGGAGCCGAGCGCAGAAACTCAAGAAAATAAGGGCGAAGAGTACACAGCACCCCGACCTGGGAGCGTGCTCACCCACAAAAGCTCTGACTTTAGCAGCTACACTATCGAGCCTCCACAATCTGAGCCGACTGCTACGCCGCCCCCACAGGCGCACGTGGCTCATCTTGGCGAGCCGGAGCAGTCGCACCACAATACTGGAGTGCTAAGGGACGCCGAGCTGCCTGCGTCCGACCTTGCGGCATCGTTTCAAGCCGCCGTAGTAGATGCTCTGATAGGCAAGACGCTGGCTGCCGCTGCTGAGTACAGGGTACGCGAAGTGCTGGTCGCCGGTGGCGTAGCGGCAAACTCGCTCCTCAGGGAAAAGCTGGACGAATGCCTGACGATCCCCTTCCGCTTCCCACCCCTCGCCCTCTGTACAGACAACGCCGCCATGATCGCGGCAGCCGCCTACTACCGCTACGCCGACTCGGTGCAACATGATTTCAGCCTCGATATAGAACCCAATGCAAGATTCGTGTAGGTAAACAAATTAATAGCTTGCTTCAATGCACCAAGAGCGTGCGGCAGTTCATATCAGGTGCGGCGTCTATGTGCATTATGTCAAGAAGAGTGAGGCTTATGTCGCAGAGCCTGCCGCCAGAGCGTAACTGTGCGTGGCGCAAGGGGCTGTCGCCGGGGGCCACCAGGATAAAAGGCACAGGATTGAGAGTGTGGAAAGTGTGCGGCCCACTTGTAGTAGGGTCCACCATCTGCTCGGCGTTGCCGTGATCGGCTGTGATCAGGAGCACGCCTCCCGCCTGCTCGATAGCATCATAAACGCGGCCCACGCATTTATCTACCGCTTCTACCGCTTTTATTGTGGCGTCCAGCTTACCGCTGTGACCCACCATGTCGCCGTTAGCAAAGTTGGCAACAATGAGGTCGTATACGCCCGAGTCTATACGCTTCACGAGCTCGTCGGCTATGGCGTACGCGCTCATCTCAGGCTTGAGGTCGTAGGTAGCCACTTTGGGTGAAGGCACGAGCATGCGGTCCTCGCCGGGGAAAGGCTGCTCGGTGCGCCCGTTGAAGAAGAAGGTCACGTGGGCGTACTTCTCAGTTTCCGCAATGTGAAACTGCCGCAGCCCCAGGTCGCTGATTACTTTGGCGAGAGGTACCTTCACCTCCATCGCTTTGTAAGCAACGTGTACGGGCAAATCCTCTGCGTAGCGCGTCATCGTCACGAAATAGAGGTCAATGAGCAGCTTACCGCGCTCGAACGAAGTGAAGTCTGGATCGGTGATGGCTCTGGTCAATTCGCGCCCACGGTCAGAGCGGAAGTTGAAATAAATGGCAGAGTCGCCGTCTTTGATAGTAGCGGGCGGCTCGCCACCCGGGGTTATTACCGTAGGCACAATAAACTCATCGGTAAGACCCGCCGCGTAAGAATCGCGAAAGAGCTGAAGCGGGTCCAAGGCTTGCGGGCCTTCCCCGCAGACAATCGCCTTGTACGCCTTCTCTATGCGGTCCCAGCGATTATCGCGATCCATCGCGTAGTAGCGCCCGGAAACGCTGCCCACTCTGCCAACGCCTATCTCCGACATCTTCTGGAGGACGCTTTGCATGAATGCCTGCCCGCTTTCCGGCGGAGTGTCGCGGCCATCGGTAAAGGCGTGATAGACGACGCGCTCTAACCCACGCATCCTGGCAAGCTCAAGGAGGGCGAAAAGGTGCGTCCAGTGGCTGTGCACACCGCCAGGGCCGAGCAGACCCAGGAGGTGGAGGGTGGTGCCCTGTGTAATGGCATGCTCGCACGCCGCTACCAGCTCAGGGTTCTCAAAGAAAGAGCCATCTTCAATGGCTTTATCGAGGCGAGTAAGCTCCTGGTAAACCACGAAGCCCGCGCCCATATTCTGATGGCCCACTTCAGAGTTGCCCATCTGACCGCTCGGCAGCCCAACGGCGTGTTCGGACGCATCCAGAGAGGTGTGAGAATATTCTGCCCAGAGCCGGTCCATATTAGGAGTATCGGCCAGCGCGATGGCGTTATTCTCACGGTTAGCGTTCAAGCCCCAGCCGTCAAGTATTACCAGCGCGACGGGGCGTGGTCGTGCGTTCAGGGCTTCCTCCTGCGGACTCGTATTGCGTGAGGGATTATGGACAAAGTATCTTAGTCCTCAACCCTTACCTACTGCGCAGTACGCATCCCCTACCCTCTCCAGGTCTTTTCGGCTTTGTACTCGTTGATGTAGTGTTTGCAGACATCACAGAGGGTCACTTCGGCCTGGCGTCTGTATACACCTTTACGTGTTCTGTAGCGGTAGTTATAGCGATGGCGGCTGACGTGGCGCGGGCAGTAAGAGAGGCCGCAGCGCTCGCAGCGAGCATAGAGCTCGTTAGGACAATCCTCCCAGCCACAGAGACCTTCTTCGCTGTTGCGGCGTTCCGCTTCCTGTCTGCGCTCCACCTCGGCCACCTGACCGGCCTCGTCCTGCAGTTTATGCCTGTACGTCGATCTGCAAAGGCGGCATACCGACACCTCGGTATCGCCATGCTTGACACAGAAGTGGCGACCGCAGATTACACACTGGGCCGCCGGAGCGCGAAAACAGACTGCAATTGGACTTTCACATTTTAATCCCATATTGTTGCTTGACTTCCAGTCTATTCAATTAGTCGGCGCCACATTACGCACGCACACGCTCTATTCTACAATGTAATGAGTAAAAGGTAAAACGGACGCGTGTTGGTAACTGTTCAGAGTTAGGGTGGAGCAATCTTCTTGGGGTATCTATGCACCCTCACCTGCCCTCACCCCAAACCCCCTCTCCCATGAAGGGAGAGGGGGCTTTCTCCCTCACCCCCATGCCCCTCTCCCACAAGGGGAGAGGGGGCTTTAATCACCCCTGTAACCTCGTCAGGGGCTTGGCCGGCCCCCCAAGCCCATACTCTGAACAGTTACACATTACGCAACATGCGTGCCTATTTTGCCGCCGTCTCTACGCCGTTGCGCCTGTGAGGGCGGTTAGCGCCGACCTGCCCCAAGTCATAATCGTGGTAGAGTTTGGGCAGCATATCCTTGGGCGACCAGTGCTTCCAGGAGCCATATTTGCCGTGATACTCGTGCAGAGTTTCGCCCACTTCATAGAAAAGGAGCTGCGCCACTCGCAAGCCTACCGGGAGAATCGCCATGGCGTGGCTGTGGTTGGTGATCTCCATCGTCCATTTGGAGATGTATCCCACGTCGCCTACCCCCGCGCATTTGCAAACAGAGAGGCACGAGCGGCCGATGCTGGAGCGCGAGCGCATAGAGGTGGTAAAACCATTACGCCCGCCAACCACTTCCTCGGTGTGTGCAAGGATGGTATCGCCAGGGCGAATGCATATAAAGCCATCCTCGGCATAATGAGGCCCCAGCCAGAACGACTCGGCGTCCTCCTCGTCAGTGAAGTTCACTGTCACCATGTTATGATTCGGAATGAAGTAGTACGCACCCAGGCGGACATCGTACGAGTTCGTCCCTAGCTGCCTCGGCTCAAACGGCTCGATGATAATATTCCCCTTCTCGATCTCTTCCGTGATGCGCTTGTCAGACAACAACATAGCCCAAATCTCCTTACAGTAGTCAGCAGCCGGTGGTCAGTGATAAGAAACCGGCCACCTATCTACGAACCATATGCCCAATCCCCGGCTTTTGCTTCAGCCACAACTCTTTTGTATACGTCCAACGTCATATCGGCGACGCGGCCCCAGTTGTAGAGGGTGCGTGCTACGTGATCGGCGCTCTGCGCTCTGGACCTCGACCAGTCGGGGTGCTTCAGAGTGTGTAAGATGCCCCATGCCAGCGACGCCGGATCGTTAGGATAGACCTTGATCCCCGTCTCATGCAGCTCTACGACTTCAGAAAGACCCCCCACGTCGCTCACCACCACGGGCGTACCGGCGGCCATCGCCTCCAGCGCCACAATGCCAAAAGGCTCGTAAAGGCTGGGGAAAACGGCAACATCTGCTACCTTGAAGAGCCCATCTCGAACCTCATCTGATATACGCCCAGGGAAAAGTATACTATCGCCAACACCCAGGGTGTCGGCTTTTGCACGAAGCTCGTTGGCGTACCCGCCGCCACCGGCCAGCACAAACTTCACCTGCGGCCATTCGCGCAGCACAAGGGGCGCAGCGTCTATCAACACAGACAGCCCTTTTTCGGGCACCATCCGCCCCACATAGTAAACAATTGGCTCGTTGGGCCGGGCGAAACCGAGGCGGAACGATGACAGGTCCACCCCTTGAAGCGCGTCGAAGCGGCGCGGGTCTACGCCATTGGGGATAATGTCAACCTTCTCAGGGGGCGCGCCAAAGTAGGTTTCCACTTCCCACGCCATGTAGTGGCTGCAAGCGATAATCCGCCACGACTCGTAGGCCAGCCACCACTCGGCCATATGAATAGACCTCTGCATCTCGCCGTAAAGCTGCCCTCGGTTGCGGCCCATCTCGGTGGCATGAATTGTCGAAAGAAGTGGAAGGTGGAAATCATTCTTGAGGGCTATTGCGGCGAAGCCACTGAGCCAGTCGTGGTTGTGTATCAGGTCGAAGCCGCCCTCTTGCCTGACCAGATGAGTGCAAAACTCCTCCACGCCGATGTTGTCATGCCAGGTGTTGGTGAAGAAGTCGCCCTGCCCCCCGGAAGGATTGACGCGGTAAAGCCTGCTGCCGTTCTGAGCAGGCGTGCCATCCGGCAGGTAAAGAGGCTCGCTGAACTGCGCGTTATCGAAGTTAGGCGTAACTAGATGCACCTCCACTCCATCGGCGATTAGCTCAGGCACTATCTCGACAACGTGCTTGCCAAGCCCACCGACGATGTGCGGCGTATACTCCCACGATAGCATCAACACTTTCATAGCGGTTCCTCCTCCTCTTTCTATCGTGGGTTTACTCACCATTTTCCGGTGCCAACCAGAATGCGATTGCGGGTGGGTTGGTAGGCGCTGCGCCTACCCACTTGTTTACTCTATTTAGGGTCTAGGGACTATATCATCGCCACAGATGTAGGCGTTATATACTTTCCCTCCGATCGTGGCTATAGACGCATTAAGGACAAAGGGGTAGCCGAAACTGAGAGGTGTGGTATAGCCAGCAACTCCATTGTGATAGAATACCACGTTCCCACTCTCCACAGATACTCGGAATGTGTCGCCTACTACATAGCTTGATCCTGGCACTGAGCTACACGGCATAGCTGGACTGCATACATAGTACGCATATGTGCCACTCTTATATAGGTAGATGCCGTACAGTACATCTCTGGATGCTGAACTTCCGCTGTTGCCCAATCCGAAAACCCGGTTTGTATTCGTGATATCGGCTGTGACCTGCACGTAGCCATCCCCACTGTTGATCGCCATATTGGATGTCGCACCGGCATCGTACTTGCCATCTACCCCACCATTCTTTGTTATGGTATTGTCGCTCATACTGACGCTCACCATTTGGATCCAATCAAACGGATAGCAGTTCGGCGGTTCGGGTGTAACTGAGGCTGGTGGGGTGCTGCCTACCGTGGGAGGTACCGACGGCACAGCGGGTGGCACTATAGGAGCCGCACGTGATGGCACCGGCACTGGTACAATCGGGGTACCGTTGGAAGGTAGCGTATGAGCATCGCCAGGAGTGTAGCAGTCGGGAAAGAAGGTGCCGCTATCAATCTTAGCCATTTGCCCGCGTGTCGCGTTCCTGTAAGGTCGGAAGTATGGCCTATTCTGTGGATCGCACGGCTCCTCAGGGATTGTACCACAAGGGTATCCTTCCATGATGCCCTTATTGGTCAGGACATTGATGTAAGTGTAGAAAGTGCTGCCGGGTAGCACATCCGTGTATATCTGCCCTCCTGGATCTCCTGTGATGAGCGCTGCTTTGTATACTATTTTAGAGATTTGCCCGCGAGTAGCCAGGTTCCAGGGCCGGAAAGTACCATCGCTGTAACCACCAATTATATCCCGACTTGCCAGCCGCTCGATCCAGGTATAGAAGGTATCGCCGGGTGACACGTCGGTAAAGTAGTGCCTGCTTGGAAAATCGCTGAAGAAAGCGGAATTGGCGACGATTTTGGAGATCTGCCCCCGGGTAACATTTTCGTTGGGGTGGAAGGTGCCATCACTGTAGCCGCTGACTATACCGCGACAGGCAAGGCAGTATATATAAGGGTAAAAGGTTGAGCCTTGGGGCACATCTGAGAATTGTACATCGCAAGTGGCAGGCTGACATGATGGGAACTTAAAGGTGCCTATTTGTGTCTTCCAGTTTTGGATGCTAGTAGTTGCGTAGTACTCGTTGGTATACCAAAAGGTACAATCATCTGATGGGTCTACTGCCATTCTGCTGTAATCACCCCAGCGCGCTTTCGGATCAGTTTCGGAGCCGCTGCCCGCTTTGAGGGTGGCTTCCTCCTTTAGGGTGCCTAGTGGATCGGTTATCTCTCGGCCAGTGTAGCGGATGGAAGGGAACGTAGTTTCATCTGAGACGCTATATCCCAAAGCAATGTTGCCCAAATTGTCCATTGCCATGCTGCCCATCCAACGCCACGGCAGGTCAGAGCTATAGGGAGCGTAAGTTGATTGCTGGCTTATATAAGGAGAACTATAAGGATAAAGTATTTCATACCAGCGCACACCTGATTGATAGGTATCAACTCCTAGATCGACCGTGTAGTTTATCAGCAATCTTTCAATACCGCCCAGGTTGCGATATACGAGCCTGTTCATCAACCTATCGCTTACGGCATCCAGCTTTGGGGTAATTGTCCCTGAAACATTGGGCTGTGGCACACAGTACATAGCTGGTGTGCCACATTTCTCAGGAGTGAAAGGAACGGTAGTTACATCGGCTGTGCCACCGAAGCGTGAATTGTTCTGGCCGTCCCAATCTACGGCTAATTGGTATATGTGCAAAGTATCATTATTCGTGTTTATGTCGCCTAGGCTGGCAAAGAGACCAGGCGAGCCTTCTGGTGGTAAATTGGAATCTAAACTGGAACCTTCCAAATCGGCGGGTAACAGCTGGTTGGGCGTAGATACAGGACACATCCGAAATTTAGCAGGCGCGCCACGGAGCATAGCATCACGTTGTAAGGCGACTGCCTCAGCACCAGCCGGGTTTCTCTGCGTATCTAAGAGGGCAGCGGACACATAATAAGCATCAGGCCAGACGCCGAACTTGGGATAGTCTATGGTTTGAGTATCAGTGGTGAGTTCAAAGAGGTAGCGATGGTAGACGCCTAACGGATTAGGGCTCGCGGAAACAGCTACACATTCGTAGCGGGTAGTCTCTTCACCAAGGAGCACCAGATAGCTTACCAACCAACGGTCCGCCCTGGCGTCATACAGCACTATCGGATCGGTGTTGCTTGGTGTGTCACATTGAGAGGGGAAACCCTGCCACAAAGTTCTGGCTAGGATAGGGCCGTATATATGGCTACCGCTTTTATCCCAAAAGTCAAGAGATTTATTAACAGACTGGACATAGTAGTTGCCTCCAACAGCGCCATTTGTATCAGGTGGCTCGCCCTGGGAAGGAAGATCGGCATAAGAAATACCTGGGAAGTTCAGTATGGGCGCAGGCATAGATGCTGAAGTTGTGGTCTGGACAATCGTATCCCTTAACCGTGCCCTTGTGCTTAAATATCCTGCCGCGACACGAGGGCTTTTGTTGGTTCCCGATATTGCTGGGTCGGCTGGAGATATTGAGCGGAGCGGCGGGGAATCATAAGATAGAGAAGGAGGACTGCCGTCCTCGCATACTACGAGATCTTGTGGGTTGGGCTTGGACCTCTGAGTGGTCAAAGGTGTTACATGCGCTGCTTTACTATCGAGTAAGCTACTGGCTCGCGTACTATCTTGGCCTTTGCGGTCAGGCGTGCCGACAATCAGCAATAAAGCTACTATCATCAATCCCACAGCCATAAGCAAGCGACGCATAACGTATCCTCCTGAAGAGCGGTTGGCAGATGGGGTAAGCAAAGGCGAGATTTTGTCAAATCAAGTTCCTATAGCTACGTTGTGCATAATAGCAGAGATCGAGATCGTAGTCAATGGGGTAAGTACAACAATCGGTGAGACTATGCCCTATAGGCTTGACTCTGGGGTACAAAGGGTGCCAAAATAGATACATTAGCGTTTCAACTAGAATGATATAGCACAAACAGTAGAGACTGCTATGAATAGATCTTCTACATACCAGCAAGCCAGGTCAGCTTTAGTGCTTGTTTCTTCGTGTGGTAAGCTCTGGCTTCTTTTGTTTACGAGCTCTATGGTTATATTGGTTGTTCTTACAGGCTGTACAGGTGCGGCAGCAACCCCCACGCCTGATGCTTTCCAATCCGGGGGGTTGGGGTTGACCAAAGGTGAATGGGAACGGCAGCACCACAAGCTCACGTCGGTTGATTATTTGTCGTCCTTTTATTTTTATGATTATGAGAATCTACAAAGCGGAGCTTCTGGGTATGCCGTCAGATTCTGGAGTGAAGACGCGCAACTCACAAATGAAACCCTTATCAGCTCTATTGGAGTTGACGTGCGTTTTGTGCTCAGTGGCACAGATGGGCTAAATATAGAGGCGTATTTGTTGACGCCTGACCAGAAGCATAAAGCAGTTAGCACCCTGTTACCTGCTGATACACAGTTTCAGCGGAGGATTGACCAATTTGAGGTTCAAGGCAGCTACTCAGATATATACTACAGTAAATCACTAGCAGGGCGTTACCCTCCTCTTCCTTCTGTGGGTGATCCCTGGGGCAAAGACCCACCAGGCACAATCCGCGCATCTTATTATCAGGCTGGCCCTGGTGTGAGTATTTCGGCTGGAAGCAAGAGGCCTCCATCATTGCCAACACCTACATCGCCCGCCCCCACAGAGACAGAGACGCCGTTGCCTGTGCCTTCTCCTGTGCCAACCACCTCACGGTCTGAGCCATTACCGCCACCTCCTGTACGGACGGGTGGGCCTCCTCCGAGGGCGGTGCCCACGGGCGTTGCGCCTTAGCGTGTGGCAGGAGTAAAAGGAGCATGGTAAAGAGACGGAGAAGTAGCGCCTGATTTTCGGGCAAATGCTCTTTCTCTCCTTTTTACCTCACACTCCTCAAGACCAGCCAAGAGCAACCTGGCTGATAGTAATTACGCTCTGTACCTAAGATTCAGGCAAGTTGATGCCGTAGAGGTTCATCGCGTCCCTGGTTTGCTTGAAACCAAAGCCTGTGTAAAGCCTCTGCGAAGGGGTGTTGTTCTGCTGCGTGGAGAGGCTAACGGACCCCGCACCGTCCTGCGCCATGAGGCCGAGAACGTACGCCAGTTGTGCAGCCCCAAAGTTGCGTCCTTGCTCCTGCTCAATCACCGCTAGCCGGTCAAGGTGTGCCCAGCCATGATAGAGGGTAAAAGAAGAATAGCCAACAGGCACGCCTTCATGCCACGCTATGTAAGCGGCCACATTGTCAAGCTGCAAATAGCTCTCCATCTCCGTACGGCCATTCCACCACAGCCAGGGGAACGACGAGTGGTCAAGCTCGAGCAAGAGGTCAAGGTCGTTGAGCGTGAGGCGGTTGTAGGAAAGCTCAGGTAAGGCATGAGCAAGATCGAGAGCGCCGCGAGCGCGCAGATCCTTCTGGAAGAAGATCACCCTTTCAAGATGTGAGAAGCCAAGCTCGATGTAAAGCTTGGGCTGGTCGTGCCAGACATCGTCCAGCATAAGAGCGATTCGGAAGCCATTAGCGTTTAATTCTTCGAGAAGCACCTGCAAAAGCGAAACGCGCCCCTTGCGCGCTGTGACCTCCATAATCTGGGCTATCTCTGTGCGACGCCGCCACGGCTCGGCAACCACATACTCGCCGGTGGCAGGCACCCAGAATGAGAGACCGGGATTTTCTTGGAGATGAGCCGCCAGCGATTGCTTGCTGAAGCGGCTGAGCCAGGGTAAACGCAGATCGCGCACGTCATCACCAGTAAGCGCCTGTACAGCCGGTCGTTCCTCACTGAGGTGCGGACCCCACGAGAAGCGGGGAGGCGTAGGGTCCATAGTGCCCATCAGCGCCCCACCAGGCGCACGTTCTTGAGAGTCAGGATGCCCAGCGGTGTCACCTTGAGGTTCTGCACATAAGGCTTGACGAGTGTATAGCGCACGGAATGGAAGAGCGGCACGGCAGGGTGGTCACTCAGCACCCGTTGCTCGACCTGCGCGTATGTAGACATTCGGCGCGAGCTGTCCGTGTCAGTGGCAGCTGCATTGAGAGCGGCGTCCACATCGGCGTTGCTGTAGCCTGTCTCGTTGGCAGGAGATGTCGAGCGGAAGAGGCTGCCGAGAATCGCCTCAGGATCAGGGTAGTCAGCGCCCCACACAACCGTAAACATCGGGTAGTCACCGCGATCCAGCCCGGCCAGATAGTCACTCCACTCCACCTCACGTACTTCCATATCAATGCCGAGAGTTTGGCTAAAAACATCGCGCAACATGGGGCCGAGGGTATCGCCACTGGTGTAGAGGCGCAGCTTCGGCAGGTTCTTCACCTCCTTGTAAGTTGACTGCGTAATCAGCTCTCGCGCCCGTGTAACATCGTAGCTAGGCGGTGTTGGGGGCGGTGTGTAACCTGACGGCCCAGGCGGCACAAACCCTTCTGCCTGCTGAACGCGGGACTGGAACATCACGCGAGCAATCTTCTGGCGATCAATCACCAGCGATAGGGCCTCCCTGATCTTGGGATCATCAAAAGGCTTGTCGCGGACGTTGAAGCCCAGGTAGGTAACTGAGAGATCAGAGATCGACTGTAGCTCCTTCGACATAGGATTGTTACGGTCAGAAACCCTGTCAATGTCGCTGGTAGGTACATCAGTGACATCGAGGCCGCCCACTTCGTACTGCTGCAAGCCGCCGGTGGCGTTGGCTCCCATCCAGATATTTACCCGAGTGAGCTGTGGAGCGCCGCCGTAATATTGCGAGTTGGCAACCAACACCATCTGCTGGTTACGCACCCATTTCTCCAGCTTGAAGGGGCCCGTGCCGCGGGGGTGCTCGGTCCAATCAGGGCCGGACTCTACGTTCGACCTCTCAACGACAAAAGCAGGGCCTGCCGTTAGCTTGGCAAGAAAGTACGATTTGGGGGCGTCAATCTTAATCACCAGAGTACGAGGGTCGGGCGCCTGCACACCCGCGATCTCTGTGGCTTTACCCGCAAGCTTGTCGCTAACACCCACGATGTCATTGAGAAAAAGACCTGCCGGCAGAGAGGAAGGCGATTGCGCGCCCGCCAGCTTTGGATCAGTAGCGCGCTCGAAGGAATACTTCAGATCGGCTGCTGTAACCTCCTGCCCATCGGTGAAATAGACGCCTGTGCGCAACGAGAAGGTATAGGTCTTGCCATCTGCGGAGACCGACGGCAGCGATGTCGCCAGGTCAGGGACGATCTTCAAGTTATCGTCGAAAGCCACAAGGCCGCTGTAGAGCTGGCGGATAATAAACTGTGAGTAAGAGTCGCTGGCGAGCGCCGGGTCGAGGGTGGGAGGATCATCTTTCTGGCCTGCGATGTTGAGAGCGCCCGCGCCGCCTGCAAGGGGTGTAGACACAATTCCGGGCGTTCCCGCACCGTTAGCTTGCGCGGTGCTTGGAGCCTCAGCGCCGGAGCCGGAAGTGGCTGCGCCCCCTTGCGCAAAAGGCCAGCAGCCATATAATGCTATCAGCAAAACAAGGAAAAGAGGCGCAACGCTCAAACCAGAGATGGCACGCCCCCCGAAACTGTTACGATGTACAGACAAAATAACCTCTCAACAGATTCAAGCTGCCGCTAATTCTATCACTCACACTCTATAAGGGTCAAGCGAGGGATTATGAACCAGCTACTTAACCCCGACCGATAAGCGTTCAGAATAGGGGCTTGGGGGCCCGGCATAGCCCTTGATACTCAGCAGGAAGAAAGCCCCCTCTCCCTTCATGGGAGAGGGGCATGGGGTGAGGGCGGGTGGCACACAGTTACCTCTTGAACTTTGTTACACACTAAATCTGAACAGTTACCTGGTCCGTTCACCTTGCCCAGGCTATATACTCTACCTTATACTTGTGCTATGTGTGGCATTGCAGGGATTTACAACATGGACGGTGAGCCGCCTGATAGAGATGTGTTGGAGCGCATGGCCCGACGCATCGCCCATCGGGGGCCTGACGGCGAACGCTTTTATGTAGAAGGCGGCCTTGGCCTGGCGCACAGGCGCTTACGCATTATAGACCTTTCGGACGCCGCGATGCAGCCGATGTGCAATGAAGACCATACTCTCTGGCTGATCCTCAACGGCGAGATTTACAACTACATAGAGATGCGGCCCCAGCTTGAGGCAAAGGGCCACCGCTTCGTATCGCGCTCGGACACAGAAGTGCTGCTCCATGCCTATGAGGAATGGGGGCCTCAATGCTTGCAGCGCCTCAACGGTATGTTCGCCTTCGCGCTGTGGGACGCCACGAGGCAGAGCTTATTCATTGCCCGCGACAGGCTTGGCGTCAAGCCCCTCTACTATTCCTGGAACGGACACACGCTGGCCTTCGCCTCCGAGATAAAAGCAATCCTTGCTCACCCTGAGATTTCCCCGGAGCCTTATCTGCCCGCAATCGCCGAGTATATGGAGGCGATGTACACCACAGGGGAACACACCTGGTTTCGTGGTGTAAAGCGCCTCTTGCCCGGCCACAGCCTCACCCTCGACCATCGAGGCTTACAGATAAACTCCTGGTGGGATCTGCCTTCCACTGAGGACCCTTTAGGCGAGCGCTCCGAGCGATACTATGTCAGCAAGACAAGACACCTGCTCGAAGACTCGGTGCGCCTGAGGCTCAGGTCAGACGTGCCGCTTGGAGCGCACCTCAGTGGCGGCGTAGACAGCAGCGCGGTGGTCGCTCTGTTGAGCAAGCAACTTGCCCCTCTTGGCGAGCAGGTGCGTACATTCTCGGGGGCTTTTGCTGAAGGCCGCGCCTACGATGAACGCCGCTACGTGCGAGCAGTGGTAAATCGCTATCACACCAACCAACATGAGATAGTGCCAACAGCAGACGACCTGCCTCGGCTGATGGACCGGATAACCTGGCAAATGGATGAGCCAGTCGCCGGCCCCGGCATTTTGCTCCAGTGGGCCGTTTGCGAGTTGACCAGGCAATCGGGCGTAACAGTCATCAACGGTGGGCAGGGTGGCGACGAAGCATGGGGCGGCTACTTCGGCTACATTCCCCCCTATCTCAAAACCTTGATCCGGCAAGCACGGAGGCACCCCAGCCTGGTTAGCGCACTTGGCAAGGATTTGCTCCTGCTCCTCACGCGCCGTCCTACCCGCGCATCGCTGCTCAAAGCGCTATCGCAGGGGAGAAGCGGGAGACTCAAGCCGCAGGCAGCCCTCGGCGGCTGGGCAGGAGAGAGCTTCTTTGCGCCAGGCTCATCCTGGGATACAGACGAGGAAATCGCGTTGCTCGAACAAGCAAGTAGCTCGTCAAGAACACCACTGGGCGCTGCCACGTACTGGGACTTGAAGTGGTACTTGCCTGCCCTCCTGCAAGTAGAGGACCGTACCAGCATGGCCTTCTCTCTTGAGTCGAGAGCGCCGCTCCTCGACTACAGGCTGATCGAGCATGCCGCCAGCGTGCCGAGCGCTCTCAAATTGCGCAATCTGGAAATGAAACACATCTTGCGCCGGGCTGTAAAGGACTTGCTGCCGCCGGTAGTCTACAACCGCACCGACAAAATGGGCATGCCTACGCCTATCACGATCTGGTTCAGAGGAAGCCTGGCAGGTTGGGTGCGCGAGGAACTGCTCTTTTCACAAGCATGCGAAGCGGGGCTACTCTCGCGTGATTACATAAAGGCAATGCTCGACGAGCACCTTTCAGGCAAAGCTGACCGCAGCCTGGACCTATGGAAGATGCTCAGCGTGACCTCATGGTGGCGCGTCTTTATGCAGGAAGGGATCTCCCCCTATGTGGCCGCCAACGCCGAGCAAGAGACGTTCAGCCTGCACTGATGCGCCTTCTTCTTTTCACCCAATACTACCCGCCGGAAGTGGGAGCCACACAAACGCGCGCCTATGAGATGTGCCGCTATCTCGTGTCGCAGGGACATCAAGTGACGGTTATCACAGAGGTGCCTAATCACCCGTCAGGGGTTATCCCACCCGCCTACACAGGAAAGATCTCCGAGCGGCGTACAGAGGAGGGGATAGACGTGCTGCGCCTATGGGTGTGGGCATCTGCCGAGAAGAGCTTCAAGTCGCGTATGCGCTTCTATCTCAGCTACATGGCGATGGCCGCGCTCGCCGGAACGCTGCTTCGGGGCAAATACGATGCGATCTATGCCACCTCTCCACCTCTCTTTGTGGGAGCCGCAGGGGTGGCTGTCGCCCTCCTAAGGAGGATACCCTTTGTCTTTGAAGTGCGCGACCTTTGGCCGGAGTCGGCTGTAGCTCTGGGCGAACTGAGCAGCCCCAAAGCCATCCGCGCCGCCGAAAAGCTGGAAGGCTTCCTGTATAGCCGTGCCCGTCGTATCGTGGTAGTAACGGAGGGAATCCGCCGGGAGCTCTGGGAGAGAGGTATATCTACGAATAAGCTGGCGCTCATACCAAACGGCGCGAACACAGATCTTTTCCTGCCCGATCTGTCAGGCGCGGGTGAGTTGCGCGCCCAACTGGGTCTGCAAGACAACTACGTTGTCATGTATGCAGGGATACATGGCATTGCGCAAGGGCTGGAGTCGCTCCTGGACGCTGCTCACCTGCTGAAGAATCGTAGAGATATTGAGTTCCTTTTCGTTGGAGAGGGTCCGAAAAAGGCCGAGCTGATAGCACGCAAGGAGGCGCTGGGGCTAGAGAATGTGCGCTTCCTGCCGGAAGTGCCGTCCTGCAAGATGCCTGCATATTTATCAGCCGCCGACTGCATGATTGTGCCTCTGCGGGCTGAGCCTCTGTTTAGAGGAGCGCTGCCCTCAAAGCTCTTTGAGGCGTGGGCATGTGAGCGTCCGGTAGTGCTCAGCGTGGCGGGCGAAGCTGAGGCCGTGATGAAAGAAGCGAACGCAGGCTTAGCCGCCAGACCCGAAAACGCAGCCGACATCGCTGAAGCTATAGAACGGCTGGAGGCAAACCGCGAAGAAGCCGCCAAAATGGGCAAACGTGGCCGCGCTTACGTGATCGAGCACTTCTCAAGGCAAGAACAGACACGCAAAGTCGAAGCAGTGCTCAAAGAGGCGCTTGGGAAGGGCAAGTAACAAAAGCCCTATCGCTCGCACAAGGCTCAGGAATCCTGAGCCTCACGAGCCATTTGCATTTTCTTTGTTACTTCTATTTGGCTGTTACTTGAAGCCCCCTTCTTTGACCAGCTTCTCGATAGCAGCACGCAACATCTCAGCGTGACGCTCATCGTCGCGGCGGATCTGCTCGATTATATTTCTCTCCTCGCCGTCCACATCCTCCAGGTATGTGTCGTATGCCGCCAGACCTTCGAGCTTGCTGAGCATGATCGCCAGCAGGTTATACGTCTTGTCGCTAATAATATCAGCCATCCTGGTCCCCCCTGATTTTCGACTTAGACAATCGTGCCTTGTCTTACTTGCAAGTTATGTGCCCTTCCACTTCGAGGCATAGAGCTTGCAAAGTAAAGGGGCGGCATTGTAGGAGGCGAACAACGTGGAACTAACCCCGAAAATGGAAGAGAAAAGAATCCAGGTTGACAGCAGGCGGGTGGCCTACACAGCGCGTGGCCCAGTGGACGCAGAGTACGCTTACGTTGGCATAAATGGCCTCATGGGGGGCGGAGACTCGTTCTGGGCCGTAATCGAGGGTGTGCCCCAAAGCTGGCGCGTGGTGCTGCCCGATTTGCCGGGTTGCGGGGGCTCTGAAACAATGGAGCCCCAATACAAGCACGACATAGGGGGCTATGCACAATGGCTCGACCGCTTTGTACATGAGGCAGGGCTTGGGGATAAAAAGATTGTGCTGGCGAGCGTGGCTACGGGTGCGCCTATATCGGTGCGTTACACCCTTGACCACCAGGACGCCGTGGTAGGCGAGGTGCTTCATCTGCCGTTCCTCGGCAAAGTCGCTATCTCAGCAAAGTGGGCGCGCCCGATTGTCGCTTACTCCCTCAACGTCGCTCCCCTTCGAGATTTAGTGGATGCCCTGCGCTCAAGTGACGCATTGATGCACAAGATAATCCTGAACAAGCCGCCCGATGCGATACCTGAGCTTGCCGAGCGTGACATAGACCACAAGCAGCAGGCCAACCTGCTTGCCGCCGGTGAGCTACTGCACGACCTTATGCTGACCGATGCTCGCACACAGATGCCAGGCGTTCACACTCCTATCCTTATCCTTGCCTCCGAGCACGACTTTGCCGCTCCCGTGCCCGTGTTAGAAGCTCTCGTGCGTAATCGCCCTGAACGCCGCCTGTACGTTTATCATGGTGGGCAGCACTCCTGGAATGAAGAGTTTATCGAGGATATGAACAAGGAGATCAACAAGTTCCTGGGACGCATAGAGGAGGCTTCGCGCTCATAAGGCAAACACATCTAAACGGAGTTTGTATCTTCTCCTTGATTTAGCTCTGCCCATCCCGCTACTGCTGCGCGGACGGTGAAGCAGTAATCTCAGGGAAGGGAGCAATGGTCGGAGTAGGAGCCAGTTGTGGCGTCTCAAATGCCCCTGGGGTCAATGGAAGAACAATAGTGATGGTCGCCTCAGGGAAAGAGAAAGTTGGCGTGGAAGTAACAGTTGAAGTGACGGTGGCTGTGGCCGGGAGAGCCGTAGCGGTAGCTGTCTTCGATGGGCGCGGGGTGACAGTGGGCGGACCAACCAGAGTTGTGGCCGTCGGGAAGCGGGTAGGGCTAGCGAAAGGAGTCAGCGTTCGAGTGGGGGTGCCCGTGGGAAGGGGTGTGCCGGGTGTGACCGTAGGGCTCGGCGTTCTGGTGGGTAAAGGCGTATCGGTGGGGATCACTTTCGTCGGGAAGAGACGGGGCGTGACGGTGCGCTGCGCGCCGGTGCCGCCAGGTGTGCCCTGTAAGCCGTTGTCCACGATAACCGCGCCCAACGTCACTATTGCTGAGGGAGTTGGCCGCGGTCTGGCAGTGCTGTCCGAAGGCGAAGGATCGCAGGCCACCAGGACCACAAGGCAGAAGAGAGCCACCAGAGATGTGCTGAATAAAAGCAAAGGGCCAGCGCCAGGGCGAATGCCAGGTCGCTTTCCACAGGAAACTCTATCGTTAAGCATCGCAGAAGAAACTATAACATATCCAGCGCACTGCTTCCACCTTGTGAAGTGTGGTAAGCGTTCAGAGATGGGGTGGAGCAATCATGAAGGAGTAGCTGTGAAGGCGTACCCTCACCCCCAACGCACCCTCTCCCCATGCCCCCTCTCCCATGAAGGGAGAGGGGGCTTTCTCCCTCACTCCATACCCCTCTCCCCTCGAGGGGAGAGGGGGCTTTGTTGCTGGAGAGTATATCTCCCTTCATGGGAGAGGGGGCGTTGGGGGCTAGCTCCCTCTCCCTCCACCCTATATCTGAACAGTTACGAAGTGTGCAATACGTAGTATACAGCGCGTATTGCGTTACTGATGAGGGATTGTGACAGTTATATCTTCGCTCGCAAACCGTCGCGTTTCACGCGCCCGGTAATTTAGCCCACAGAACAATGCCGTAAGAAAACGCAACCCTCAAACGTATTATCAGTAGGAGACTATGCGACTCCATCTCATAGCTCTCTACTCCTTCCTAGAATCCGGGCCTCTGTGATGGGGCCTGGATTTCTTTAACCTTGTTTTGTATATTTATTTCTGACAAAAGTCAGGAGTAATCATGCTGCGCGCTTTTCAGGCAGGCTCCTCCCGCCTTGTATGGTTGGTGGGGGGCTTACTGAGCCTCGTCTGGCTCGGTATCTACATCTCTACGGCTTCCCCCACAGTCAACTTTATAGATAGCGGTGAGCTGATTACCACCGCCTATACCCTCGGCATCGCACACCCACCAGGCTATCCGCTTTACGTGCTAATGGGGTATGTAACCTCACACTTGCTGGGCGGCGAGGTCGCCTGGCGGGTCAATCTGCTCTCAGCGTTCTGGGGCGCGGCGGCGGTGGGCGCTCTCTTCTGCTTACTCTATGAAGTAACTCGCTATCTAAGGTGGATGCCGGCCCGCCAATCTGCTGCTCGCCCAGGGCAGCGCAGGCGCGCCAAAGGCTCTACAGCCGCTGTCGGTGCGAATAATCCCGGTACGGCGGTTAGCTCTCCAGCTCCGACTCCGACAACTGTAAGCTGGCTCTTTGTGTTGGTCGCCGTGGCAGGCGCTTCGCTGCTTGGCGCATCGGCCACTTTCTGGAGCAGGACTGCACAAGCCAAAATGTATAGCCTCCACTATTTCTTTGTGGCGCTTCTCTTCTTGCTTGCCCTTGAGCAACGCTGGGCTTACGAGCGTGGTGAGGCGAAGCAGGCAAAACGCTGGCTGGTCGCCATTGCCCTTACTCTTGGCATCTCCCTCACCAATCACTTGATGACCAACTTGCTCATCCCCGGTCTACTTGTCCTGGTCCTCTACGGGCGCGACTGGAAGATGCGGCTGCGTACGGTTACGGCTTCGTGGCGCTTCGCTCTCCCAGCGCTCCTGCTACCTTTACTCCTCTATCTCTATTTGCCGTTACGCTCCAGCCAGAACCCTTTGATGGATTGGGGTTCGCCTGACAGCTGGGGCGATTTCTGGCGCCACGTGGGCGGCTGGCAATACAGGGTGTATCTCTTCGGCGGCGTGGGAGACAGCCTGAATGCGCTCTGGAGATACGCAAGCAGCCAGTGGGCATGGTTCAGCGCGCTTATTATGCTGGGCTCTATCTTTTCCGGCTCTCTGCTGGCAAAACTGAAGCCCGCCCTGTTCGTAGCCACACTACTGACGATATTGATAACTCTCTTCTTCACAGTAGCCTACGGCATCTCGGAGATCGAGCCATATATCGTCCCTTTTTATATGATGTTGATGCTCTGGCTCGTATCTGCTCCGGTCTACTTCTTTGTACGTCAGAAAAGTGAGATGCCGCTGCGCACAAGGGGGCTGGCGGCAGCGATCACCCTGGCAGTTGTGGCGGTAATCGTGGTGCTCCAATATCCGCGCCAGAACCTCAGCAGCGATTACCTCGCCGAGCAATATGCAATGAATGTCTATAACAGCCTTGAGCCAAACAGCATCCTCCTGACCAACTACTGGGACTTCTATGCCCCCACTTACTACCTGCAAGATGTGAAGAAAGTGCGCCCTGATCTTGCAATAGTAGATATATCGTTGGTGAAGTACCCCTGGTACACAGAGCAGTTGA